>DATGXA010000198.1:0-16392 GCA_035299125.1 Opitutaceae bacterium
GAGAATCGCCGGCGAATCCAGGGCGAGATGTCGTCGCTCAACCTGATCTCGCTCGCGGCGGTTCTTGGTTTGGCGGTGCTCTGTCTGCGCCGCGTGTGGCAGGCGCTGCACCTCGCGCCGGTGGTGCTCGGGGCGCTGCTCGGCGCGTGGGTGGGCGTGACGGTCGCCTTCGAACGCGTGCACGTGCTCGTGTTCGTCGTCGGTTCGCTGCTCGGCGGCGTGGCGATCGACTACGGCTTTTATCTCTACATCCAGCCGGCGGCGCGCGCGGGAGAACTCTACCGCGAGAAGGTGCGGCGGCTGATCAAGCCGCTGCTCGCCAGCGCGCTCACGACGGTGCTCGGGTTCTCGCTGCTGCTGTGCTCGGAGCTGCCGCTGATCCGGCAGCTCGGCGTGTTCGTGAGCTGCGGGTTGATCGCGGCGCTCGCGACGGCGCTGCTGTGGTTCGCGCAATTGGCGCGGCCGTACACGGACACGCGCGCCTTCGCGAGCGCGCGGCTGCACGGCGACCATCCCGGTTGGCGGTTCGGCGCGCGGGCGTTGCTGCTCTTGGGCGCGGCGGTCGCGCTCCTCGGGCCATGGCGGTTGCACTGGCGCGACGATATCCGGGAACTGGAGTCGATGCCCGCGTCGCTGCGCGCGGAGGCGCAGGAGGTGCGGGCGCTGTTCGGCGAGACGCCGGAGCGCACCGTCTATCTCACGCGCGGCGAATCGCCCACGGCGGCGCGCGCGGCGCAGGCGCGTTTTCTCGACTGGCATGCGCGGCAGTTCGGCGGCGCGCCGGTGGCATCGCTCGGGTTGGCAGTGCCGACACCTGCGGAGTGGCGTGCGGCGGACGCGGCGCGCCACGAGTTGGCGGAATTCGAGCCGACGTTGCGCGCGGCGCTCGAGCGGCATGGCTTCGACGCGGACGAGTTCGCTCCGTTTTTCGCCGCGTGGGCCGAATGGCGCGCGACGCCGGCCGGCGAACTCGATGCGGCTGTGCGGCGATTGGCGGCGGCGTTGCAAGGGCCGCTGGCGCTCTCGCTCGCGGTGGAGCCGGGCGCGAGCTGGTTCGTGGGCGTGGCCGAGCACCCGCCGGGAGCGGAGCCGCCGGCGGACACGGCGACGCTCGGGCTCGACCAGTTGCAGTCGTTCAACCGGCTGTTCGGCCGCTACCGCGCATCGGCGCTGTGGTTGAGCGCGATCGGTTTGGGGTTGGTCGGGTCGAGCGTGTTTGCCCTCTACGGGCTGCGGCGCGGCATGGTCATCTTCGCGTTGCCGGCGGGCTCGTGCTTGTTCGCGTTCGGCATGCTCGGGATGGCGGGGCAGACGCTGAATCTCTTCCACCTGCTCGGGGCGTTTCTGGGCGTCTGCCTGAGCCACAACTATGCGATCTTCACCGCGGAGAACGAAGCGCGTGGCGACGCGCCGCCGCCCTCGATCCGGCTCTCGGCGCTGACGACGGGGGCGTCGTTCGGAGTGCTCGCGCTCAGCTCGATCCCGGTCGTGGCGGCGCTGGGCACGATGGTGGCGTTGATCGTGATGGCGGCGCTGGTGGGCGTGGAACTCGGTCCGCTGGCGCGGCGGTCCGCGGTTCGGACTTGAGCCGCTGCGGGATTCCGCGCACCAAAACGGCCCCATGTCGTCCGTCCCCACCGAGCCGGCCGCCCGCGTGCTGCTCGTCAACCTGAACAGCTACGACCAGCCGTACCCGGTTTATCCGCTCGGCCTGTCATACATCGATGGCGCGTTGCGCGCCGCGGGGCACGAGACGGTGCTGTGGGATGCGCGGATGGCGACGGAGTCGCTCGAGGAGTGCATCGCGCGGGTGCGACCGGATTTCGTGGGGCTGTCGATGCGCAACATCGACAACGTGCAGTGCCACAACCCGAAGTCGTTCATCCACGATCTGGTCGGCTTCTGTCGGCGCGTGCGAGGGGCGACGGCCGCGCCGATCGTGCTCGGCGGGAGCGGCTTCTCGGTGTTTCCGCGGGAAATTTTCCAGCTCGGCGGGATCGACTACGGCATCCACGGCGCGGGCGAGCGGACGTTCGTGCGGCTGATCGCGGCGCTGCGCGCCGGCGGCGGCGAGGCGGAGCTGGGCGCGATCTCGGGGTTGGTGTTTCGCCGTGGCGACGGCGCGGTCTGTGCCGTGCCGTGCCGCGCGGAGGACACGGAGTTCTCGACCGCGCCGCACCACGATCCCGCGTTGATGCGTGCGTATCTCGCGCAGGGCTCGCTGCCGGGCGTGCAGACGCAGCGGGGGTGTCCGCTGCGTTGCTGCTACTGCACGTACCCGCTGATCGAGGGGAAACGCAGCCGTTTCCTCGGCGGCGAGGAGGTCGTCGCCGAAATGCGGCGACTGAAGGCGCTCGGCGTGAAGTTCGTCTTCATCGTCGACTCCGTCTTCAACACCCGCGCGGACCACGTGGCGGAGGTTTGCGAGGCGCTGATACGCGCCGACCTCGGCGTGCAATGGGAGTGTTTCCTGCGGCCGCGCGGCGTGACGCGCGAGCTGCTGCAGCTCATGCAACGCGCCGGGCTCAGCCACATCGAGTTCGGCTCCGACAGCTTCTCCGACCCGGTGCTGCGCAGCTACGGGAAGAGTTTCACGTTCGAGGAGGTGCGCGCGGCGAGCGTGCACGCGCACGAGCTCGGGCTGCGTTACAGCCACTTCATCATCTTCGGCGGCCCGGGCGAGACGCGTGACACGGTCGAGGAAACGTTGGCGCGGGCGCGGACGCTGCCCGGGGCTTTCTATTTCGGCACGCTCGGGATGCGGATCTACCCGGATACGCCGCTCTGGCGGCAGCTCGCGCCGGAGAGCCGCGGCGAGGCGCCGGCGGATTACCTCGTGGAGCCGCGGTTCTACATCGCGCCGGAGTTCACGCTGGAGTCGCTGCACGCGCGGCTGCGCGAGTACCAGCGCGAGAACTCGAACTGGATCGTGGGCGATCCGCCGCCGGCGTTCGTCGACACGATGGACAAACTGCGGCGGCGCGGCGTGCGCGGCCCGATGTGGGAATACGCGGAACTGCTCCAGCGGATGCAGTACGCGTGAGGGGAGAGGGCCTCGCGCGGAGCGGGACCGCGCGTACCGGACGGCTGGGCACGAAGTCCGGCCCTACTGCGGATGGATCGGCGTGAAGCGCGAGCGTTACTCGCGCAGTTCCTTCTGGATCTCGCTCAGGATGCGCTGCGAAACCGGGCGGTCGCCGAAGGCGCCGACGCGGATGTCGAGGCGCGTCTGTACCGGCGTGACGGAGGTGATCGTGATCTCGATCTTCTCGTCGCGCGCGGTCTGAGCGGTGACGACGCCGGAGAGCGCATCGGCCTTGGTCGCGACGGCGGCGAACTGCAGGTTCTTCATCGCGCGCGTGGTGGCTTTCACGGTGCGATCGAGCGGCGCGTCAACGGTGGTCTGGAGCGCATCGCGGACCCAGGCCACGGCGTCGTTGGTGGCTTCGCGGACATGCGCGCAGGCGCCGAAGGCGAATACGGCGGCAACGAGCAGCGCGAGGAGAGGTAGGCGTTGTTTCATGAGTGGGCGGATTGGGACGAGGTGCGACAGGCGGCGCACGCGAAAGTTCGCCGCGCCGCCGCGGTGTACGATCTCCTTACAAGCTCGGTGCAGCAACCGGGGCGCGGTGCGCTACCGGTACTCGATCCACTCGGGCGTGGCGTATTGGTCGATGAGCGCTTGCTCCTCGGCGTAGCCGAATTCCGGCCAGCCGGGGTGTTCGACGGCGGCGCCGAGAGCGGCGGCGAGCCGGGCTACGAACGCCTCGTGGAACGCGTCCCAGTCGACCGGCGCGACGCAGGCGGGTTTCCAGATGGAGCCTTGGAGGAGGAGGCCGTGCTTGTTTCGTTTCTGTGCGGCGCCGGCGATTTTCTCGCGGCGCCCGGAGTGGACGACGTCGTAGATCTCGGCACGGTGGAAGCACACGCCGGCCGGTCCCGCTGGTGCGGCGCCAGCGGCGGCAGGCGCGGGAGCAGCGGGCTCGGTTTCCTCGGCGGTGGCGGCGCGTTTTTCCAGTTCGGCTGGAATCTGTTGCTCCAAGAGTGCGTCCGCGAGGGCCTGATGGACGATGCGGTAACTTTCGGTGGCGCGGGCTTCGTAGAGTGCGTGGCCGCGCGGAACGACGAGCGCGTAGGTCCAGTCGTCGGTGTGGTCGACGACGCCGCCGCCGGTGGTGCGACGGCAGAGGTCGCGTGCATCGGTGGGCAGTTGGGCACGGACGAAGGCGATCTTCTGGCTGTAACCGAAGGTCCACGCCGGCCCGCGCCAGTCATAGTGGCGGAAGCGCGCCGCGGTTGGCCGCGGGTAGCGCTGCAGCAGGAGGAAGTCGTGGGCCATGTTCTCCGGAGCGTTGCCGGTGCGGACCGGAAGGACATCGAGAGTCATGGCACAGGCGTGCCGGAGCGCGGGCCGCGAGTGAAGGCGGAAAAGTGGAGGCGGGTTGCGAAATGCCGTGAGCCGAACCGGTGCCAGGGGCGCGCGCCTCGGCCGGTTTCTGAGGGCGCGAAGCTACCAGCCGGAGCACCCGCACTCCGGCGCCGGTGCGGTCACTCCTTTTTCTCGAGGTCTTCTTTGTAGCCGATGAACTCGGGCTCCCTGAATTCCACGTAGCCCTCGCGGGCGTTGTCGGCGCTCGCCAGTACCGGCAGCTTGGACTCGTGGCCGAGTGCCGGACCGGCGGCGATGATCATCGAGGGGATCGCCTGGGCCATGGATTTTCCATTCGCAGGCAGGCCGATTCGGCTCTGCCAGTAGATGACGGGATTCCCGGTGCCGACCGATTTGTAGTCGAACGCTGTCACGATGACTCCGTACACGGAATCCCCGGCGTAATTGACGATCGTCTCGGTCTCGCGAGAGCGCGTCCTGAACCGTTCCGGGCCAGGATGCTTGGGATCTGCGGGAGCCTGGGCGTCCAGGCTTCTGTCGTAACCGAGGAACCAGAGCAGATTTTCGGAGCGCGGTTCAAGGTATCCCCATTGCACGACGAGGAGGAGCGAAGGCTCGTGCAATTCGGGACGTGTTCCGATGTAGCCCTGTTTGGCCAGTACGTTGGTTACGATCCGATGCATCTCCATCTCGTCGGGAAGCGTGTCGCCGGCCATCGAGCCAAGCCTGCACCCGAGCGAGCGCCCCACGTAATAGACTGGGGTTTGCGGTGTCGGTGTCGCCGCCGCCTTGCCGGCCTCGGTGACATCGGTCGCGACGATGGCGTTGCCCCAGACGCGGGTGAACAAGGTGAATCCGCCCAAGGCGCGCGTGGCGCCCAAGCCAAGGCAGGCAACTGAGACCAAAATTAGGGTACGGCAGGTTCGCATGGCGGATCGTTATGAGCTCTCAACGGCGCGGGGGTACCGGGGCCGAGGTATGGCGAGGAGACCTCGCGGGCGCCTTTGCCGCAAGGACCCACTCCCTCCGTGGAGTCGCTAAAAATGACGACGGGCGTTTGGCGCGGGCGCCATGCCTCGACTCATCGCGGGAGATGGCCGCTGGGAGGATCGCTCCAATCGTGGCTTCGTTCGTGTCCGCGATCCGCGCGTCGAGCATTGCCGGAAATTGACCCGCGCCGCCTCGGCGCTGGCCAAGGGGTCGGGGCGACGTAAAGTGCGGCGCATGTCGCAGCGCCAGCAGCCGCTCTCGCCCACCAAGCGCAAGCCCGCGTACCCGATCGCGCCGGCGCTGCGCGACTACCTGGCGCGCTACCATCGCGAACTCGAGTTGCCGGTGCTCTATCGCGATCTGATGCACTTCCGGGAGTCGATCCCGCTCAACGATTCCGCGGGCAACGCGACACTCTGGGAAGTCGTCATGTACGACCGCCACGAGATGGAGCGCCTCAACGCCGCGCTCTGCCGCCTCTACGCGTTGCTGCGCGTGCAGGGCGACCTCTCGGTGATGCAACACCTCTACGTCGACCGGATCGATTACTGCACGTTCGGCAACTCGCTCCCGTTCCGCATCCGGATCGTCAATTCCTACAACGACAACCAGGACTATTTCTACCTGAAGAAGGCCGACGCCTCGCGCGTGTTCGGCCTGGAGCTCGAGCACCTGCTTTCGCCGAATCGGATGAACTTCCTCACCAGCGGCGACACGCTCGTCGAGGAGCACGTGATCGGGATCCCCGGCGATGTGTTCATCGAGCAGTGGCTGCACCGAGGCGACCTGAAGCCGATCCGCGTGGCGAAGGAGTTGGTGAAGTTCAACGAGCGCTGCTTCATCCGCCTGCTCGGCGACATGCGCTCCTACAACTTCGTGGCGCTGGTCGTGCCGGATTTCGACGAGCCGACGATCCGTTTCCGCGCGATGGACTTCGACCAACAGTCGTACAGCCCGCGGAAGAATTTCTACCTGCCGCAGTTCTTCCCGGAAAACCGCGATCTGGCGTTGTTCTGCCTGCGTCACCTGAACCAGGCGACAGCGCTCCAGTACCAACGCGAGGAGCAGACGCTCATCACCCAGCGCGCGGATCTGATCCGGCAACGCCTCGATCTGCTGCTCGATGCGATGAGCGCGCAGGAACTCGCGCCGGTGGCGAACGTCGCCGGGCTGCGAGCGAGCCTGGCGGAACATTACCAGAATCCGGATTTCTCCGGCTGCACCTCGATGGGCGAGCTGGTGCGCACGAGCCTCGACACGGTGCGGCGGAACCTGAAGCGCGCGACGGGTCCGGACGCCGCACGCGACTTCGCGTTCAAGGATTGAGAAGGCGAGAGGGGTGGCGGCCGCACCGATGCGGTGCGACGAAACGCTCGCGCGTTCCGCCGCGGGTGCGCGGGCCGCATCGTTCAGGCCGGCGACAGGGCGAGCAACGCGGTGAGCTTCTCGCGGAGCGTCTGGCGGGCGCGATAGAGGCGGGTCTCGACGCCGCGTTCGGAGCAGCCTACGGCGGTCGCGATCTCGCGATAGCTCAGGCCCTCGTAGCTGTGCAGGAGGAACACGGTGCGCTGGTCGTGCGGCAGCGTGTCGACGGCGGCGCGCAGCGCGGCGACGCGTTCGTTGCCCTCCGCGGCCACGGCGGGATCGGCGCCGCGGGCGGGCAAGGTCGAGCCGAGTCCGGGCGCGCCATCCTCATCGGGGATGTCGATCGACTCCGAGGGATGGCGACGGCGCCAGCGCAGGCGGTGGCGGCAGAGGTTGGCCGCGATGGTGAAGATCCACGCGGAAAAATTCGAACCTGGGACGAAGTCGGCCCGCTTGTGATAGACGCGCACGAACGTTTCCTCGACGACCTCGTCGGTGTCGGTGCCGTTGAGGAGATAACGGTGCGCGAAGCTGCGCAACGGGCCTTCCCAGCGCTCCATGATTTCGTCGAGCGCGGAGTCGCGGCCGGCGACGAGGTCGGCCATGAGGGCGAGGTCTTGGGCGGAGTCGGCGGGCATCGCCTAGGGGACGGGGTTGAGGCGAAGGGGTTTGTGGGGTGGAGCGGAGCGCGCGGCGGGCGCGCTCAACTGGGTGGCGAGCCGGAGAGTTCGACTCCGCTGCCGACGAGCGAGAAATAGCGGGTACGCTGCGCGGGCGTCATGACTTCGGCCACAGCGTAGACGAGGTCGAGCGTGAGCGTGCGGCATTGGCGGCGGGCCTGCCGGTTTTCCTGTTTGGCCTGATGGTAGGCGAGGAAATCGACCTTGTCGGTCGCGCGGCGGATCGCGTCGAGGCGCTTGAGCTCCTCGTCGGTGGTGCGGAGGACGTTGAAGAGCCGCTCGAGCTCGGGCCCGGTGCGGTCGTGCAGGGCGCGGATGCGGAGGAACTGCGAGTCATCCAGGTCGAACTCCGAGCGCATCCACGCCAGGTTGCGGGCGAGGTGGCTTTCGACGGCGGGCCGGCGGAAAGCGTAGAACCCGATGTGGGCGGCCGCTCCCGCGACGAAACCGAGCAGTACGACGAGAATGAAGCGTTTCACGGCTGGCTGCCGGGCCTAGTGGCGCAGCAGAGGATTGATGGTTTGGAGATAGGCGGTGGCGATCTGCTGGAGGTCGTGCATGGGCAGACGCGTGGCGCGCAGCTCGGCGCTGACGAGGCCGAGGGCGATGCAGGCGGTCACCCAAGCGATGGCGGCGCGTTCGCGGACGAGCAGGGCGAAGGCGCCGCGCAGGATCGCGAGCGGGGAGGGGCGCCGGTGCTTCTCGGCGGAATCGATGCGGGCCCAGACACGGCGGCGCATCCCGGGCGAGGCGGCCGGTTCCTCTTTCCAAGAGGCGATCAGGTCATCGAGCGGGTCGGGAGAGTTCGTCATGTTGAATCCCGCTGGGGAGCGGCGGTCGGTGCAGTATAAGCCCGGAGGGCGAAAAAGCCCTTCAAACTTTTTCCGAGGCGGGTCGGGCCGCGTGAAACGCACGGGACCGTTGCGCAACACGTGCGCGCGGCTTGCGCGGTCGACACTCCTCGGCACTCTCGCGCGCGATGCGGATGCCGGCTTTTCCCGAACCATACCCGTTTCCCGATCCGGCGTTGGCCGACGACGACGGATTGGTCGCGCTCGGGGTGCCGGTCACGCCGCCAAACCTGCGCGCGGCGTATGCGCGGGGGATTTTTCCTTGGCCGTTCTCGGCGAGGCATCCGGTGCCGTGGGTGAGCCCCGGCGAGCGGGCCGTGCTGGAATTCGAGCGGTTGCATGTGCCGAAGACCCTGCGGCAGGCGCGGCGGCGGACGAGCTGGACGTGCACGATCGACCAGGCGTTCGAAGCGGTGCTCGCGGCTTGCGCGGCGGCGCGGCGGCCGGGGCAACGCGGCACTTGGATCACGCCCGGGATGCGGGCGGGTTACGTGGCGCTGCATCGCGAGGGCGGGGCGCACAGCGTCGAGGTGTGGGACGGCGCGCGGTTGGTGGGCGGTTTGTACGGGGTGGACGCCGGCGGGCTGTTCACCGGCGAGAGCATGTTTCACCTCGAGCCGAACGCCTCGAAACTCGCGTTGCTGCACCTGATCGATCACTTGGCGGCGCGCGGCGCGACGTGGATCGACATCCAGCAGCTCACGCCGCACTTCGAGGTGCTCGGAGCCCGCGTGGTGCCACGCCGGGAGTTTCTGGCCAATCTGCAACGCGAGCTGGCCGCGCGCCGGCGGTTGTTCTGAACAGCAGAAGGCCCGATCCGTCCAAACGGACCGGGCCTCAGACTACAGCCCTACACAAACACGCGGACTCGGGAAACTCAGTGGGTAGCGGCGCCGTTGGCCACGGCCTTGCCGGGCGTGAAAGTGAAGTCCTGCACGGCGAAGACCCGGGTCGCGCCACCCTTGCGCAGCGGCGGCGTGAACGTCCATTGCTTCACCGCTTCGACGGCGGCGGACGCGAACTCCGGGTGGCTCGAATCGGCGCACGAGGCCACGTGCACCATGCCGGTCTCATCGATGAAGAAGGAGACGGTGGCGTAGCCGTCGGTCCTCTGTTGCTGCAGGCCGGCCGGGTAGACGGGGACGACCAGGTTCACGACCTCGGGGGTGGCATCGAGTTCGCGCAGCTTGCAGATCGTGACCGTGCGATCATCGCGGATGTTGAGGAAGTTGTTCACCGTCTCCTGGAAATCGCCTTGCACGATGAGCATGCCCTCGCGGCGGAAATCGAAGCGGATGTTGAACCGCTTGGGCAGCGAGGCGGGATTCTCGGCCGGGCGGAAACGCCAGGCGCGCACGGCGCGCTCCGCCGACTCGGCGAACTCCTCGCGGGTGAACTCGCTGACGAAGGTCTCGAGCAGGGTGCCGTCGGCGGCGATGAGGATCTGAATCTGGGCGAAGCCCTCGCCCACGTTCTTGTTGGCGAGGGACAGGGGGAAGATCGGCTCGACGTAGTGTGTGACGCGGTAGTTGTCGCTGAGCACCTTCGGGACGTCTGCGGTCTGCGCTTGGCTGACCGCCGGTTGGAACAGGGCGGCCGCGAGTAGGATCAAGGGGAGTTTCGTTTTCATGGCTTCTGTTGAGGGAATCCCGGAAGTGGGACGATTCCCGCGCGCCACGGCGTTTTTTCCGCGATGCTCCTGCGCTTTCCAGCCGGCGCGGTTCCCGCCAAGCTCGCGGTGGCTCCTCCCCACCCCGCGGTTTTTCGTGCAACATTCGGCGTCCGGCATCGTCAAACGGTTACGCAGCCCCATGAAACAACACCTCTTCCTCTGTCTCCTCCTGTTCCTGCTGGTCCCGGCGCGCGCCGAGCGCGACGAGTCCGCCGATCGTCACCGCCGGCCGGAGACGGGGCGCGTCGTGCTCTACTCGGCGGAGAACTTCGAGGGCGTGGCGGTGGAGCTGCTGCCCGGCGCCGTGGTGCCCAATCTGGGCGACCTGCGGTTCTCCGACGGCCGCCCGGTGCAGGACCGCATCTCCTCGGTGCGCGTGTTCGGCCCGATCAAGATCACGGTGTATTCGGACGCCGACTTCCGTGGTGAGGCGCTGGAGATCGATCGCGACCTCGCTCGACTCAACCGCGTGCCGCGGCGCCCCGGGGCGAACTGGGACAACTGCATGAGCTCGGTCCGCGTCTCCGGCGGCAGGGACGACGACCGCGGCCACTGGGACCGCAACCCCGGCCGCGACGGGAGCCGGCGCCACGAGCGCTGGTCCGGCGCCGAGATCGAGCGGCTCGTGACGCGGGCCTATCGCGAGTTGCTCCAACGTGAGCCGAACGGGGCCGAGTTGCGCCGCTATCGCGAGGCCGTGCAGAACGAAGATTGGGGGCGCGACGAGATCTACGACGACATCCGCGCCTCGCGCGAGTATCGCTCGCAGGAGGCCGAGCGGATCGTGGTGCGGGTCTATCGCGAGCTGCTCGGCCGCGACCCGGATCCCTCCGGCCGCGAACACTGGCGCCGCAAGATTCTCGAGAAGGGCTGGAGCGAGGAGCGGTTTCGCGATGTCATCCGCGACACCGACGAATACCGCCAACGGCAGCACTCGCGGCGAGACGCGCACTGATCACACGCGAGTGCACGCCGCGCGCCAGATCTCGAGGAGCGCGGCGTAGTCGGCGTCGCGCGTGGCACTGGCGATGCGGTACTGGAAGCGTTCGGCCTCGCGCAGTTCCCCGAGTGCGGTCTGCATCCGGCGCTCGATGTCGGCCGGGTCGTCGCCGCGGCCGCCGAGGCGGGCGCGAAGCTCGTCGATGGTGGCCGGTGCGACGAACACGGTCACGAGCGCGCGGCGCAGGACGGGGTCGGTCTCCGCGACGGCGCAGACGTTGCGCACGCCTTGCACGTCGATCGCGGCGATGAGGCTCACTCCCGTCGCGAGTTTCTCCAGCACGGTGCGGCGCAACGTGCCGTAGCGATGCTTGCCGTGCACGCGCGCCCATTCGAGGAATTCGCCGCGCGCGATCGCCTCGTCGAACTGCGCCTCGGACAGGAAATGGTAATGCACGCCGTGCGCCTCGCCCGGGCGCATCGGGCGCGTGGTGGCGGTGACGACGCGTTCGACCTCCGGTTGCTCCGCCACGAGACGTTCGCAGAGCGTGGTTTTGCCCGAGCCGGCCGGACCGGCGAGCAGGAGCAGGACAGGATGGGGCGCGACGGCCATGGGGGTGAGAGCGGCTGGTTCAGTAGGTGAACGCCACCGCGGTGAGCACCAACCCGTAGCCGGCGAGCAGGGCGCCGAGCGTACGCGGACGGCCCGGACGCGCGAAGAGCCACCCGAAGAAATCGCGCAAACGATAGGGGTACGCGCCGAGGAAGATCGCGGCCACGATCGCCACGTAAACGGCGGCGACCATCAACCGGCGCTGGGGAAAGGCGAGTTCCATGTAGGCGGCGTAGAGAAATTCGCCGGCGGCGAGCAGCGTGACGATGGCGAGCCCGCGTACGGCGAGAAAATCGGGCGCGTGGCTGAAGCTCAGGAGTGCGATGGCGCCGAACGCGATCAGCAGGACGGGTTTCGGCAGCAGCTCGTCGGCGGCGCCGAGGTGGACGAGTCGCCACAGGAACCAGAGCGAGCCGGTGCCCATGAACAGCCACGCGGCGCGGCGCGAGCGCGGGAGCGCCTTGGCCGTCGCGCCCACCGCCGGGCCGTTCCAGAGAAGGAGCCCGCCGAAGGCGAGCAGGAGGAGAGCCGGCAGAAGAGTGGCGACGAAGAGGGACATGGCGATCCTTGGAGTCCTACTCGGTAGCGTTCCGCGCCGTCGAGCCTGCATTCAGGGCCGCGCATCTGCGCGCGGCGGAGCGGGGCGCCGATCGGTGGCGCGGCACCGCCGGGCGCAGGGACGGGCCAGCCGGTCCGTGGTCCCCTCGCGGTCGGGGCCGCTGTGAGCGGGCCGGCTGAAAGTGGGACCGGCCGCCCCCCACGGGCGGCCGGCTTTTTCTACCCAAACCGATAATCGGTACAGGGGAAGAAAAGTGGTCGTTCGTGGCACTGTGCGGCGCGGCGGGACGTCGTCCAGCCGCGTTCGCAGTTCGGATGCGCAAAATCCTGCGAAAATGGCTACGGTTGCCGGGGCGCGGTGGTGGACCTCACGGCGCGGCGACGCGGACGCGGAGGAAACGGCGGGTGACGCCGGCGGTGCCGAGCGCGACGGAATCCTGCGCGGTGACCTGCGCGGGCGTGCCGGGGGCGAACGTGGAGACAGTGGTCCAGTTCACAAGATCGCTGCTCGCCTCCACGGTGTACGCGAGGTCGCTCGCGGTGGCGCGACGGTTGAAGGTGAGCGTGAGATACGTGGCGTCGGCGGCGGTGGCCGTGCCGACGGTGGTGGGGGCGGTGACGGGGCCGCGAGCGGGTAGGCCGAAGGCGTAGCGCGCGAAGTTGGTTACGCCGGCGCCGTCGGGATCGGCGTCCGGCCCGGAGATGGCGTCTTCGGTCAGATCGGAGCCGAAGAAACTCATGGAGCGCCACGTGGCGTAGACAGCGGGCGGCGGCGCGACGTATTCGAAGGCGCCGAGGTCGGGCGCGGCATCGCGTGCGATGCGGTCAAAGTCGGTGCTGGCGGTGGCGAGGGCGACCCCTTGATCGATCGCGGCTGCGGCGCTCGGGGTGAGATGGAAGTCGGCGGACGCGGGGTCGACGAAGAGCGCGGCGGCGACATCGCCGAACAGGTTGTGATGTGCGGTGACGCCGGCGCCGAGCGTCGCTTGGCCGCGGACGAGGTTGTTGGCAGCCTCGGTGTCGTGGGCGAAGGCGCTGCAACGCAGGCCGCGGGCAGAGGCGGACGCGCGCCAAGCCGTGTTGTGGACGAGGCGGATGTGCTCGACCTGCGCGAGTTCGAGCGGTTCGGCGGGCTCGATACCGTCGGTCCGCTCCATGACGACGACGTTGTTGCGGGCGAGGGACCAGGAGGCGTGCGTCTCGGTGGTGCCGCTCGGGTTGCCGAAGGCGATACCGCGGTCGCAGCCGGAGATGAAGTTGCGTTCGACGACGGTGCCGCGGGTGCGGTGCCAGAGGAACACGGCGGCGCGACCGCCGCCGGTGCGGCCCATGATGTCGATGAAGGTGTTGTCGGCGAACTCCCAATTGCAGAGCGCCATCATGTCGATGGCGGCGATGTAGTCGCCGCTGTAGGCGGTTTCGGGTGGGAGGGCGGAGTTGGCGAAAGTGCAGTCGCGCACCCAGCCGCGGTGGACGTGCGCGTCCTCCGGTGTGATTGTTCCCTTGATGCAGCGCATGCCGGTGTCGAGGAAGCGGCAGTGCTCGATGCGGATATCCGCGGCGACGGGTGTCGTGTTGGCCTCGAGCTTGAGCGCGTAGGCGCCGAAGCCGGAGAAGGTCAGGCCGCGAACGGTGACGCGGGCGCAGCGCATCAGCCAGAAGCCGTCGGCATTGTCGGAGCGATCGGCAAAGCCGTTGCCGCGGATGGTGACGGCGGCGGGGGCGCCGGAGGCGGAGCGGATGTCGATATCGTCGACGGCGGAGAGCGTGCACCAGGTGCCGCCGGAGGAGTTGGGCGTGGCGGCGAGGTCGTAGAGGCCGTCGTTGAGGAGGATGATGTCGCCGGATTGGGCGGAGGCGAAGGCGGCGCGGAGCTGCGCGACGTTGGCGACGTTTACGGTGCGGCGGCGGAACGGCGTGTCGTCCACGGTGACGACGACATCGTCGGTGAAGGTGTTTCCGCCGGAGGTGACCGTGCAGCGGAAGGTGTAATCGCCGCCGGTCTCGAAATAGGCCGGGGTGTGCGGGCTGGTCGGGTTGACGATGCGTGCGCCTGCCGGGCCGGAGACCTGGCTCCAGCCCAGGTCCGTGGACAGGGCGAGGTCGGGAAAGACGGCCTCGAGGCAGGTGCCACCACGCACGGTGATTTCTCGGTCGGCGCCCGCGTAGAGTGTGGGAATGGGAGTGGAGACGGTGAGCGGCCCGGCGGCGGGGCTCGCGTTACCCGCCGCATCGAAGGCGACGACGGAGTAGTTGAACGTGGTGGCAGCCGGCAGGCCGGAATCGGTGAATGCCGTGCCGGTGGTGGAATCGAGCAGGGCGCCATCGCGGTAGATCCGATATCCGGTGACGGCGACATTGTCGTTCGAGGCGGTCCAGGTCAGGCCGACCGAGGCGGCGCCGACGGGCGTGGCCGAGAACGAGCCGGGCGTGGAGGGCGACTCGAGATCGACCGCGGCGGCGTAGCGCAGGCGGAGCGTGGGGCGGAGTTCGGTGGCGGCGTACTCGCGGGTGATGAGGTAGAGACTGCGATAGAGCGAACGATGCTGGAGCATCACACCGAAATTGGTGTCCGGCGCGGCGAGCCAGCCGCGAACTGCGGTGGTGAGATCGATCTCGATCGCCGTCGCGCCGGCGGCGAGGGAACCGCTGCCGAGCGCGGTGGTTCCGTAGGTCGGTTGCGTGACCCAAGTGACTCCGGACGCGTCGTCGTTGCCGTTGCCAGTGCCTTCGGTCCAGGCGGATGTCACGGGATAGAGCTCCCAGGCGGTGGCGGAGGACAGGGCGCCATCGACATTGAGGACGAGCGTCGCGGTTTCGAGGCCGGCGGCGGGCACGCTGGTAAGGTCGAATGAGAAAAGGCCGCGGCTGCGGGCGATGGTGCCGTCGTTGTAGGTGTTGAGCGTGGCGGCTCCGCCGAAATTGTCGTTCGCGCCCCAGAGGGCGGAGATCAGGGTGTCGTGGTGGGGTGAGGTGCCGGTCTCATGGCGGAGCTCGATTGTCGGGGCGTCGGCGGCGCGAAGGCAGTAGTGCGTGGCAGGGCCCCAGCCGGCGGCACTATCGGCGCGGACATGGAAGTACCAGGTCCCGGCGGAGGCCAGCGACACGGTGGCTGCCGGTGCGGTGCCCTCGGCGGCCATGTCGGGCTCGGTCCAGGGCGACTGGTCCACGGTCCAGCTGTACGCGGTGGGTGCGGGGCCGGAGTCGTGGGTGAATTCCAGAACCGGGGCGAGGGAAGCGGTGAGGACTTTGTAGGGGTGTGTGGACGAGGTGACGACGAGGCCGGGCAAGTCGGCGCCATCGGGCGGTGCGTTGTCGAAGATGATGGCGCGGATCTTCTCGGCCATGTCGACGGTGAGCATCGAGCGGATGTTGTAACCGTCGTCGCGTTGGGGAGTTTCGGAGAGGTCGCTGGCCGGGTAGGGATGCGACGGGTGGACGCCATCGCTGAGGAGCACACTGGCCCAGTCGTCGGGATGGAGCGCCATGAAGACGCCGTGAAGATCGACAAGCGGGATACGCAGGCTCGCGGCGACTTGGCGGACGACGGCGTTGGCCTCGGCGACGCGGGTGTCGTAACCGGTGCAGGGCGGGATCGTGCTCAGGACCGGAACCACGCCCGCGTCGATGTTGATCTGGACGAGGCGCTGGAGTTGGGCGTTGTAGACGGCCGGGCTCCAGGAGGATTGGCGGATGTCGTTGGTGCCGTACATCGTCAACGACCACGAGGGGTTGGCGCGCACGATGGCGTCGTCGACGACGGCGAGGGCGTTGGGTACGCGCCAGCCGGAGTCGTTGCAGTAGTTGCCGCCTTTGAAACGGTAGAGCGGGCTGGAGTTGGTGCCTGGTGACGCGCCCATCCAAAGCAGGACCGGGACGTAGTCGTGGCCGTCGGCGGGCGGGATGGTGATCATGCCCCAACAACCGACGCCGCCCAGATAGGCGACCGAGTTGGTGATGCTGTCGCCCCACTGGCCGAGGATGCCGGGCGAGCGGCCGAGCGCGTCGCCGCGGAGTTTGACCGCGCGGAGGTGGGATTTGATCTCCGGTGTGATCGGGCTCACGAAACTCCGGCGGATCGTGTGGACGCTTTCTTGGGCGAAGGCGGAGGGGACGAGGGCGGCGCAGAGCGTGAGCGGGAGAAGCAGGAAGCGCGGTTTCATGTGGAGAGGGGGACGGGGCCGCAGCGCGGGAGGGTCTGGTGAGTCTGGAGTCTAGTTACGGCGAAACCGCGACGCGGACGCGGAGGAAACGCCGGGTGACGCCGACGGTGCCGAGCGCGACGGAATCCTGCGCGGTGACCTGCGCGGGCGTGCCGGGGGCGAACGTGGAGA
>DATGXA010000199.1:0-3600 GCA_035299125.1 Opitutaceae bacterium
ATGGCATCGCACCGCGATCGCTCTCTCGGTGCCGGCAGGGCGTTGCGAAGCGGCTTCAGGCATGCGGCGAAGGGAGCGCGCCGCGCCGACGCTGCCAGCGGGGCAACGACCGGCTGATCCCGTTCGTCGGGTGGGGCGGCCGCCTGCAGGAGCGATGGGGGCGGTTACGTCGGATGCACGAAGGGCGCACGATTTCGTTTCGCGCCCATCGTGAGCGCTGCTTCCCCCCGGCGCGTCGCCAAGAATGCCCTTGTCCCGCGCGCGGCGGCGTCGCGATACTCCGCCTCCTTTTTTCTCCGCCATGCTCGACCCGAAGATTCTCCGCGATTCACCCGACCTCGTGCGCGACGCCATCCGCAAGAAGGGCAACGACTGCGACATCGAAGCCGTTCTCGCGCTCGACGCCGAGTGGCGCACGTCGCTGGCCAACGTCGAGAAGCTGCGCGCCGCCCAGAAGGCTGCGAACAACGACATGGCTAAGCTCCCGAAGGGCTCGCCGGAATTCGTCGCCAAGGTCGCCGAGATGAAGGCCGTCTCCGCGCAGGTGAAGGAGCAGGACGCCAAGCTCAAGGAGCTCGAGGCCCAGTGGGGCAAGGCGATGCTCACCGTGCCGAACATCCCGCACAGCTCGGTGCCCGTCGGCCGCACGCCCGAGGAGAACGTCGTCGACTTCACCGCGGGCGACGTGAATGCCGTCTCGCCCGTCGCCAAGCCGCACTGGGAGATCCCCGGCTTCGACAAGGTCATCGACTTCGGCCGCGGCTCGAAGGTCACTGGCGCCGGCTTCCCGTTCTACGTGGGCGACGGCGCCCGACTCGTGCGCGCGTTGCTCCAGTTCTTCCTGACGGAGGGCGCCGCCAACGGCTACACCGAGGTCGCTCCGCCGATCTTCGTGAACACCGCCAGCGCCACCGCCGTCGGCCAGCTTCCCGACAAGGAAGGCATGATGTACAAGACGGTCGACGACGACTTCTACGCCGTGCCGACCGCCGAGACGCCGCTTACCAACTTCTTCCGCGACGAGATCGTCGAGGAGGAGGCGCTGCCGATCTACCGGTGCGCTTACACCCCGTGTTTCCGCCGCGAGGCCGGCAGCTACGGCAAGGACGTGCGCGGACTCAACCGTCTCCACCAGTTCGACAAGGTCGAGCTGCTCAAGTGGGTGCATCCGACGCAGAGCTACATCGAGCTCGACAAGCTCCGCGACGACGCCGAGCGCATCCTCGTGAAGCTCGGGCTGCCATACCGCCGCCTGCTCATGTGCACCGGCGACCTTGGTTTCTCGCAGGCGAAGAAGTACGACCTCGAAGTCTGGGCCGCCGGCCAGAAGCGCTGGCTGGAGGTTTCGAGCTGCTCGAACTTCGAGTCGTTCCAGGCGCGTCGCGCGCAGATCCGTTTCCGTTCGAAGGCGACCGGTAAGCCCGAGCTCGTGCACACGATCAACGGCTCCGGTCTCGCCGTGCCGCGCGTGCTCGCCGCGTTGTTGGAAAACAACCTCGAGGCCGACGGCCGCGTGCGCATCCCCGAGTGCCTGCAGCCCTGGTTCGGCAAGAGCCACCTGAGCTTCACCTGAGCCCCACGCTATTTCTCTTCCGACGGCCGCCTCAGTAAAGAGGCGGCCGTTCTGCTGTTGGCGGGGGCGGGGCGCCCCCGATGAGCGGCCCGGCAAATCTGGAAAGCTCGAATCTCGGAACGCTCCACGATACCCGCAGCGCGGCGCCGCCGGCTTTGGCATTGCGTCGGTGGGGACGGTTCGGCGGAGTTTGCCGACTACGTTTCGACGCGCGCCCACGACCTCCGCCGTACCATGTCCAAGAAGAAAAAAGTCTTTGTCTCCGGTTGCTTCGACCTGCTGCACAGCGGGCACGTGGCGTTCATGAAGGAGGCCGCCGAGTACGGCGACCTCTACGTGTGCATCGGCAGCGACGAGTGCGTGTTCGCGCTCAAGGCGCGCTACCCGGTCAACTCGCAGGACGAGCGCAAGTACATGATCTCGGCGCTGGGCTGCGTGAAGGAGTGCCGCATCAACACCGGCATCGGCCTGCTCGATTTCCTCAACGAGATCCGCGACATCAAGCCCGACATCTTCGTCGTCAACCAGGATGGCGCGTCCGAGGCGAAGGAGAAACTCTGCCGCGAGCTCGGCATCGAGTACGTCGTGCTCAAGCGCCTGCCGCATGGCGGTCTGCCGGTGCGCAGCACGACGGCGTTGCGCAACGAGTGCACGATCCCGTTCCGGATCGATCTCGCCGGCGGCTGGCTCGACCAGCCGTTCGTCTCGCAGCACAACCCCGGCGCGGTGCTCACGATCTCCATCGAGCCGACGCACGACTTCAACAACCGCAGCGGCATGGCCTCGAGCACGCGCAACAAGGCGATCGAGCTTTGGCGCACGGCGCTCCCACAGGGGAACAAGGAACAGATCGCGAAACTGCTTTTCGGTTACGAAAACCCGCCGGGCACCAAGGAGGTCGCCGGCTCGCAGGATTCCATCGGCATCGTCTATCCCGGACTCAACCGGCTCGAGTACCACGGCGCGTACTGGCCGACGACGATCGACTCCTGCCACGACGAGGGCGTGCTCTCCTGGCTCGAGAATCTGCTCCACCTCGTCCCACTTGGGCCGCGCGCCGCTGGGTACAGTGTGCTCAGCGAGACGCGCGTCGGCGCCGAGGGGGCGAAGGCGCTCGCCGAAGCGACTGACGCCTGCTGGCGCGCGATTCTGGCGCGGGATTCGGCGGCGTTTGGCGCGGCGTTCCGCGGCTCGTTCGAAGCGCAGATCGCGATGTTTCCGCGCATGGTCAGCCCGGGACTCCACGATTTGATCGACCAACACCGCGAGCGGGCGCTCGGCTGGAAACTCAGCGGTGCGGGCGGCGGTGGTTACTTGATCGTTGCGTCGGAAAAGCCGATCGAGGGCGCACTGCGGATCAAGATCCGACGGCAGCACTCGATCTTCTGAGCGCGTTTCACGCAGCGCTGATCGGAGTACCTGTAGGTCTGGGGGCATCCCCGACCTTTCCGGAAAAGTCGGTCGCAAGCCCGACCTACGGACGGGCACGATTTGCGGCAATCGGGTTGCGGCCGGCGCGGCGGTCGCGCTGTAATCCGCGCCGATGATTCCGTCGCCCGAACTCGCACGAAGCGTTGCTGCGCTGGCGGCGGCGTTATCGCCCGAGCGATGGCCGGCGCGGGTGCGTGCGTGGTGCGAAACGGAAGCCGCGCAGGCGGGGCCGTGGTGCGTCGCGCTGTCGGGCGGCGCGGATTCGGTCGCGTTGCTGCTGACGCTGGTGGGAATGCGGAAGGCGGAAACGCAAGCGGGCGGCGGTGGCGCGGCGCTTCAGCCCGCGCCGAGCGATGCTGCCGAAGTCGAACAGTGCGGGCTGAAGCACCGCGCCATGTGCCAAACCGAAACCCGGAACCCGAAACCCGAGACCCGCAAAGGCAGGCGACTCGTGGCGTTGCATTTCAACCACCGGCTGCGTGGAGCGGCGGCGGATGGCGACGAGGCGTTTTGCCGCGAGCTTTGCGGCAGACTCGGCGTCGAATTCCGAGTGGGCGCGGCAATGTGGCCGGCCGGGAGCGAGGTCTCGGAGGCGG
>DATGXA010000200.1:0-14285 GCA_035299125.1 Opitutaceae bacterium
GGAGCCGCCGCGACCTGTGCGTCGAACGTCTTCACGTCCCAGCCGAAAAGCGCGCGCATGTGCTCGGTGACGCTCGTGACGTTCATCGTGCACAACAGCGGGAGCCAACCGCCGGTGGAACTGCAGAACGCCGCGATCTCACCCTCGGGGTCGCAGACCGGCTTCTTGCTGAAGGCGTAGATCGTGCCGGAGGTACCGAAGCTCGCGGTGACGACGCCCGCCTCCACGTTGCCCGTGCCGATCGCGCCCATCATGTTGTCGCCGCCGCCGGCGCTGACGACCACGCTGGTCGAAAGACCGTACTTCGCGGCGATCTCCGGGCGGAGTGTGCCGGCCGCTTCGTGCGACTGGGAAATCTTCGGGAGATACTGCGCGAGCTTCGGATCGATGGCGTCGATCGCGGCCTTCGACCAGGCGGCCTTGCGCACATCCATGAGCGCGGTGCCGGAGGCGTCGCCGAACTCCATGAAATAATTACCGGTGAGGTGGAAATTCAGGTAGTCGTGCGGGAGCAGCACGTGGCGGAGGCGGCGGTAGTTGGCCGGCTCCTTCTTCTTCAACCAGGCGATCTTGCCCGCGGTGAAGCCGGCGAGCACGAGGTTGCCGGTCTTCTTGAGCGTGGCCTTGGCCCCGCCGAGTTTCTTCATGATCGCCTCGCACTCGGGCGCCGTAGAGGTGTCGCACCAGAGCTTGGCGGGGCGGATGACTTCACCGTTCTCGTCGAGCGGCACGAAGCCGTGCTGCTGGCCGGAGACGCCGATGCCGGCGACAGCCGCGCGGTCGACTTTCTCGAGGACGGAGAGGATGACTTTGTCGAGCGCTTCGACCCAGGCGGAGGGGTGCTGCTCCATGTGCCCGACCGGTAGGTTCGGGATCAGTTGGTAGGAAGCGCGCGCTTCGGCGACGACCTTGCCCGACTCGAGGTCGAGGACGATGGCCTTCGTGCTCTGCGTGCCGCTATCGATGCCGATGAAGAGACTCATGGGAGGGTGTTGGGATCTGGTGGGAGTTGCGGATCGTGCCAAACCGGGGGAAACGAAGCCAAAGATCTGCGGGGTCGACGTGGACCCTGCGACAAGAAAAAGGCCGCGGGAGCGAACCCGCGGCCTCGGCAAATCGGAGGTGTGGTGGATGTCAGCGTTTCAACGACGCACAGAACCGCGCGATGCGGCGCACGCCTTCCTCGATCGTCTTGTCGGCGGTCGCGTAGCTGAGGCGCAGACAGTCGTCGGCGCCAAACGCACCACCGGGCACCGCGGCAACCTTCTCCTGCTCGAGGAGTCTCTCGCAGAACTCGCCGGATTTGAGACCAAACGAGCTGATCACGGGGAACAGGTAGAACGCGCCTTGCGCGAGTCCGCAGCTGATGCCGGGGATCTTGTTGAGCTCGGCGTGCAGGAATTTGCGACGACGATCGAACGCCTCGAGCATGGGGGCGAGCGCGGCCTTGGCCTTGTCCTTCTCCTTAAGCGCGGCGAGGGCGCCGTACTGGGCGAAGGTCGTGGCGTTAGAGGAAGTCTGGCTCTGGATATCGATCGCGGCGCGGGCGACATCGGGCGGCGCGACGAGCGTGCCCAGGCGCCAGCCGGTCATCGAGTAGCTCTTGCTGAAACCGGACACGATGATCGTGGCGGCGGCGGCCTCGGGGGCGATGGTGGCGGCACAGACGTGTTTCGCACCGTCATAGGTGAGGTGCTCGTACATCTCGTCCGACATCAGGTAGAGCCCGTGTTTGAGGACGACGCCGACGAACGCCTCCATCTCGGCCTTCGTGTAGACGGCGCCGGTGGGGTTCGAGGGGCTGTTGAGGATGACGAGCTTGGTGCGCGGCGTGATCGCGGCCTCGAGCTGGGCGGCGGTGAGCTTGAAGCCATTCTCCGCGCTGGCGGCGACGATGACCGGGGTCGCACCGGCAAGTTTCACCATCTCCGGGTAGCTCACCCAGAACGGCGCGGGGACGATGACTTCGTCGCCCGGGCCGACGGTCGCCATGATGGCGAGATAGCACGAGTACTTACCGCCGGGGCTCACGCAGGTCTGCGCAGGAGCGACCTTCAAGCCGTAATCGGCGGCATAGCGCTCGGCGATCGCAGCGCGGAGCTCGTCGATGCCCGGAGTGGGCGCGTATTTGGTTTTTCCCGCGGCGAGCGCTTTGGCGCAGGCCTCCTTGATGAAGTCGGGCGTGTCGAAATCGGGTTCACCAGCGGCGAAGCCGCAGACGTCGACACCGGCGGCTTTGAGGGCCTTGGCCTTTGCATCCACCGCCAGGGTTGGCGACGGCGAGATGTTTTTGGCCCAAGGCGAGAGGGAACGGCGGATTTGGGTCATGGCGAGGGCGCAGGCTGGGAGGAGGTCATTGGCGATGCAAGCACGGGTGGAACGTTCTCCACTTCCCAACGGCACATCCTCTTCGCGCCGGAAAAATCCCGGCGCGCTTGCACCGAAATTCCCCGATCGGGTTGAACAAAAAACCCCTCCGGAAGCCGGAGGGGTCGGTTTTGAGTGAATGAAGGGATCTTACTTCTTCGCCTTCTTGCCGGACTTCTTGCCGGCCGGAAGCGCGTCGATCGCCGTGCGGAGCAGTTCGCCGACGCTGACGTCGTGCTTGCGGGCGAGCTTCACCAGCTTCTGCTTGGTGTCCATGCGGAGGCGCACGGAGATCTGGCGGTGGGCCTTCACCGGAGCGGTGTAGGAGGCGAAGTCGAACGTCTCGATCGCATGGCGGATCACCTCGGAGTTGGTAGACATGTCGAGGCTATCGCGAGCGCCCTCGATCTTGGCGAGGAGCTCTTCCTTGAGATCGAACGTGAGGGGGGAACTTTCCTGAGAGGCAGGCATATCAGTATTCGGTTAACGGTGTGTGGTTGTATCGCAGTTGCGGTTCAGACACCGTAACTTTCCCGAAACGTATTCGACGGCAACTTGTTTTTTCGAATCGAGGCTTCATGGACAGCGCCGACGGCATCCCCTCACCGGCCTTGGCGCTGGTGGCGAGACCCCAGCAATACGTTCGTCGCGTCGCTCGTAAACGAGCCGCGGTACCGCTCCCCACCCAGCTTCCTCCGCGCGTTCCTGATGCAAAAAAACCGAGAGTTACCGCCTCCTTGCACACCGGAGCCGGTCGGAGAAATCCGCAGACAATCGCTGCAACACCTCCGCTCCGCAGGAACCGGGGCCCTCGTCGCGCCGGAGGTCGTGACAGCTGCCGGCGTGCAAGCGGCCAACCCGCTCACTTGAACGACTCGAAATGCAGACTGCCGTCCAAGCCGGGCGGCAACGGAAGATGCGCCGGCGTGAACACGATTCGCGGGAGGCTCAGGTTCAGCGCGGCGGCGTTGACGCGGAAACGCGTCTTGTTGCGAGTCGCCTCGTCGCGCAGATCGATCGTCCGCACGATCCACTGGTCCTGCGTCCGTTTGAGATCGAGCACGCTGATGGTCTTCACCGGCGTCTGGTCGGGACCAAGAATCTCCGCCTCCACGAGCGCCGAAAACTGTGTGTCGAGATAGAAGCGTACGCCGGCCAGCCCGGGGCGCGCCGCGGCGATATCGGCCGGCGGGTACGCGAGGAACCGGTGCGCTGGGCGGCCGCGCATGCTCGCGACGCCCTCGAACACCACGTCGTCCCAGAACAGAAACGGCATTTGCAGATCGAAGGCCGTGAGATCAGTGCCGCCGAGCGGCGCAAAGAGCTGCGCGGCGCCCACCGCGACGGCGTCGACATTGTCCGCGGGCACTGTCCACACGCTGGACTGTGGGCCGTTCTGCACGAGCACGCGCCGCGCGCCCTCCGTGCCGGCGGGAAACTCCACGAGCGTGAGCGGACCGGTGTCGTTGCGCGTACCGTAGAGGCGGCCGGCGACCGAGCGCTCGTCGCCGCGCCGCGGCATCACGCGCAGCGTGAAATCAAGCGCGTAGTCGCCCGCCAAACCGAGCCGGCGAAACTCACCGAGGATGCGCCGACCTTCGTTCTGGTCGGCCGAACCGGTGAACGCATAGCGCGGCTCGGGTCGCACGCGGCTCTGGGCCGTGGCATCGAGACACAAAAAAAACGCGAGACACCAGACCGTGCACCGGCCGATGAGTCTCGCGTTCATCGAAAGAGGAACGTCCGCGCGCTCAGGGATTCGTCGCCGGCGGCGGAGTGATCGGAGCTGCCTCGGGCGCGGGCGCGGCGGGAGCGGAGGAAACCGGAGCCGCGGGAAGGGACTCGGCCGAGACGTCCTTGTGCTTGAAAATGTAGATCTGGCCGAGGTACGCGGCGAAGGCCAAGACGAAGAACGCCACGGCGAGCACGATCGTCGAGCGGGTGAGCACGTTGCCCGTCTCCGCGCCGAACGTCGCTTCGGCCATGCCGCCACCCATCGCCGTGCCGAGCCCGCTGTCGGAGCGGGGCTTTTGCACGAGCACAAGCAAGCCGAGGAACAGCGAGACGACGACGAGCAAGAAGGTCAGGACGACGGTCAGGATGGTCATGAAGCGGCCGAGGCAACCGGCAGGGTTATCCTTTGTCAAGGCAGGTCCCGGCGGCGCGCGCACGCCGCCGGCCCTCACGAAGAATGGACTCGCTCGAGATCGAGCGAGTCGGCTCCCACAAGCCGCGACTCACCCGTTCTCCCAGCGGAAGAACTCGCGAGAGGGGCCGCCCCATCCTACGGACAGCTTCACCTTCTGTGCGACTCGGCCGACGCATCGCGAGGATGCGCACGCCGCCCCACCCTGCGTCACACGTTCACGCCGAGGCGGTCGAGGATGCGCTGGAGGTCGGTGTTGCCCTGGTACTCGATCACGATCTTGCCCTTCTTGGGCGAGTGTTTGAGCGAAACGTGGGCGTTGAAGTGCGAGGTGAGCTTTTTCTCGATGTTCGCCACGGTCGCGGCTTCAGCAGCGGGCACGAGGCGACCGGGTCCGCCCACGGCCACGCCGGGCGCGGCGGCGGCAGCGCGGCGGCGCTGCACCAACTGCTCGAGCACGCGTACGCTCAGTCCTTCCTCGATCGTGCGGCGGGCGAGGAGCTGGCGCTCTGGCGCGCTCTCAAGGCCGAGCAGCACCTTCGCGTGGCCAACGCTCAGGAGTCCCTTCGAGAGGAAGCCTTGCGTCTCGGGATCGAGCTGGAGCAGGCGCAGCGAGTTGGCCACGGTCGCACGGGCCTTGCCGACGCGCTCGGCCGCGGCTTCCTGCGTGAGATCGAAGTCGCGCATCAGGCTCGCGTAGCCGTAGGCCTCTTCCATCGGGTTGAGGTCCTCGCGTTGCAGATTTTCGATCAATGCGATCGCGGCCGAGGTCGCCTCGTTCGCAGTCACGATGCGCGCCGGGATGGTCTTGATCTTGAGGTGTTGGAAGGCCCGCCAGCGGCGCTCGCCGGCGATGAGCTGAAATTTCTCGCCGACCTTTCGCACCACGATCGGCTGCAACAACCCCTCGGCGCGGATGCTCTCCGCGAGTTCCGCCAGCGCCGCCGGTTCGATCGCCTTGCGCGGCTGGTGCGGGTTCGGCTCGATCGACGCCACCACGATCTCCGCGAAGCCCTCGGGCCGGGGCAATGCCGCGGCTGCGGTTGCAGCGGCGGGAGGCGGCGGGGCGCTCGGCGCGGCGGCAGCGGTGGCCGGGGCGGGCTTCGCCGCCGGAGTTTGGGGCGTCTCAGTTTTTTTCGCACCGGACGCGATCAACGCGCCGAGGCCGCGGCCGAGGCGGGACTGGTTCTTCGGAGTGGACATGTCAGTTCTGGGGTCGGACCTGGGGAGGCGGCATGATCGGGCCGGTCGAACCAGGGATGAAAAGACTTTGGCCGACGTGCAGTTTTGTCGGATCGGCGATGCGATTGGCGTTCTGGATGTTCTTCATCGGCACGCCGTATTTCTTCGCGATGATCGAGAGCGTCTCGCCGGCTTGGACGGTGTGCGTCACGCCTTCCTTCGGGAAATCATCGGTGAACTCCGTTGCGATAGTCGGACGTGTCGCCTGCCCTTTCGCGACGGCGGCGATCGCGGCGTTGGTGTCCTTCGCGAGTTTCGAAATCTGCTGCGCAACCGTCTGGAGCGTCTCGCGCTTCTGCTCGGCGAGCGACGCATCCACCGCTTGCTTGAGCTGCGCGAGGGCGTCGTTGACCTGCGCAAGCGTGGCATAGGCGGCGCGACCGGACTCGGCCTGCGAACTGAGCGCGGCGTTGTCGCGCTGGAGCTGGGCAACCGAGGACTGCAACTCCGCCACGGTCTGCTGGAGCAGGCGCACATCCTCGCGCAGGTTGGCCATCTCGATCGCACGCGGGTCGGCGCGTTGCGCGGACAACGACGCGACCGATACGAACCCGGCAAGCAGGGCAATCCCCAGTTTCATGGGCGCAGCATGCAAACCGCCCCGGGAAAAAACAAGCGCGTTGGCCGTCGCGCGGGGTTTTGACCGTTTCGCGAAACAATGCGGCACACACCGCGCCCGCCGCTCACTTGCGCGGAAACGGCACCGGGCCGACGAGCGCCGGCATTGGCTGCGACGCCAGCACCGCGCCCACCGGGACCGCGAAACCGCGCAAGAAATCCGCCGCGGGCAGCAGCTTTCCGCCGGGACGTTGCAGCTGGAGCAGCCGCAACACGCCCTCGCCCGTCGCGATCGCGAGCGCGTCCGGTTCCGCCGCGAGCACCTTGCCGGGCGCAGCGCCGGTCGAGCGCGCGACCGCCTCGGCGAGCCCGAGTTTCACCGGCGTACCGGCGATCTCGAGCGCACAGCCCGGCCACGGCATGAGGGCGTTCACGCGACGCGCGAGCTCGTCCGCCGGTCGCGAGAAATCCAGCACGCCGTCCGCCTTCGCCAACCGGCGGCAATAGCTCACCTGCGTCTCGTCCTGCTCCCGCGCGGTGAGCCGGCCGGCGCGCAGCGCCTCCAGACACCGCAGCGCGAGCGGCGCCGCCGCGCGGCCGAGCGCCGCTTCGAGCGTGCCGGTCGTGTCGCGCGGGCCGATCGGCACACGCGCCGCATCGACGATCGCGCCGGCATCGAGTTTGCGCACCACGCGCATGAACGTGACGCCCGTCTCCGCGTCGCCGCTGGCGATCGCCGCCGTGGCGGGCGAGGCGCCGCGGTACTTCGGCAGCAGCGAGGTGTGAAGATTGAAAACACCCAGGCGCGGCGCCGCGAGGAAGTCGTCCTTCAACAATTGGCCGTACGCCATCACGAGCGCGACATCGGCGCGCAGTTCGTGCAGCCGCGCGACATCCTCCGGACCGAGACGCTCGGGCTGGAACACCGGCAGGCCGCGCGCGAGCGCCCATTCCTTGATCGGGCCGGCCTGCAGCTTCTGCCCACGGCCGTGGGGCCGATCGGGCTGGGTGAACACCGCCACGATTTCCACCAGCGCGCGGGCGTCGCCGGCGAGGAGATCGAGCAGCGGCAACGCGATGGCATCGGAGCCGAGGAAGACGAGACGGAGTGGAGACATGCGCGGGGGCGGTTGGGCTCAGCGATAGCGGGCCGAAGCGCGCGGACCCAACACGAAAAAGGCGCGGGCCACTCGGGCCCGCGCCGGGAAATAGGCTATGGCTCGGGTGCGAAGCTTACTCGTCGCCGTCGTTGCCGATGGCCTCGACCGGGCAGCCTTCAAGTGCCTCGGTGCACTGGGCGATCTCTTCCTCGGTCGCCGGCTGCTTGTTCACGAAGGTGTAGCCGCCCTCTTCGTTGCGGGCGAAAAAGTTCGGGGCCGTCTCGCGGCATAGGTCGCAGTCGATGCACTGCTGGTCGACATAGAACTTTCCGGCAATGTTATCCGCCCATTTCTCAGCTTTGTTGGCCATAGTGGCGGAACAAGAAGTGGGCGTTGGAATCCGAGTCAAGAGGCGAAGCCCCGGGGAGAAACACCGGCGGCGGGTTTGAGTTTCTGGCCACCGGAGCGGAACACAGCATTAGGAAAAACCCGTTCTTTCCCGGCGGCTCGGCTTGACCGTTGCAAAACCAAGCCGACAGCTTTGTTTCCGACAGAATGTTCCGATTGGGTAACGTCCTACCATGATTTCCGACCGCCACTATATGCGAGAAACCAACCCCGCACGGGAGTTGGCGCCCTTGTTGTGGCTGATCGGCGGACTCGTGGCGGCGTTCGTGTTGCAGCGGATCGTGGATTCGCTCGTCCCGAATTTCACCGATCGCTGGGTAGCACTCACCCCGGATGCCATCCTGCACGGCCGGATCTGGACGCTGGCCACCTATGGGTTGCTCCATGAACCAAGCAACCTCTGGCACCTGATCGGCAACGCGCTCGGCATCCTCTTCATCGGCCGGCTGCTGCTTCCCGCAGTCGGCGGGCGGCGTTTCCTGTGGACGTTTGCGGGGGGAGTCGTCGCCGGCGGCGTGCTGTGGCTGGCGGTGAACTTCTTCCGCGCGGGCTCGGTTCCCCTCGTCGGCGCCTCGGGCGGCACGTATGCGTTGTTCGCGCTCTTCTGCTGCCGTTTCGCGTACGAGCGGATGACGTTTCTCCTCTTCTTCATCATCCCGGTGACGGTCATCCCGCGTTACCTGCTCATTGTGGTCGGAAGCATCACGGCGCTGTTCTTCGCGTTCGCCGAGCTCTTCCCGATCGGCCTCCCGAGCGGCATCGCGCACTCCGCCCATCTCGCCGGCATCCTCGCTGGCATCATCGCCCACCGCGCGATGAACCGCGCCGACACCGCGCCCGAGGAGCCCGCGCCGCGGCGCGCCGTCGAGCTGCCCTCGTGGATGCGCAAACAAAAGGAGACCGCCGAGCCGCCCCAGGCCTTCAAGGTCAACATCACCGCCCGAGAAAACCTCAAAGCCGAGGTCGACCGCATCCTCGACAAGATCAACACCAGCGGTTTCGCCTCCCTCACCGCCGAGGAAAAACGCACCCTCGACGCCGCGCGGAACCTGATGAGCAAGCACTAGGGCCGTGCTGCGCCGCCACGAGCGCCTCCGGCTCGCCCGTCGCCATTAGAAACTTCGGCCCAGCCTCCGCTTCGGCACCACGCACTTGCGCCGATAACGGCCCGCACAAAACTCAACGTCCACCGCCGGAACCTTTCCGCGACCGACGTTTCCTTCTACCAACCTCCTTTCCGCCCGTGAACCGACGCCTTTCCACCCTTCTCCTGCTCGGGGCCACCGCCGTCTTCGCGCTCCGACCGGTGCTCGCCTCGCAGGTCACCGCCCCTCCGACATTCGCCACCACGCCGTTGATGGTGAAGGAGACGACCCGGATGGTCCGCTTCCTCGAGAGCTTCCATTTCCAAGGTCGCGAGCTCACCAACGACGACTTCCGCCAGCTCGTCCCCGATTTCATGGGCGAGCTCGACGCCCACCGGATGTTCTTCCTCGTCGGTGATCGCGACCAGCTCACCGCGCAGTTCGGCGAGCGCCTCGCGAAGGACCTCCGCTACCTCGGCAATATCGACGCCGCCTACGACGCGTTCCGCATCTACCGCGAGCGCGTCGCCGCCCGCGTCACGTGGATCAATCTCGAGCTCGATCAGCCCATCGGTTTCGCCGCCGACGAGGAGTTCCGCTGGGACCGTTCCAAAGCCGAGTGGCCGGCCACCATCGACGAGGCCAACACCCTCTGGCGGCAGCGCCTGAAGTTCGAGCTCCTCCAAGATCTCCTCAACGACAAGACCGGTGATCAGGCCAAAGCCCTCGAGAGCGCCAAGGACAAGGTCCGCAAACGCTACGAACGCCTGGTCAAGAGCCTCGACGAGTTCGGCAGCGAGGAAATCCAGGAGATCTACCTCACCACCCTCGCCGCCATGTACGACCCGCACACCGCGTACATGTCGCCCTCCACGCTCGACGACTTCAACATGCAGATGCGCCTCAAGCTCATCGGCATCGGCGCCCAGCTCTCCGAGGAGGACGGCGTCTGCACCATCCGCGAGCTCATCCCGGGCGGCCCGGCCGATCTCTCCAAGCAACTTCACCCCAACGACAAGATCATGGGCGTCGCCCAAGGCCCGGCGGAGTTCGTCGATGTCGTCGGCATGAAACTCCGCAAAGTCGTCCAGCTCATCCGCGGCGACAAGGGCACCACCGTCCGCCTCCTCGTCCAACCGGCCGATGCCACCGATCCTTCCGCCCGCCGCGAAATCGCCATCGTGCGCGACGAAGTGAAGTTGAACGACAAACGCGCCCACGCCTTCCTCCAGCAAGTCCCGTCCGGCATCAACGACAGCACGATCCCGATTGGCGTGATCGAGCTCCCCGCGTTCTACGGCGCCAACGAAGAGGAGGACGGCGCCCCCGGCGTGAGCGCCACCAAGGATGTCGAGGAACTCCTCCGCAAACTCATCGCCGCTGGTGCCAAGGGCATCGTGCTCGACCTCCGGCGCAACGGCGGCGGCCTGCTCTCCGAGGCCGTCGACCTCACCGGCCTCTTCATCGCGCAAGGCCCCGTCGTCCAAGTGAAGGATTCCATCGGCCGCGTCGAAGTCCGCTCCGACGAAAACCCGCGCACCGTCTGGAACGGCCCGCTCGCCGTGCTCACCTCGCGCTACAGCGCCTCCGCGTCCGAGATCGTCGCCGGCGCGCTCCAAAACTACGGCCGGGCCATCGTCATCGGCGACAACTCCACCCACGGCAAAGGCACCGTGCAGACGGTCATCCCCGTTCTCGAACAACCGCGTTTCCTCCAATTCTCCGAGAACCCGCCCCGCAGCGGCGCCACCAAGATCACGATCCAGAAGTTCTACCTGCCCAACGGCGCCTCCACCCAAAACCGCGGCGTCGTATCCGACATCGTGTTGCCGTCCATCGAGGAGTTCCTTCCCATCGGCGAATCCGACCTCCCGCACGCCCTCGCGTGGGACACCATCCGCACCACCCGTTTCGAGGGCAGCTCCCTCGACGGCCGTTTCGTCGAGACGCTCCGCGAGCGCAGCAAACACCGCCAGGACTCGCTCGAGGAGTTCGCCTACCTGCGCCGCAACATCGAGCGCTTCCGCCAATTCGATGAGCGCAAGACCGTCTCGCTCAATCTCGAGGCCCGCAAGGCCCAGAAGAAGGACGACGACGCCTTCCGCGACGCCGCCAAAAAGGAACGCCTCGAGCTGGCCAAACAGAACTATGCCAGCACCGACGTGAACCTCGACAACGTCGAGCCCACGCCCGAGCCCGTCACGCCGCCCGCGAAGAAGGACGACGACGAGAGCGAGGACGAAGAGACCGCCGATCCCAAGACCAAGATCGACGTCCATCTCCGCGAAAGCCTCCGGGTCCTCTCCGATGCGATCGCCCTCTGGCCGCAGCCGCAGCTCTGGGCGCAGACGCCGCAGCCGCCCGTCGCCCTCAACCAGCCCAACGGCTTCGCCCCGATCCCGTAACCGCCTTCCGGTTTCAGTCTCCACTCGCAGGCGCCGCTTCCCCGCGGCGCCTTTTTCGTCTCTCGGAGCAAACTGGAACGCGCAAAATTTTCGAGGCGTGGTTCGCTCAGGCCAGCGGTCCGTACCTTCGGCGGAGACGTACTGATTCTGGGCAACCACGGAAATGGCGACCTCGTCAAAACTTTCCGAATTCGGACCATTCGCGGTATCCGTATTGACGGCCCAGATCGGCATCCGTTTTTCAATGCCGCAGTCGAGATGGTCGTCGGGTAAACCGGCGGTTGCGAGATTACTTGGCTGGCGGCTGATGGATTGCGGGACTGGTTCCGCGCCACTGCACGTCGGCTGCGCCCGTATCCAGTGTCGTGCCCTTCCGAACGCCAGATTTTACGTCAGCCGCCAACGCCCGCGATACCCTTGAAGGGTTAATCGTGGAACAGGGGCGTTCGCGGCCTTGGGTCTACTGGGGCGTGTTGCTGGGGTTGATCGCCGCGTTGGCCGCGTTTGGTCAATGCGGATTAAAACTCCACATCAGTGCGGACTATTTCTCCCCATGGATTGAGCGGGGAAGGAGGTGTGGAGGAAGGGGCCAGCGCCACACTTTAGTGAGGCGCGGAGAGGCCCCTTCCTCCACCTCTGGACTCAAGCTTTGGCCTTGGCCTTCGCGGACTGGGCGCGATGGCTCTCGCCGGTGAACTCGAGGATGACGGCGTGATGCACGAGCCGGTCGATGGCGGCCATGGTGGTCATGGGGTCCTTGAAGATCTGGTCCCATTGGCTGAAGACCAGGTTGGAGGTGATGATGACGCTCTTCTTCTCGTAGCGTTCGGCCAGGAAGGTGAAGAGCACCTCCATCTCCTCGCGGGACTGCTGGACGTAGCCGAGGTCGTCGAGGATGATAGCGTCATAACGTTCCAACTTCGCGAGCAGGTTGGGCAGCTTCAAGTCGCGTTTGGCGGCCAGGAGGTTGGAGACCAACTTGAAGGTCGGCGTGAAGAGGATCGGCAGCTGGTGGCGAGTGATCAGCTCGTGGCCGAGCGCGGCGACAAACAAGGTCTTGCCGCGGCCGGGCAACCCGAAGCACAGCAGGTTGTCGCCGCGGCGGATAAACTCGCCGGTGAGCAACGTGGGCAGCTGGCGGCGCACCTTCTCGGGCAGACGGGCCTCGTCGAGCGCCCCCAACGTCTTGCCCGCCGGCAGGCCGGATTGTTTGCGCAACCGCTCCATGCGTCGGCGCAGTCGCTCGTTGCTTTCCTCCTCGAGGAGCCGTTGCAGGAAGCGCGTGTAGCCCCAGTTCTCCGTCTCGGCCCGGTGGCACAGCTCCGACTCCAATCGCGCCGCGGTGGTCAGTCCCAGGGCCCGGAGCAGGATCGCGGTAGACGCGGCGCTCATGTGCCCACCTCCAACAGCTCGTCGTAGTCGTGCAACTGCGGTTCGAAGCGGGCCAACGCCGGCGGCCCCGACGATGGTCTGTCCAAAGCGTCGCGTACCGCCTGGTCGTCGGGCATCGCGCCCTCGCGTAACAAACGTCCCAGCACGTCAGCCACGGGTTCCTCGCCCAGTTCCGCCGCCAGCAGGAGCACCCGCACGTAGATGGCATCGCCACGTTTTGCGTCGAGTTGCCGGAGCCGATCGTAGGCTTGGCGGAAGACAGTCCGGGGGAAGAGTTCGTCCCGGTAGATGTAGCCGGCGAAGGCGCCGGGTTTGCGCGCCAAGCTGTGGATGACATGCCGGTAATCGATCGCCGGCTCCTGGGTGCGCCGCCGGCGGTAGCGGGCCACTTCACGCCCCGCGTGGACGAACGCCACTTCGCCCTCCGTGATCCGTGCCGTGACCATCGCGCCGATCAGCTGGCTGGGCAGCGAGTACGCGCAGTTCTTCACCCGAGCCGTCGAGTAGCTCGACACCCGCACGGCCAGCTCCTCGGCCTGCGGGTAACGCGTGGCCGGCAACGGCCGCAATACCGCACGCTCCTCGGCGATCCGGGGTTGCCGCAGCGCGTTGGCGCCGCCGCAGACCTTCGCCACAAACGCGGCGTACTCGGCCTCGGTGGCAAAGTCGCGGCTGCCGCGCAGCACCAGATGCGCCTCCAGCCGCCGCTTGAGGTGCCCGTTGGCCGACTCGACATCGCCGTTTTCCTGCGGCGAGGACTTGTTGATCGTGCGCGGTTCCAGGCCCAGATGGACGCAGAGCGCCAGATACTCGGGATTGAACCCGCGTTCGCCCTGCCCCCGCCGCAGCTGATGCGTCGCCGTGGAGCTCTGGTCGGTCTGCAACTGCAAGGGGACTCCGCCGAGTTGCTCCAAGCCATCCAGCAGTCCGGCTTTCAACGACAGGAACGATTCCGAGCGGCAGGGCACCGCCCATTCCCAGTTCGAGTACGGCAGCACCACATGGCAGAGCAGGTGCGGGAACACTTCCCCGCCGATCCGCACCGCCAGATCGTTGGCATACGTCCAATCCAGCTGCACACTCCGCCCCGGCTCCCGCGCCTGCGGGAAGAACACCTCCCGCGGCGCTCCGTGCTCGCGCTTCCACCGCGCCACCCGCTCGTAGAACGTGCGCAGCGACCGCGCACCGACCTCCTCGGGCCGGCTCGCGAGCAGGTGCTCGAAGAGCGCCTTCGCCTCCAACTCCGGCGCTCGCGTGAGCCAACGCTCCGCCTCCGGCCAGACCCCCTTCAGCGGATCCTCCCGCGTCCGCCACCACCGCGCTTCCCGCTCCTGCGGCCCGTGACCGCAGGCCAGGTACCGCGCCGCCGTTTTCCGATCCATCGACGCCTTCAGCGCCGCCTGACCGACCAAGCCGGTCTTCTCGTATTCGTTCATCAGTCTCCGATATTGCTGCTCGGTGATCATTGGGCTCCCGTGGGGCCCAAGCTTCACCCGGCACGCGAACCGGCGCCGACTCTTTCACCGCTTTCTATGGGGAGAAATAATCCGCACCGGTGCGGAGGAATAATCCGCACTACACA
>DATGXA010000201.1:0-3614 GCA_035299125.1 Opitutaceae bacterium
ATTTCGGCGCCAACGCCGTCGACTACTCCGCATCGCAGCTCGGTCTTCACGGCATCCATTTCCGCTCGCCTCGGCGAGTTCGCCCCGTCGCGCGCGTTCGGCGGCGGCGAGCAACGACAATGTGCCGAGGATCTGCGGCAGCTCAGCGCGGAGCGCGGCCGCGCCTTCCGCGGCGGAGCCGGCGAGACCGAGGGCGGAAACACGGGCGGACCACTGAGCCCAGAAATCGTCGGCTGCGAAGGTGGCGGTCCATTGCTCGGCGGCGGCGTTCCACCAGGAGCGCGCCTCCTCGTCGAGCGGGCCCTTCTCGAGCTCTCGGCCGAGCGCGGCGTAGTGGAACATCACCGCCATGTTGTGCGCCGCGTAGCCGCGACTGCCGGCAGCGAGCCAGGCGCTGTAGGCGGTCTCGGCGTCGCCGGCGGCCAGCGCGGACAACGCCGCATCCGGCCGTTGCTCCGGGTACGCTTCCGGCCAGAACCAGAACAGCTCCGCGAGCAGCCGGTCGGCGGCCTGATCCGAGGCAAGCCCTGCGCGGCGCAATTGCTCTGTCGAGAGCGGCAGGCTCGGCGCGAAGGCCCACGCCGGCGCGGGCACCTCGGCGAGCAGGGCCTGTACGCGTCCGACAAGCGAAGCGGGCTCTAGCGGCGGGAACAGCCCGAGCGAGCGGCAGGCGTTGGTCGCGTAGAGATCGAGGCGCGCGGAGTCGCGCAACGCCCGGCGTAGCTCGGAAGACGGCAAGTTTTCCGTCGTGGGGTCCTGGAGGCCAGGAGCGGCGGGGCGGGCAGCGACCGAGGTGGGGTGCGGCGCGGACATCGTGGGTAAAATTGAAGTGAACGATGGCCCGCGCCCATCTTGGACGCGGCGACAAACCGCACTAAACGGGGTTTTTACAGCGCCGCCAAGCCGGCACGCGGCGCGTTTTCTTCTGTGACTTTGCGGGCGGTTTACGTCACCAACCTCCCAACAAAAACCACCCGCCCGCCACCATGCAACGTACCCTCGTCAAAGACGCGCTGGCGCGCGAGACCCCGCTCGATTCGATTCTTCTGCAAGGCTGGGTCCGCACGCGCCGCGACAGCAAGGCCTGCTCCTTCATCGAACTCAACGACGGCTCCTGCCTCAAGGGGCTCCAGATCGTCGTCGACCGCACCCTCCCCGATTTCGCCAAGACCGAAAACGCCATCACGGGCGCGGCGATCGAGGTGACCGGGCAACTCGTCCCCTCCCAAGGCCAGGGCCAGAAATGGGAGGTCGTCGCCCGCTCCATCGCGGTCGTCGGCCCGGCCGACGGCACGTATCCGCTCCAGAAAAAGGGACACACGCTGGAGTTCCTCCGCGAGATCGCGCACCTGCGCCCGCGCTCGAATCTCTTCGGTGCCGTCTTCCGCGTGCGCAGCCGGCTGGCGTACGCGATCCACCAATTCTTCCAGGAGCGCAGTTTCGTGTACGTGCACACGCCGCTGATCACTGCGAGCGACTGCGAGGGCGCGGGCGAGATGTTCCGCGTGACGACTCTCGACCCGAAGACGCCGCCGCTGCGCGAGGACGGCGCGGTGGATTTCGCCCAGGACTTTTTCCACAAGCCGGCGTTTCTCACCGTGAGCGGCCAGCTCGAGGGCGAGATCTTCGCCTGCGCGCTCTCGAACATTTACACGTTCGGCCCCACCTTCCGCGCCGAGAACTCCCACACTTCGCGCCATGCCGCGGAGTTCTGGATGATCGAGCCAGAGATGGCGTTCTGCGATCTGCAGGGGAACATGGCGATAGCCGAGGAGTTCGTGAAATACCTCATCCGCGACGCCCGCACGCACTGCGCCGCCGACCTCGAGTTCTTCTCCAAGTTCGTCGACAAGGACCTGCTGCCCCGCCTCGACTTCGTGCTCGAGCGGCCGTTCCAGCGCGTGAGCTACGACGAGGCCGTCGACATCCTCCTCGCGAGCGGCAAGCAGTTCGAGTATCCAGTTGCGCGAGGCACGGCGCTCCAAGCCGAGCACGAACGCTACCTCACCGAGGTGCACTTCAAGTGCCCGACGACCGTCTACAACTACCCGAAGGACATCAAACCCTTCTACATGCGCCTCAACGAGGACGGCCGCACCGTCGCCGCGATGGACGTGCTCGTGCCGGGAATCGGCGAGATCATCGGTGGCAGCCAACGCGAGGAACGGCTCGACGTGCTCCAGGAAAACCTCCGCCGCCAAGGGCTAAACGAGAGAGACTACTGGTGGTACCTCGACCTTCGCCGCTACGGCTCCGTGCCGCACGCCGGCTTCGGCCTCGGCTTCGAACGCCTCCTGATGTTCGTGACCGGCGTCGCCAACATCCGCGACGTGATTCCCTTCGCGCGCACGCCCGGCTCGGCGGATTTCTAGAGCGGAAAAGACCTGTCGGATCCTTCAGAAACGCCTCCGCAAGAAAGTTGGCCAAAGGGTTCTTGACAGGTCCTACCCCGTTTCTACCGTCGCGCCTCTCCCGTTCCACGGGGTGGTAGCTCAGCTGGTTAGAGCGTCTGCCTGTCACGCAGAAGGTCGCGGGTTCGAGTCCCGTCCATCCCGCCATTTTGGCAAAAAGGCCGACTTCGCAAGAAGTCGGCCTTTTTCATTCTGAACCAAAGACTTACCCCAAGTTCCGCGGACCGCACGATTCCGCAGAATTCGGCTGTGTTGGGCCAAATTTGCACATTTCGGAGCCACCGCCGGAGCCACCGTCTACCGAAAACTCGGGAGGCGGGGGCTCGAAAAACTGTGCTACCATCGGGCGTGGAAATCACGGGACCATTCCTCGACGAAACCAAGAAGCTCCTGGGGCGACCGGCGTGCTGGTACCTGCATTACTCGGCATCCAAACGACACCCCGACGGCACGCTGGTGCTGGGTGAAAACGGCCGCCCCATCGTCCAGCGCTTCCGCCCCTATTATCACACCAAGGCCGCGGCGCTCGCCGACCTCTCCCGCATTCGCGAGCAGCACGACGTCGCCGGGTCCGGGCAGTTCCTCTTCAACCGCCAGGCCGCCGATGACTACGAGACCGCGCTCAAGCTGGCCGGCGGCGTCTCCATGCACGAACTCGCGAAGTTCTGGCGGTTGCACCACCCGGAGAAACCCAAGCGCCGCCTGCGCGAACTCATGGAGACGTTTCTGGCCGACGTGGAGGTCCGCCACGGCGACGGCGCGCACTACCGCGATCTCAAGTCGCGCGGCCGGGCCTTCATCGCGGCCGGTTTTGGCGAGCGCTACGCCGACACCGTCACGCGTCAGGAGATCCTCGCCTACGTGAAAAGCCGCGACTGCGCCCCGCGCACGATGCGCAACCACAAGACCGCCGTCTGCGAGTTCTTCAATTGGCTCGTGCAGGATCAGTTCGAGCTCACGGCCAACCCCGCCGCCGGCATCAAAAAGCGGATGCTGCCCAAGGAGGTGAAAAAGGAGATCGAGTTTCTCTCGCTCGACTTCGTCACCCGCTACCTGCGCGCCACGGAGCGCTACGATCCCGACCTGGTCGCCCACGAGATCGTGCAGCTCATCGCCGGCGTGCGCTCCGACGACGAGATGGCCGGCTTCGACGCCACGTTCGTCCACCCGCAGAACCGCGAGGTCGTGATCCCGGCCGCCGTC
>DATGXA010000202.1:0-6766 GCA_035299125.1 Opitutaceae bacterium
AGGGGTGCGAGCCGGAGCGCGAGCAGAACTTGCCCTTCAGCTTCGGATTGGCCAGGTCGGCGTAGTTCTGGACATCCTCGGCCTTGGCCCAGTTCTCGTCGGTGCCGGTGTACTTGGCCGAATCCGGACTGCGGAGACCGACGCGCACGCGGTAGTCCTTCATGCCGAGGGTAGCCAAGACGATCTTCACCAGCTCGAGGCAGCCGAGTACCTCCTGCGCGACCTGATCCTCGGTGCAGAAGAGGTGGGCGTCGTCCTGCGTGAAGCCGCGGACGCGGGTCATGCCGTTGAGTTCGCCGGACTGTTCCCAGCGATAAACCGTGCCGAACTCGGCGAGCCGCACGGGGAGATCGCGGTAGCTGTGGGGCTGCGACGCGAAGATCTTGATGTGGTGCGGGCAGTTCATCGGCTTCAGCATGAAGCCGTCGAGGATCTTGTCGTCGGCGAGGATGCGTTCGGGCGAGATCGTCTCCTTGCCGGTGCGCTCGTTGACCTGCGCGGCGAGGGCGGCCGGCACGCCTTCGAGGCGGTTCATCAACTCGGCGCAGGAACAACCGCAGGTGCAGGCGTGGTCGAGCGCCTCGCGGTCGGCGATCGGCGCGAACTGCGAGTCCTTGTAGTAGGGGAAATGGCCGGAGGTCTTGTAGAGCGTGAGCTTGCCGATGTGCGGCGTGAAGACCTGGTGGTAGCCCTGCTTGCGCAGCTCCTCGCCGATGAAATTCTGCAGTTCCTGGCGGAGGATGGAGCCGTTCGGCGTCCAGAGGATGAGGCCTTGGCCGACATCCTCGTCGATGTGGAAAAGCTTCAGCTCCTTGCCGAGCTTGCGGTGGTCGCGGGCCTTGGCCTGCTCGAGCTGGGTGAGGTAGGCGGCGAGCTCGTCCTTCGAGGCGAAGGCGGTGCCGTAGATGCGTTGGAGCTGCTTGTTCTTCTCGTCGCCGCGGTGGTACGAGCCGGCGATGGAGAGCAGCTTGAAGGCCTTGATCTGTTTCGTGTACCGGACGTGCGTGCCGGCGCAGAGGTCGATGAACTCGCCGTTCTGGTAGAACGAGATCGCCTCGCCCTCGGGGATGTCGTCGAGGCGGCCGAGCTTGTAGCGGGTCTGGCCGATCTTGTTGATGATCTCGACGGCTTCGGCGCGCGGGACTTCGCGGCGCTGGAACGACTGGTTCTCCTCGATGACCTCCTTCATCTTCGCCTCGATCGCGGCGAGATCCTCGGCGGTGAGTTTGCGGTCGAGGTCGATGTCGTAGTAGAAACCCGTCTCGGTCGGGGGGCCGATGTCGAGCTGCGTCTCGGGGAAGAGTCGCAGGATTGCCGTGGCCAGCACGTGCGAGCACGAGTGCCGGATTTCTTCGAGCGGAGTCATAGCCATGATGTGTGTTGGTTGTGGCCCTGCGTACGATTGCAGCGCCGGAAAGATCAAGAGTAGCGGGAAGCGGGGAGCGACGGGCGAGAAGGAAATCGCCGCGGCGCGCCGCTTCGGCCCGAGAACGGCCCGCGCCCGGCGGGGTTCAACCCGCGGTGTCGCAGAGACGAGTGCCGGAAATCCGCGGGCCCTCGCGCGGTCTGCCGAGGTCGGGACGGCGCTCTGAGCCGTCCCGCGCGGCGGGCCCAGCGGTCCCGCCCTACCAAACGGCGTGAGTTTGAGGCGAGATCCGCCCTTCGGTCAGAGCACTGTCTGCACGAGGCTCACGATGCCGATCGTGAGCGCGGCGAGCGCTTCGCCGGCGATCAGACCGCCGCCGACGAGCGACGTGGTGTTCATGTCGCTTGGCACATTGGCATCGGCTGCGGCGGGCTTGGCGGTACGCTTCTCCACCATTTCCCACACCGTGCCCGCCACGCCGCCGGCCACCCACCAATAGGTCGTCTGCAGCGGCACGAAGCCGCCGAAGCTCGACGCGTAGGGGCTCGGCAGGATCACGGCATCGAGGATGAAATCGGTCGCGTGGCCGGTCTTCGAGCCTTGGACGAAGCTTCGGTATCCGGCGGAGCGTTTCAGGAGTTTGCGGAGCACTTCCGTGACGAGGCCGATCGCGATGCCGATCTTGAGCATTGTCATCACGTGCGGCTGGTTGCTGGTGATGCCGCGGAGCGCGCCGACGAACTTGTACGTCATCGCGCTGTTCCAGCGCCCGGCGCCTTCGGTGCCGGACATCGCAAACTGGTCCACACGCAGCACCGGGTACGCGTTCATGAAGAGCTTCGCGAGCACGACGCAGAGCACCGCGCCCATCGCGATCCCGATCACCTGGTAACGGAACTGCACGATGCGGTTTGTGCCCAGGCGCCAGCCAGTCGAGCGGTCCTGCTGCATGTCGCCGCCCGTGCCGCACGCGATCAACAGGATCGAGGCGCACATCAGGCCCACGCCGGGATCTTTTAGGCCGAACGCGGCGAGGATGAAGATCGTGAGCACGAAGGCGCTGGAGATCGGATTGCTGTCGGAGATGCCCACCGAGATGCCGTTCACGAGCACGAATAGGAACGTCAACCCGACCGCGAGCGCCACGAAACCGATCGGTTGGTTGAGGATTTGGCTGCCGATCACGATCACCGCGATCGCCCAGAACACCACCCAGAGGACCAGCCGCGTCATGTTCACGCGTTTCCAATCTTCGGCATCGGCGCTGGGCGTCGCGCGTTTCTCGCGCAGCTTCGCCGCGGCTTGGTAGAGGATCAGGCTGATGTCGACGATCGCGGCGCCGAGGATCGTGCCGAGCGCGGCGACGAAGCCGACCTTGCGAAACGGCGCGCCCGCCTCCAGCCAGCCGATACTGACGAGGTGCGGTTTCAACAACTCGCCTGCGACGGCGACGACCAATGCCGGAATCGCGATCCGCGCTCCGACGATCATCCCGGCGCCGAAGGTCGCGCCGGAAATTTCCCACGCCTCGATGCGCGCGGCGGCGGTCGCCGGCAGACCGAATTTCGTGAGCCAGACGGCCTTGAACGCCGACACGCCACCGGCGAAGCCCGCGATCATGCCGCCGCCGAGCTTGGCGATCGAGCGCTTCAACAACCGCGGATCGGTGAGCGCGCGCAGGATGTTCGCCACAGCGAAGCCCGAGGGAAACGCGAGCTGCATGCGGTCGACGACGATCGGCGTATAGAGCATGCCCACGCCCACGCCGAGCATCCCGATCGAGAGCACGTACAGCACGAGTTTCCAACTCGCCGGCTCGGGCAGCCCCATCCACGCCATCGCCTGGATCAGCACGACCATGCCGCAGAGCCCCGCGACCGAGGCCGCCATCGTCTGCATGTAGTTCGCGCCGTGTTTGCCGTCGGGCCCGTAGGGCAGGGTGACGGTGCTGCCGAGGATGCCGGCCAACACCTGCCCGCCCACGAAGAAGCCGATGGAGAAGTTCATGAACGCCGCCGAGATTCCGCCCAGCGGGCCGAGAATCAGCAGCGCGACGAACGTCAGCAGCACATGGTAACCGGGGGAACCGATCCGGGGCAGCCAACGCGGCGCCGTGGACCGAGGGGCGGAAGATGCGGGCATGGCCGCGGAGGATAGCAACGGTGCGCCGGTCGGGGCCAAGCGGATTTCTGGGTCGTTGCTCGTCAGTGCGCGCTTGTCGCCGACGGTTGGCGACGGCAACGTCGGCCCATGGCATACCCCGTTCGCTGGTTCGTTCTGCCGGCCCTCCTCGTGCTCGCGGGCTGCGCAACCAATCCCAGTTCGCCCGCGCCGTCCGCCGCCGCACCGGCGGAAGCGCCTGCCGCGACAAAGCCGCCGCCGCTCGACGAGGACCGCCTGCGCGAGGCGCAGATGCTCAAAAACGAAGGACGTTATCTCGACGCTGCGGCGATCTACGAGGAGCAGGCGAAGCTCCAGCCGGCGAACGCCTGGCTGGCGGCCACGCAGGCGCAGCTCTTGGAGCTGCAGTCGCGATGCGAAAGTGACCCGGCCCAAGCGCAGGCGGTCGCCAAACGCGCCCGCGCGCTCGCCGAGCAGGCGGAGAAACTTGGCACCGACGATCCGCTCACGCCGTTGATCCTGCACGGCATCCGACCCGACGGCAGCAGGGTGGAGACGCCGGCCGGCGGCTTCTCGCAACACGAGGAGGCCGACCGCCTGATCCGCGAGGGCGAGGCGGCCTTCGGCCGACACGATTTCGCGAAGGCACGCGAGTGTTACCAACGCGCGGCCGAGCTCGAGCCGCAGAACTACCTCGCGGCCTTGTGGACGGGCGACGCGTACTTCGGCGCGCGCGAGCTCGAGCCGGCGTGCACGTGGTTTCGGAAGGCCATTGCCATCCAGCCGGACAACGAGACGGCGCACCGCTACCTCGCCGACGCGCTTGCGAAACTCGGGCGCCGCGAGGAGGCGCTGAACGAGCACATCGCCGCAGTGGTCTGCGAGCCGTACCAGCGCGTCACGCGCCAGCATTTCACGGCGGAGTTGCGCGCCGTGGCCGAGGCGAAGGGACGCGTGATCCCGCGGTTTCGGTTGGGCGTCTACTCCGTCGATGTCGCAAAAAAGGAGATCGGAATCGCCTCGGAAGCCGAGACCCACGAAGCGGTGTACGCGCTGGCCTGCGCGGGGTGGCGGCTCGAAAAGTTCGCGACGCAGTTTCCGCAGGAGAAAGTGTCGCGCCGGAGTCTGCAGGAAGAGGTCGCGGGGTTGGAGCTGTTGATCGCCACCGGCGGGCCGAAGAAAGACGCGGAGCCTCCCGAGGCCGACGCGAAGCAGAAAGCGGAGGATGAGAAGTGGCGGCCGATCCTCGCCGCACTCGCGGAGCTCAAACGCGAGGGACTGCTCGAGGCCTACGCCTTGCTGGAGCGCGTCGACGAAGAACTCGCCAAGGACTACGCGGCCTATCGCGCCGAGCATCGCGACAAGCTGGAGCGCTACATTCGCGTTTACTGGTGCGGCTTCGATTGAGCGGTGCCGATACGGGCGCCGAACTGTGCTCTTGGGAGTTGTGCGTGCGGGGGCGGGTTGTTCTGCTCGACCGAAAACGTCCTCGCATCCCCACCCATGCAACCTTCGCAAGACTCCTCCGGCCGGCTGCTGCTGAGCGGCAACGAGGCGGTGGCGCTCGCCGCTCTGCACTGCGGCGTCGCCCTCGGCACCGGCTATCCGGGCACCCCGTCGACTGAGATCCTCGAGAACTTCAGCGCGCTCGGCGGCAAGGCTCAATGGGCGCCCAACGAGAAGGTCGCCGCGGAGGTCGCGCTCGGCGCGGCTTTTGCGAAGGCGCGCGTGCTCTGCACGATGAAACACGTGGGCCTCAACGTCGCGGCCGACGTGCTGTTCACGATGACGTACTCCGGCGTCGATGGCGGCTACGTGCTGATCGTGGCCGACGATCCCGGCATGGCGTCGTCGCAAAATGAGCAGGACAGCCGCCGCTACGCCGAGGCCGCGGTGGCGCCGCTGTTCGAGCCGGCGGATTCGCAGGAGTGCTACGACCTGCTGCGGGTGGCGTTCGCGACGAGTGAGCGCTGGGGCATCCCGGTGCTGTTCCGCATGACGACGCGCGTGAGCCACTCGAAATCGCCCGTGAAGGCGCGTTTCCCGCTCGGCGCCGCGCTCACGGCAGCCGACACCGGCGCGCCGACCCCGGAGTTCGTCCGCAACATCCCGCAGCACGTCATGGTGCCGGGCCACGCGCGGCCGGCGCACCGCCGCCTGCGCGCGAAGATGGCCGAGGCGGAGGCGTGGAACAACGCGAGCGGCCCGAACCGCCTCGAGCGCCGCGACAACGCGCTCGGCATCGTCGTCGCCGGCATCAGCTACCACCACGTGCGCGAGGCCGCGCCGACCGCGAGCATCCTGAAACTGGGGATGACGTACCCGCTGCCGCTCCAGGCGATCCGCGACTTCGCGGCCTCGGTGCGCCGTTGCGTCGTGATCGAGGAGAACGACCCTTGGCTCGCTACCGCGTGCCGCGCCGCGGGCATCAACGTGGACGCAAAGGACGACGACGTTTTTCGCTTCGGCGAACTCAGCGTCGATCGCGTGAAGCGCATCCTCGCCGGCGATTCCTCGCCCGAGCCCGTGCCGCCGCGCGGCAAACCGCCGGAGCTCTGCAACGGCTGCCCGCACCGCTCGAGCTTCGAGGTGATGAAGGAGCTCGATTGCATCGTTTCCGGCGACATCGGCTGCTACACGCTCGCCGCGCTGCCGCCGCTCTCGGCGATGGACATGATGATCGACATGGGCGCGGCGGTCGGCATGGGCCTCGGCCTGCGCCACGTGTTGCCGCGCGAACAGGCGAAGCGCGTCGTGTCGGTGATCGGCGACAGCACGTTCCTCCACGGCGGCCTGCCGGGCCTCGTCGAGATGGCGTACAACACGCCCAAAACCGGCCATGTGCTCGTCATCCTCGACAACGGCACCACTGCGATGACCGGCCAGCAGGAGCATCCCGGCACCGGCCGCCAGCTCGACGGCGAAGCGACCTACAAGGTGAGCTACGAAGACATGGCGCGCGCGGCCGGCGTGAAGAACGTCTTCACGGTGAATCCGATTCGTGAACGCGCGCGCTTCAAGGAGGTGCTCGCCGACGCGCTCCGCAAGGACGAGCTCAGTGTTATCATCGGCCGCAGTCCCTGCATCCTCGCCGCCGGGCGGATCGTCGCCTGGGAAAAGGAGCAGAAGGAGAAGGCGCTCGCCGCCGCGAAAGCCGCCGACGACGCGCCGCCCGCCGATGGCTGCGGTTGCGGTTGTGAGAGCTGAACGCGGGGACCCACCAACATGAGTAATTCCACCAACCCCACCACCAACGTCCGTTTCGCCGGCATCGGCGGG
>DATGXA010000203.1:0-14599 GCA_035299125.1 Opitutaceae bacterium
CCGGCGGGCGTGTGGGTGCGGTCGAGTGCGGCGAGCAGGCTGCCGGCGCGGCTGCCGGACACAGAGGCGAAGATCTCGAGGTTGCGCAGCGTGGCCGGATCGAGAAGCAGCGAGCGGCGGCTGGAATACTCGCGCAGCGAACGCAGGTTCTCCGGCTTCGCGCGGAGGTTCTCCGTGGCGTAGTGGACGAGCGCGCCGGCGGGCCCGAGGCCGGGATGGTCGTCGGCGAGGCCGAAGCCCTGGAGGTTGAGCACGCCCAGCGCACTCTTCACGGTCTGCGCGGCGGTGGTCGTCTCGAAATGGTAGCCGGGAAGCTCGGATACGACGCGCTCGGAGGCGAAGTGCGCGAGGGCGTGGAGCGCGGTTTCGTGGTGCGGCGCGGCCTTCCAGACCTGGAGCGCGCCCTCGGCGAGCACGATCTCGCTCGGGGCGAGGGCGTGAAGCACGGGCAGGAGGTTCTCCGGCTTCGGATCGGTCGCGAGGCGGAACTCGCCGGTGGAGAGATCCATCCAGGCGGCGTGCAGGCCGCGGCTGTCGCGGGCGAGGGCGGCGAGGTAGCGGTTGCGGGCGGAGTCGAGCTGGTTGGCGTCGAGCGTGGTGCCCGGGCTTAGGATACGGGTGAGGGCGCGGCGGACCAGTTTGCCCGCCTGCGGCGCCTCGGTTTGGTCGCAGATGGCGACCTTGCGGCCCGCCGCGAGCAGCTTGCCGACATAGTTGTCGGCCGCGTGGAAGGGGATGCCGGCCATCGGGTGGCCGTTGCGCCCGGTGAGGGTGATGCCGAGGAGCTTCGCGCCGGTCTCGGCGTCCTCGAAAAACATCTCGTAGAAGTCGCCGAGGCGGAAGAGCAGCAGGGTGTTGGGCGCGAGGCTGCGTTTCACCTCGAAATACTGCTGCAACATCGGCGTGAGCTTCTCGTCGGCCATGGGAGTCTGAAGTCAGAAGCCGGAGGCTGGCGTCCAGCAAGACGGAAGGTTACGGACCGGCGGCGACGCGAGAGCGCGGTCGGTCCTCGACCCGCCGCGCGAAATCGCTCGGCTCGACGTCGCGCCGGTTGACTCTCGGGGCTCCGCGGCGGAGCTTTCCGCGCCCCCAACCCCACATCATGAGAAATACCTCGCCTTGGGAGCTGCGGAAGTTCGTCGCCCCGGAGTTCGTTTTCGGGATCGATGCCCGTAAGCTGATCGGCCGCTATGCACGCAATCTCGGTGCCGGTCGCGCGTTGCTCGTGAGCGACGCCGGCGTGATCAAAGCCGGACTCGCCGAGGAAGCCACGCGCAGTCTGTGCGAAGAGCAGATCGCGGTGGTGCCGTTTTCCGGGATCTCGTCGAATCCACGCGATTACGAGGTGATGGCGGGCGTGGAGGCGTTTCGCGCGGGCGAGTGCGACTTCATCGTGGCGGTGGGCGGCGGCAGCGTGATCGATGCGGCCAAGGGTATCGGAATCGTCGCCACCAACAGCGGCCACATCCTTGATTACGTCGGCGTGGATCGGGTGCCGGCGCCGATGCCGCCGGTGGCCTGCATTCCGACCACCTGTGGTTCGGCGGCGGACGTGTCGCAGTTCGCGATCGTGACGGACAGCCGCGAGCGGGTGAAAGTCGCGATCGTGAGCAAGGCGCTCGTGCCCGATGTATCGCTCGTGGACCCGTGCACGCTCGCGACGCTCGATCGCCACACGACGGCGTGCACCGGCATGGACGCGATGGTGCACGCGATCGAGGCGGCGGTCTCCAACGCGGCGAGCCCCCTCACCGACTTGCATGCCTACGAGGCGCTCCGGCTCATCGCCACCCACCTCGCGCCGGCGGTGCGCGGCGCCGGCGACCTCACCGCGCGCGGCGGCGTCATGCTCGCGAGCCTGGAGGCCGGTCTGGCGTTCTCGAACGCGAGTCTGGGCTGCGTGCACGCGCTCGCGCATAGTCTCGGCGGCCACCTCGATCTGCCGCACGGCGAGTGCAATGCGCTTCTCCTCGAGCGCGTGGTGGACTTCAACTTCCTCAGCGCAGCGGAGCGTTACCTGCGGATCGGCGAGGCACTTGGACTGGATTTTCGCGGCCTGACAGCGGTGGAGTCCCGCCAGCGGCTCTGCGCGCACTTCCATGAGTTGCGCGGCATCCTCGGAATCACGGGCACGCTAGGTAGCCGCGGCCTGCGGGAAACCGATGTGCCGACGCTGGCCCGGAAGGCGATCAACGATCCTTGCAACGCCACCAACCCGCGCCAGCCCGGGCTCGGCGATCTCGAGGCGATCCTGCGCGAGTCGATGTGAGGTCACGATGAAAGCCGGCGAGAAACAGGCCCCGGGCGACGAACGTTGGGCGCGGTGGCGCGACAGCATCATCGGCCTCGGCGAGCAGTCTTCGCGCAAGAGCTACTATCCGGAGCTGCAACGTAAGCTGGCGGAGCTGAAGGAATCCGAGGCGAAGTTGCGCGCCGTCTTCAACAGCACGCACGACGCGATCATCATCCACGATTTCGCGGGTCGGCTCGAGGACGTGAACGATCCGATGCTCGCGCTCTTCCGCGTCCCGCGTGAGCGCGCGATGGAGTTCACCGTCGCCGACTACTCCGCCCCGGGCGCCCAACGGGAACGCGTCGCCACCGTGCTCGAGGAACTGCGACACAGCGCGAACGATCTCCTTCTGGAATGGCGCGCGCTGCGGCCGCTGGAGGGCACGGAGTTCGATGTCGAAGTGGCGTTGCGCCGCGCAATGTGGGGCGGACGGGAGATGTGCGTCGCGGTGGTGCGCGACATCACCGAGCGGCGCCGGACGGAGACCGAACGACGGCGCCTCGAGACCGAGCTCACGCAGATGCGGCGGATGGAGTCGATCGGCCGGCTTGCAGGCGGCGTGGCGCACGATTTCAACAACATGCTCACGCCGATCCTCGGCTTCGCCGAGCTGCTGCGCTTGGACTTGGCACCGGACGACCCGCGCCGGGCGGACCTGGAGCAGATCGTGCGTTCGGCGGAACGTGCCCGCGAACTCGTGCGGCAACTGCTGGCGTTTGCGCGGCGGCAGACGTTTGCGCTCGCGCCGATTGATCTCAGCGAGACCGTGCGCGGAATCGAGCGGATGCTGCGGCGCGTGCTGCGCGAGAACATCACCCTCACTCACGAACTGGCTCCGTGCAGTCTCGTGATCAACGGCGACAACGGCCAGCTGGAGCAGGTGCTGATGAACCTCGTCGTGAACGCGCAGGATGCGATGCCCGAAGGCGGGACGCTCACAATTGCCACGGAGGAGTTGTCGCAAGGCGCGACCAATCCCGCGCTCCCGCGCGGACCGCTCGCCGTGTTGCGGGTCCGCGACACGGGCATCGGCATGGACGAGGCGACGCGGGCGCGCGTGTTCGAACCGTTTTTCACGACGAAGGAGACCGGCCGCGGAACGGGGCTGGGACTCGCGACCGTCTACGGCATCGTGCGTCAACACGAAGGGGAGATCGAAGTGCGCAGCACGCCGGGGCAGGGGACGGAGTTCTCGTTGTATTTCCCGCGTCTCGCCGCCGCTCGCCCGGCCGCCGCCGACGCGGGCCCACCGGCGGCGCCGCTTCCGATTCCGCGCGGCGCCGGCACGTTGCTCGTGGCGGAGGATCAGGAGGAAGTGCGCTCGCTCATCGTGCGTGTGCTCGGCTCGATCGGGTACACCGTGCTCGCCGCCTCCTCGGGCGAAGCCGCGCAGCGACTCGCCGCGGCGCACGCCGGACCGATCGATCTCCTGATCACGGATATGGTGATGCCGGGGCAGAACGGGCGGGAACTCCATCGGCAACTCTGCGAGCAACGCCCGGATCTCAAGGTGCTGTTCATGTCCGGCTACGCCAGCGAAGCGCTGGTCGACGGCTGCGATGTGCTGGCCAAGCCGTTCAAACCCGCTGACCTGGCGAACCGCGTGGCCGCGCTGCTCGCCAACGCGAACGCGGGCGCGACGCACGGCGCATAGCGGCCGGGAAGCTCCGCGCCACTCGCACGCCGCGCACTCGGAGCTTGGCGGAGGTGCCGGCGGGCGGTTCTGATGCCGCCATGTCCGCTCCTAGTTGCCGCGCACCGTTTTTCTCACTTCGCGCCGGAGCAGTGCTCGCGTGCGGTTTGCTGCTCGCCGGCGCCGTCGCCGGCAAGACCACGGAGGCATCTGCGGTGGCCCGCGAGAAAGAGCCGGCGGCCGCGGCGATCACCGAGGCGGAGTGCGCGGCGTTCGGCGAGGAGATCGCGCGCGCGGTGAACGAGGGCGATGCTGCGGCTGTGGTGGAGGTGTTCGATCCGTTCGCACTGACGGCACGAGTCACGGCCGGGCTCGAAATGAAAGACGACTTTCGGCGCGGTGTGATCAACGGTATCGAGACCAATGCCCGCGAGAGCATGCGACGGGTGTTCGACACCATTGAAAAGGCGCGCTTTCTGCGGGTGCTAAAGGTCGACGGCGAGTTCCGTCCGTTGGTCCGGATGCTGACCAAGGAAGGCGGCATGAACTTCCATGCCTATGTGGTCGAGCGCTGCGCCAGCGGCCGGTTGAAGTGGGTGGATATGCATGTCTGCCTCGCGGGGGAGCTGATGTCGGAGACGATGCGCCGGCTGCTGCTGCCCGCGGTGGCCGAGCAGAACGCCGGTCTTTTCGAGCGGCTGACCCGCGGCGAGGGCGAGTACATGAAGAACCTGCCCAAGCTGACCGAGGTACAGAAGAAGTTGCAGGCGGGTGACCTCGCCGGCGCGAAGGCGATCCTCGATGGGTTTCCACAGGAGTTACGCCGCATGAAGCCGATCCTCGCTATGCGGCTGCTCGTGGCGCAGAAGACGGATGAGGCGGCCTATCTCGGGGTGATCAAGGAGTGGGAAGCGTGTTTCCCGGGTGATCCATCGCTTGCGCTTATCGGGATCGACGGCTCCTTTCTGCGGAAGGATTACGAGGGATCGCTGAATTGTCTCGCGGAGTTGCGGAGATACACGGGCGAGGACCCGTATCTCGATTTTCTGGAGGCGAGCACGCTCCGCTTGGCGAAACGTCATCCCGAGAGCCGAGCGGCCGCCCGCCGCTGCCTCGCCGCCGATCCCGCGATGGCGAACGCGTACGATGTCCTGTTGGTGATCGAGCTCTCCGAGCGCAACCACGCGGGCGTCGCCGCGCTGCTCACCGAGGTCGAGACGAACTACCCGGGGGCCGACATGGCCAAGGGCATCGCCAATCTCGCCGAATACGCCGAGTTTCGCGACTCGCCGGAGTATGGACGCTGGGTCGCAGGTCGCATCCGGCAGGTCGCGGCGCCGGTGAACTGAGATCTCCCGCCATGCTGCAACTGTTCCATCGTGATTTCGGCGGAGAAGGAAAACCGCCTCTCGTGGTCATCCACGGGCTGCTCGGCTCGTCGCGCAATTGGCAGACCGTCGGCGCGGAGCTGAGCGCGCAACGGCATGTGTTCGCGCTCGACCTGCGCAACCATGGGATGTCACCGCATGCCGAGGACCATGACTTCGCCACGATGGAAGCCGATGTATTGCGCTGGATGGATGCGCAGGGCATCGGCCGTGCCGCGCTCATGGGACACAGCATGGGCGGCAAGGTCGCGATGGCGATCGCCTGCCATCGGCCGGAACGCGTGGAGCGACTGGTGTCGGTCGACATCGCGCCGCGCGACTACGACGCGTCGAAGTTCAAGGCGATCCTCGAGGCAATGCTCGCGATCGAGCCGGCGAAACTCGCCTCGCGCGCCGAGGCGGAGACGCAGCTTTCGGCGGTCGTGAAAGACTGGGGGATGATCAAGTTTCTCACCACGAATCTCGAACGTGGCGAGGACGGCGTCTTCCACTGGCGCATCAACGTGCCTGCGTTGCACGCCGAGCTCGACGAGATCGCGCGGACTTCGCTCGTGCCGGAAGACCGCTACGACGGGCCGACGCTGTTCGTGATCGGCGGCTACTCGCGGCACGTGCGCGAGGAGGACCGGCCAGATATTTTCCGGCGGTTCCCGCAGGCGCGGATCGAGACCGTGGCGGAGAGCGGACACAATCCGCACATCGAGCAGCGCGCGGCATTCGTGGCGGCGGTGGCGGAGTTTCTCCACTGATTCTCGCTCGGGGACGCCGATTCGCGATCGGGAGCTGTGGCGGGAGCTACAGCCCCGCTGGCGGGCGGGAGACGCAGAGTCGGATGCGAACAGCGTGTCGAGCGGCCCGGGCTGAAGCACCGGGCCACGCCGTGGATGCAGGGCCGAAGGAGCACCAGCGATTCCAACCGCCTGATAACGGATTCGCCGACCAGTTGTCTCTTGAGACTGCGATGTTGAGCGGCGAAGTTCGCCGGGCGTGAAGACGCTTTCTCTTCTGCTCTGCGGTTGCATGGTGGCCGCGTTTTCCGATGTGGCGTTGCACGCCGCGCTGCGCGAACACCCGACTCGGGCCGGGCGGCTCGTCGAAGAGCGGGACGGCTTTCGCGTCGAGTACAGCGCAGGGCTGGAGCCCTATGTCGAGGCGGTGTACGAGGCGCTGCCGGCGTGGCGCGCAAAATTCCGGGAGGGCGAAGACTGTTTCCTGGCAGCCGGCGACCCGGTGGTGTTGGTCGGCAGCGCGAAGGACTTGGTTGCGCATCGCGGCGAGATTCTCCGGACCGCGGCGGCCGAGATCGGCCTGCCGGCGCCGACGGCACTGCAGGGCCGGGTGTACGACACGATGCTCGGGCATTACGAGCTGATGGAGTGGCTGCAAGATCTCGCGCCGGTGGGCATGTTTGCGCTCGCGCGCTGCGACGAGGTCCAGATCTGGCGGAAGGACGAACTCGGGCGCCGGCTCGAGAACGGTGAGCAGCTCGACGGCTTCACGTGGAACCCGCAGACGAAGGAGGGCAACTACGAGATCAAGCCGCCGGAGTACCGGCGGGACGGGGATCAGAAAGCGGCCGCGGAGAAGTTCGACCAGGTGAGGCTGGATCATTCGTTCAATTACAAGCCGAGCGCCGACGGCGTGGTGGATCTCGTCGCCTCGTTCACGTTTTCCAGCAACGGCGGTCCGCAACCGCTCCAGCCGGCGGAGCGGACGTTCCGCCTGGAGGAGGTCGGCCCCGCCGCCCGCGCGTACTTTCTCGCGGTGAAGCCCAGTTCGTGGCCGATCGTGCTCAGCGAGAAGAACGAAACCGAGAGCCCGAAGGAAGTCGCGGAGAAGTGTTTCTCGGTGCTCGATGGCATCCTCGGGTTTGGAAAACCCGGTGCATCGCGCAATCCGGCGGTGCTGCACACGATATTGCACGAGGTGATCGAAGCCGGGCTGGTCGAGAACTATATCGGCAGCGCGGATCGGCGGTGGCTGTGCGACGGCGTGGCGAACTATGTGGCGTGGAAGATCGTCCGCGACCGGTGCGGTCCTGAGGTCGCGCAGCAGGCCTACGACCTGGACGGACAACTCGCCCGGTATGCACCACTCCAGCCGGAGATCGACCTACGCCGCTGGCGCGCAGTGGAAGCGACGAAGGAGGAGGAACGAGAAACGCAGCGCACCAAAGCCCACTATGCCTTCGCCACGCGTGCGGTGTCCGAGATGGTGCGGCGGCAGGGCGAGGATTTCCTCCCGAAGCTCATGGCCGAGGTCGCCAAGACACCGCGCGCGAAGGTGCGGATAAGCACCGTCGAGAAGGCGTATCGGAAGATCACCGGCAAGAAACTCGACGAGGTGATCAAGTTCGCCGAAACGGCGCCAATAGCCGCGGCCGCACAGTAGGGTTGGCGGCCCCGCCGTATTTCGCGGCGTCCGTTTCTGGAGGCGCTGCGGCTTCAGGCCGCTGCGGCGCTGCGGCGGGCGATGCCGACCTGGGCCCAGAGGCGGAGCGAGCTCAGGAAGAATTCCTCCAGCGCGTTGGTCGTGCTGAGGTTGGCGCGAAGCAAACCGGCGCATTCCTCGAGCTTCCGGATCGAGGCGACCAGCGGGACGCGCAACTGCGCCGCGCTTTCGGGCTGGGCGGCGACGAACGCGCGGGTGGCGTGCTCGATCTCCGAGAGCAACGTCTGGCGCACGCCGACCGCGATGCCGGTCTCGAGCGCCTCGAGTTCGTCGTCGGTCATCGTTTCCTTCGTGGCGGCGGTCTCCTGCTTCAGCGTGGACGCCGCGGTCTCGTCGAGGATGCGCTCGAAGCGGGCGATGAGGGCGTAGAGCGTGAAGATCTGCGCGGCCGCGCCTTTCTTGTCGGCGACACCCTCGGTGAGTTGGCGCAGCCACCCACGATAGAGCTCGAGCCATGGCGCGAGATCGGGATGCGAGACCTGCGCGGCGGTGGCGGGGAAACGGAACCGCAGACAGCGACTGAGAATCGTCGCGAGCAGCGAGTAGGGGTGCGTCGTGAGGAGGATGAGCGTGGTGTCGCGCGGTGGTTCCTCGAGCGTCTTGAGAAACGCGTTCGAGGTGGCTGCGTTCATCCGGTCGGCCTCGTAGACCACGCCGACCTTGTGACGGCCGACCTGCGGCGTGAGATCGATGCGCGAGAGAAAACCGCGCATGGTGTTCTCCTTCGCCGAACCGCCGGACTCGCCGATCTTGATCTGGCGGAGTTTGCCCTCGGGGCGGAGCGCGATGAAATCCGGGTGTTTGATCGGCGGGTACGCCTGCGGGGTGTCGGCCGGATTCAGCAGGCGGTCGGCAAGGGCGAGCGCGGCGGTCTCGAGCAATGCGAGGTTGTCGCCCTGGAAGATGAGGCTGTGCGAGAGGCGGCCGTTGGCCAGCGCGCGGTCGAGCACGGCGGCGGCGGGGGTGCGGGCGATGGAGTCAGGCCAGGCGTTCATGGACGGTTTCCCAGATGAGCGCCTCGACTTCGTCGATCGGGCGGGTGCTGTCGATCACGGCGACGCGGCGCGACTCGGCCTCCGCGAGGGCGAGATAACCGGCGCGGACACGGGCGAAAAACTCGGAGGATTCTCGCTCGATGCGGTCGGGGCGTCCGTCGCCGCGGCTGCGGACGCGTGCGTGACTCACCTCGACCGGCACATCGAGGAGAAACGTGAGGTCGGGCAGGTGGTGGCCGACGGCGAAGTGGTTGATGCGTGCCACGGCCTCGGGTGCGAGGCGCCGCGCCGCACCTTGATAGACCGTGGTGGAATCGAGAAACCGGTCGCAGATGACAACCTGCCCCGCGGCCAGCGCCGGGGCGATCCGCTCGCGCACGATCTGGGCGCGGGCGGCGGCAAAGAGCAGGAGCTCGGTTTCGGCAGCCATGTCGCCGCCCGCGCGGTGGTGGAGCAGGAGCGTGCGGATCTCCTCGCCCAGCGCCGTGCCGCCCGGCTCGCGCGTGACGAACGTCTCGATCCCGGAGTGCTGCAAGCGGCGCACGAGTCGCTCGATCTGGGTGGATTTGCCGCAACCCTCGGAGCCCTCGAAGGTGATGAATTTGCCGCGGAGGTTCACGAGGTGGATCGGGTTGGAGGGTGGCGCGAAACGGGCGATGAGGGAAAGGGCGGCGAAAACGCGTCGCAATGGAAAACGCCGACCGAAGAACCGGGGTATGCGGCGGCCTCTTCCGCAGCGCCACGCCGACACCGCCCCCGTCCCAAACCCGCAAGATATCGAATTACCTCAGGAGCAGGAGGGCCAGGGTGTTTCGGAGCCGGAGGGTGTAATTCATTACATTACAACGGGGCAACGACCTGGGGCGCGGAGCGTCGGCTGGCGATGAGGCGGGCTGTGCGGTGCGACGCGGGAAACGCGGTGTGGGATGGTGGCGGGAAATTCCGTTGAAGCGCTGCCGCGGAGTGCGCAACACTCCGCGCGATGTCCGTCCCTTTTTCCGCCGCTCCCATCCTCGCCGAAGGTGTGAACATCGTCGAGGTCTTCATGAACACCGACCGCGTCGGCCAGGCGATCACCGTCCTGCTCGGGATTTTCAGCATCTTCGCGTGGTCGCTGATGTTCGGGAAATATTTCGAGCTGAAGAAGCTCAAGGCATTGAATCAGGCCTTCGAATACCGGCTGCGCGAGGAGCGTAAGCTGCTCGAGATCCACGAGTCGTTCCGGGCGCGGCGCACTATCCCGTATGGCGACCTCTTCGCCGACGCGATCGACGCCTACTGGCGCGCGGCGCAGATCGGGCAGGAACGCGGCGAGGAGAAGATGCGCTCGCGCATCGAGCACGCCGAGAACGCCCTGCAGCGCGCGCTGGCGCGCCAGACGCTCCGGTATGAGGCGAGCATGATTTTCCTGGCCTCGATCGTCTCGGGCGCGCCGTTCATGGGCCTGCTCGGCACGGTGTGGGGTGTGATGGTTGCGTTCAGCGCGGTGGCGACCTCGCAACAGGCGTCGATCCAAACGCTCGCCCCCGGTGTATGCGCAGCGCTCACCACGACCATCGCCGGCCTGATCGTCGCGATCCCGGCGGTCTTCGGCTACAATTACCTGTTGAACCAAGTGAAGGTGATGATCACCGAACTGGAGAACTACGCGAGCAGCCTCGCCGACCGGATCGAGCTCGAAACCTCCGCCGATTCGACGACCGCCGCGAAGGAGTGAGGAGCTCGCCATGGCGCGTTCATTTCATCGCAAGCAGGCGCTCCACCCAGTGGCGGAGCTCAACATCACCAACCTGGTCGACCTCGGTTTCACGCTGCTGATCATCTTCATGATCGCGACGCCGCTGATCTCGCAGAACTCGAACATCCCGCTCGAGCTGCCGCGGCAGAGCTCCGATCCCGTCAAGACGCCGCCACCGAAGGAGCAGGCGATCCGCATCGCCGTCGACAAGAACGGCTCGCTGTACTGGGGCGACACGCGCACCAACCTCTCGCAGATCCGCGTGAATCTCCAGGCCGCCGCCGAAAGCCCGAAACCGCCGGTGATCTTCATCGATGCCGATTTCCGGCTCCAGTACCAGCAGGTCGTGGCCGTGCTCGACGAGGTGAAGAAGGCCGGTCTGAGCAAGATCAGCCTCAACACGCAGCAGGAGAAATAACCGCGTGTCGACCATGCGCGCCAGTTCGCCCGGGGCGATCGCCCTGTCCGCCACGTTTCACGCGGCGGTGATCGGCGCATTGATCGGCGTCTCGATGTGGGTGCAGAAGGCGAACGAGATCACGCCGCAGATCTTCGACATCGTCGACATGGAGGGCATCGAAATCGGCGACCACTTCGAGATGCCCGGCGCGCCTTCGAAGAATCCCGGCGTGAAGTTCTCCAAGCCGAAGACCAAGCGCGTGAAGATTCCAAGCGCGCAGGAGATCGCGGCGGCGCAGGAGAAGGCGGAGCGCGAAGCCGCCAAGGAGGCGTCGAAGGCGGGCAAGAGTTCGCCGGACAAACCCGCGCCCTCACGCAACAAGACCACCTCCTACGCTGAGTTTCAGCAGAAGAACTCGAAACAGCTCGCGGCGAACCAGAAGGTTCGCTCGGGCGGCTCGAAGGGCGCGGCGGCCCCGGGAATCGATGCACAGGGAATCGTCGACGATCTCATGAAAACCGCCGCGGGACCGCGCGGCGATGGCGGCGGGACCGGCGGCTCGAAGGTCATGATCCCGGCGCTCAGCGCGTATTTCGATCGCCTGATCAGCGCGCTGCGCGCGGCGCATGAGATGCCGGATTCAGTGAACGATCTGCTCACCGCTAAAGTGTCCTTCTTCCTCGCGGCCGACGGCTCGATCTCGAACGTGAAGATCGTCACCTCGTCGGGCAGCAGCGATTTCGACGCGTCGGTCGTCGAGGCGTTTCGCAAGGTGCGCTCCGTGGGTGCGGTTCCCGGCGGCAAGAGCGGCACCTATGTCGTGCCATTCCGGATGGCGGAGTGATCTGTAGGGCACCGCGCCGAGGTGGCGCCGCGGCGATTTCTTGGTTTCCTTCGCGGTGCCGCTGCGGCTTTCTCGCCGGTTGCACATGAGCACCTCCCCGGATCTCTCCTCGCGCATCGCCGCCGGCCGGAAGGCCGTCCTCTCACAGGTTGGGTTCTTCCACGCGCAGTTTGGCCGCGCGACGAGCCACTGGAAACACGACGGTTCGCGCGTCACCGACGCCGACCTCGCGATATCGAAGGCGATCTTCGACCAACTGAGGGCGCTGTTTCCGTGCGATGATCTCTTCAGCGAAGAACTCGCGGTCGGCGAGAACCCGTTCCCGCGGCGCGGCGAGTGGTCGTGGGTGCTCGACCCGATCGACGGCACGAACAACTACGCGCTCGGCATCCCCGTCGTGGCGATCTCGCTCGGGCTGCTGCGCGACGGCGAGCCGGTCTACGGATTTCTCTACGACATCGGCCGCCGCACGCTCTTCCATGGCGGCCCGGGGCAGGGAGTGTGGGCCGACGACGAGCGGCTGCAGGCGGATTTCAGTCGCAGCGGGCGCCACGAGCGGATCATCGCCACGCATTCGCCGATCTCGGAAAAATACCTGCCGCTCGCGACGGCGATCCTCCGCGGCTACAAGCTCCGCGGATTCGGCAGCGGCGCGTTGCACCTGACGTACGCCTCGCTGGGCATGATCGACGCCTGCATGGATTTCACGGTGAAGGTCTGGGATATCGCCGCCGCCGCGGCCATCGCCCGCGAGACGGGAGCGAGCCTGCATTTCTGGAGCGCATCGCCATTTCCGCTGCAACAATTCGACCTGAAGATGAAGGCGCTCCAGTACTGTGCCGGAAGTCCGGATGCGGTTGCGGAGATGGTCTCGCTCGCGGACCGCGGCTGGAAGTGATCGTGCCGCCGCGCGCGGAAGCGGTCTCAGATCCGCGGCCCCAAGCCCTGGCGGCACCAGTCGGGCGGCAGCGTCGCCAAGCGCATCGGCTGGTGGCGCACGCCGTTCTTGAGCAACTCCGGTCCCTCGGCGGCGAACCCGAGCCGCGCGTAGAAACGCACGGCGTGCGGATCAGAATTCACGGTGAGCGGAGCGAGCAAGGCGCCCTCGTCGCAGGCTCGGCGCAGCAAACGGCGCGCAACCCCGCGGCCCTGCCACTCCGGAGCGACGAACAACAACGAGAGGTGGTTGCGCGCGTGGATATGCAACACGCCGACGAGACGCGGACCTTCGGCGGCGATCCAGGTGGCGTAGCGCGTCTTGTGACGAGCGAGCAACGCGGCCGGTTGAGCGAAGGCGTGAAACATCCGGCGACCTTCCTCCGGTTGCTCCGCCGCGTTCAGCCGATCGAATACCTCGCGCGCGAGCGCACAGGCTTCGTCGACCTCGTCGAGCCGCAGCGCCCGGCAGTGGATCGTTGATGTATCGCTCGGCGATGCCATGTGGCGCAGTCGACGCAGGGGAACTCGGAGGGTCAACGTCCGCCGTCGTTCGGCTTCCGCGGGTAGAGCGGCTGGAGATTCTCGCGGCGGGTCCAGCCGGTTTGCCCGTTGGAGAACTGCAACTGATCCCAACCGAGGAACGATTTCTGCCAGAGTGCGATCGACCCGGCGGCGAGCGGCTCGGATTTCTGTTCGCCGGCCTCGGTCGGCACGCTACGCAGTTCGCCCGCCTTCCAAACCAGCACCGCGTCCGAATGCGCAAGTGGGCCGTACACGCGGAGCGCGGTGAGAGCGCTCGCCAGCGCCGCGACACCGGCGATGCCGCAGGCGAACGCCGTGAGCCGCAGCCAACGGCTGTGCCGGTGCTGCGCGACAACGGCCACGGCCACCGTGAGCATGAGCAGCGCGGCGCCGAGGAGCACAACGCGTTGCCACTCGGCAGGTGATGCGAGCCGCGCGAGTGCGGCGAGACCGGTGCCGGCGGAGAGGCCGGACAACTCGGGCTGGGTGAACTCGGCTCGCTCCAGCCCAAGCGCAAGATGCCAACGGATCGACGGATCGCGCGGCGCCGCAAGGAAAGCCACGCTCCACTGGGCGGCGGCTTCCGACCAGCGGTTCTGTTGCGCGACGGCGAGACCGAGATTGTGGCGCAGCGGCCAGTCGTCGGGCGTCACAGAGAGACCGGCACGCCACGTCTGTTCGGCGTTCGCAAACTCGGCCCGCCGGTAGGCTTCTTCGCCCGCGCCGGCGGCGTCGGCTCGCGGCAAGAGGGCGCAGACGACCAGCACGGCGGCAGCGGCGGGCCAGAGGTTCGAGGGGCGAAGCGCGGCAAACCACGAAAGGCTTTTCAGGCGCGCACGACTGCAGGCGGCAGCGGCGCGGGTGCTCCAGTCGGTCGGCAGCGCCGCATCGCGACCGTAGAGGCAGAGATCCGCCTCGCGCCAGAGCCGTGTCCACTCGTCTTCGACAACGCCGGAAACGCGGACGTGTTCGTGGCGGACCGCCTCGCCCAACACCTCCGCGGCGGGAGCGGCGTGCCCGGCGGCGAACACGAGGGCGGCGAGCTGTTGCCAATTTCTGAGTGCGGCGATGCGAGCCGGGGCTTCGGTAGCTCGCTCGACGGCGGAGATCGCATCGGGGAGTTCCGCGAGGGCGAGGCGTTGTTCGCGCCGCGGATCAGTGAGCCGCGCGCGGCGCCAGCCCAGACCGAGCCAAAGCGCGAACAAGGCCGCGAGCGGCGCAAGGAGCGTTGCGAGGGGAAGCCGCGCCCAAGGCCGCGGCGCCACGGCGGCGAAGCCGAGGGGCTCCATCGGAAGCCGGCCGGGCAGCTCGGGCGAGGGTGACTTCACGACTGGCGTGGAACTCGCCGCGGGTGCCGGCTCAGGGTTGAACTGGAAAACCGGGGCGGCACCCGCCG
>DATGXA010000204.1:0-11272 GCA_035299125.1 Opitutaceae bacterium
GCATCCACGCCGCAGACACGCGTGCCGCTGGTGCGCGGCGAGATCGAACTCGCCGGCGGCGAGCCGGTGCCGTTCACCGTCGAGTTCGAACATGGCCGCGGCCCGGCGGAGTGTTCGCTGGAATGGATCGTGCCCGATCCGGGCAACGCGACCGCGGCGAATATTCTCGAGCGCGTGCGTCGCGACGGAACGACACTCGTGATCCTGCAACAGGCCGAGGCCTGGTTGCCGTTGCTCGCGGCGGTGCCGGATTCTCCGGTGCGTTTCGGCGGTGCGTTCAAGGTCGGCAAGGCGTGGCTCGGCGGCATCCAGTTCGCGCGAGCGCATCCGCTCTTCGCTGGCCTGCCGGTGGACGGCGCGCTCGACTGGCCGTACCAGGCGGTCGTGCGCAACGGCGACGAGCGCACCGGCCTGCTGCTCGAGGGCGAGGAGCTCGCCGCCGGGTGTTACCACAGCTACCCGATGCAGCTCGGCACCGTGGTGGGCACGTTCCCGCTCGGCCGCGGCCGCGTGATCTTCTCCACGCTCGACATCGCTCCGAATCTCGGCGGCCCCGCCGGCCCTGCCGAGGTCGCGCGCAAGCTGTTCTGCAACTTCCTCGACGAGGCCGCGCGGTAACCGCGCTGCGCCCACACCTCACAGACCCTCGAAGGCGCGGATGGTCCAGAAGTCGGAGGCGCGACGCGGGTTCGCGGCGTATTCGTACGGCAGGGTGAAGTAGCCGTTTCGGCCCCAGTCCGCGCCCCAGGAATTTCGCACGAGGAAACGGCGGGCGCGATCGTCGTAGCCGACGGCGCAAACCGAGTGGCCGCCTTTCTTCGCTTCGCCGCGCTGCGGCAGTTCGACGCGGCCGGTGCGCGCCACCTTCGGACCTTCGAACGACTCGTAGGTCGTCATGCCGAACACGAAGGGGAAACCCTCGGCGAGGCACTGCCGCATCTCGGGCAGACCGCGGACGCGGTGGTACGAGAGCACTTGGTGGTCGGCCGCGGCGGTGTAGCAATCCGCCGGCGGTCGCTCGGCGAAACGCCGCACGCGGTAGGGCCAGAGCCGCTCCGGGCAGACGCCGAGTTTACGGAGCGTTTTCACGCCGTTGCGGAGCATCGCGCCGTCGTCGGTCGCGGCGGTGCCTTCGAGCACACGGGCGTTGTAGTACACGAAGAGTCGGCTGAGGTGGCGGACGGACCGGCCCGCTTTGCGCGCGAGGAACTTGAGGTTGCCCACGAGTGCGTGGGCGGTGCAGCTGCCGATCGAGCCCTGGCTCTCCACGGCCGAGCACCACCGGCGCAGGTCCACCTGCGTCGGCAGGTGCCGTGGCGGCTCGGCGATTTCGGCGTAGAGGCGGTCGCGTTCGTCCGGGGCATCGGGACGCCATCCGTACCAGGAGATTGGGGTCAGCTGGGGCATGTGACGAGTGCCGGCCTAGGCTCTCGCCGGCAGCTCGAGGGTGACGCGCAGCCCGCTGCGGTCGCTGCGATTCTCGGCCCAGATCCGGCCGCCGTGGAGAGCGACGATGCTGCGCGCGATCGCGAGGCCGAGCCCGGCGCCCTCGTTCGCGCCCGAGGGACGGCCGGCGAGTTGCACGAAACGTTCGAAGATCCGCTCCACGTCGGCGGGCGGCACGCCGGGGCCTTCGTCCTCGAGCGAGACGCACCAGAGTCCGCGTTCGGCGGTGGAGTGTAGCGTGAGCGTGGCGCCGGCGGGCGAGACCTTCAGGGCGTTGGCGAGGAGATTAAGCAGGACGCGGCGCAGCCACGCGGAGTCGAACGGCGCGGCGACGGTATCGTTGGACGCGAGCACGAAGGCGAGACCGCGGTCCTCGGCGAGCGCCTGCGCGTCTTCGGCGAAACCGGCGATGAACGCGGCGGTGTTCTGCTCCTGGCGGTTGAGCGGCATCTCGCCGGCGTCGGTGCGCGAAAGAAGCAGCAGATCGTCGATGATCTTCTGGAGTCGCTGGAGCTCGGCGAGCAGCGCCTGGAGCTGCTGGGCCTGATCGTCGGGGAGCGGGGCGCGGGCGAGTTTCTCGGCGTGGAGGCGGGCGAGCGCGAGCGGCGTCTTCAACTCGTGCGAGGCCTCCGCGGTGAAACGGCGCACCTGTGTGAACGCGCCTTCGAGCCGGGCGAACATCCGGTTGAGCAGGCGGGCGAGCTCGGCGAGTTCGTCGCGCCCGTGCGGCACGGGGATGCGTTCGGAGAGATTTTCTGCGCTGATGCGCGCGGCGGTCTGCTCGATGGCGCGCACGGGTTGGAGGACGAGGCGGCTGAACGCGTACCCGAGCCCGATGCTCAGCAACGCCACCACGACGCCGAGGGCGAGCAGCGCCCACGTCTGCTGCGCGAGCATCTCATTGGTCTGCTCGAGCGGCGAGGCGACCTGGATGATCACGGCGCCGGAGGTGTAGTTGCCCAGCCGGATCGGCCCGGCAGGCACGGCGGAAGTGCTGTAGTGGGTACGTAGCGTCTCGGGCTGGGGGAGCACGCCGGGGCCGAGGTTGGCCGAGCGGAAGAGCACCGCGCCGTCGGGGGCGAGGACCTGGAACAGGTACATCGACGAATCGATCGCGGTATGCTCGCGGAGGATTTCGAGCGTGCGTTCGTCGAGCGGAACGGTCGCCGGTGCGGGGAAACGATCGACGAGTTCGACGAACTCCGCGTCGTTGAGCAGATCGAGCCCGTGGAGCACCTGATGCTCGACGATGAATCGGCCGGCGACGAGCACGACGGCGACCGTGAGCGTGGTCAGCAACGCATAGCCGAGGGCGAGTCGAAGGGCGAAACTGCGGGTGCGAAACATGGTCGGGGTGGCGACGGTGGGCGGAAGGACAGCACGTCAATCAATAGGTGACATGTTGCGGAACGGCAGAGCGGTACCCCAAGGGGCAGCCGAGAGGACCACGGATTTCACAGCTGGGCGCGGACTCGGAGCTTCCGATCCGTGGGATCTGTTATCGCCCCGCGCGGCCGAGGAGAACCGTGCATGAATAGGAGGGTTTCCGGCCATGGTAACTCGGAGCACGTTTTTCGAATGCGGCGGGCGATGGAGGCGAAAGGCGGGCGCGCCTCCATCGTCACACGAGTTGGTAGCCGGTGCCGCGGACGGTGTGGATGAGCGGATCGTCGCCGGGCTGCTCGAGCTTCTGGCGCAGACGGCGAACGTACACGTCGATCAGGTTTGTCTGCAGGTCGTGGCTGGCCTCCCACACGCGTTCAGCGATCATCGTGCGGGTGAGCACGCGGCCGGTGTTTTGCAGGAATAACTCGAGTAGCGCGAACTCGCGGTTGGTGAGGGTGACGGGTTTGCCGGCGGCGGTGACGGTGCGTGCGAGCAGGTCGACGCGCACACCGCGGTGCTCGAGCACGGTTGCCTTGACCGTGGCCTGACGCCGCAGCAGCGAGCGCAGGCGCGCGAGGAGTTCGTCGAAGCTGAACGGTTTCGCGAGGTAGTCGTCGGCGCCGAGGTTGAGGCCCTTCACGCGGTCGGCCACGGCGTCGCGCGCGCTGAGGATGAGCACGGGCTCGTTGAACCCGGCGGCGCGCCACTGGCGGAGGAGCTCGAGTCCGTCGCCATCGGGCAGGCCGAGATCGAGCACGACGGCGTCGAAGGTGTCGTCGGCAAGTGCGTCGCGGGCCTCGCCGCAGGTGCGTACCAGTTTCGTGGTGTAGGCGGCTTCGCCGAGCCCGCCGAGGATGAACGAGCCGACCTTCCGGTCGTCTTCGACGATGAGGACTTTCATGGAGCGCGCGGGACTTTCAGCGCGGCGACGTAGGCGGTCAACGCGGCGATGTCCTCATCGGACAACGTCTCGTGTCCGGCCATCGCGGTGCCGGGCACACCGAAACGGATCACGCGGGCGAGCTCGGCGGCGGCGGCCTCGGGCGTGGCGCGTGTGGTGCGTGGGCGTGGGCCGTCGACGAGGTCGGCGGGCGGAAGCGCGAGACGCGCGGCGAGTGGGCCGCGTCCGCGGGCGTCGGCGCCGTGGCAGGCGGCGCAGAGTGCGGCGAAGAGTCGTGTGCCGCGTTCACGGTCGCCGGTGAGTGAGGGAGGAGACCAAGCGGCGATCTGCTGCGCGCGCGCCTCGGTGGTGTCGGCGCCGAGCGAGGCGAGATAGGCGACGAGCGCCTCGCCGCGCGGATCGCCGGCCACGAAAAGATGGGCGTAGCGCGGCATCGCGGAGCCCGGTGCGAGCGTGCGCGGCTCCTGAAGATGGACGCGATTCCAGTCGGGCGAACGGCGGTTGCCGACGTTCTGCAGATCCGGACCTTGGCGACGGTTGCCCGGCAGCGGCGGCGCCTCCTTGAGCATTTCCGCGAGCGGGCGCGACGGGCCCCAGTAGAACTCGTCGCGTGTGCCGAGGCGGACGAATTGCGAATGGCAGTGGATGCAACCCTCGGCGATATAGACGGCGCGGCCGGCGGCGACGTCGTCTTCGGTCGGACCGGCGTGCGAGTCGGGCGCGGCAAACGGCAGCGTGAGCAGCAGCGCGAGCGGCGCGGCGGCGCGGCGCGCGAATCCGGAGGCGAACAACACCGCCGCGAGCCCGAGGCCGGCGGTGACCAGGAAGGCGTCGGGGATGGTGCGTTGGTCGAGCGCCATGCCGATGCCGAGCGCGGAGCCGATCCAGCCGGCCAAGACGTAGAGCCACGCCGCGCGCGCCGAGGTGCGGAGCCCGCCCGGCCAACCACGGCCGAGTGCCGGCAGGGCGACGAGCGCGGTCGAGTAGAGCGACACGCCTGCCGGATACAGCAGGTGGAGCTTCGCCGCGGCGGGACCGCCGTGCGCGAGTGCGAAGGAGGCGATCACGAGATCGACGCCGGCGAGGGCGAGCGCGAACCGGAGCATCCCGCGGTCGAGCAACCAGCCGGCGAGCAGCGCGGCGGCGAGGTGCACGCCGGCGTTGGCCCAGAGTTGGGCGGAAGTGGCCCACGTGAGCGCGCGGAGCGCGGGGCGTTCCTGGATCAGGAGAAACGCGGCGGAGTCGACCCACACGAGCGCGACGAATGCGGCGAGTAGCAGCCCGAACGTGCGACGGCCCGCGACCGTTTCGGCCGGGACGGGGGCGGAGGGATCGGTGTCTGCAAGCAATGGTGCGACGAGCGCACCGGCGGCGCACGCGGCGGCGCTGATCCAAGCGTGTCCGATTGCCGATGACGCGAACACGGCGGGCACATTGCAGAACGCGTAGGCGAGCCCGGTGCCGGCGCCGGTGCAGAGGCCGAGCGGTGCGCCGGCGAGCAGGCGGTGGAGGTTGCCGGCGACGCGCACGGTGAGCCAGCCGAGCCCGAGTCCGGTGAGCGCGGCCACTGGACCGAGCGGTGTTGTGGGCGGCAGGATTGCCGCGAGGCTTGCGGCCGTGCCGCAGGCAAGAAACCCGAGCGCGATGTCGTGACGAAGTCTGGGAGCCGGCGTGGTCGTCGAGGTGCCAGTTCCGGTGGTGGGGCGGGGATGGGAAGCGGTGAGCGCCGCTAGCAGGCTGCCGAGCACGCCGCCGCCACCGAGCCACGCTAAACCGAGGCGCAGCGCGAGGGCGTCGGCCGTGCGGGCCTGCATCAGGTGCAACAACGCGAACTCGGCAAAGAGCAGGAAGAAGACGTAGGTCGCCGCGATGGCGCCGATCGCGGCGAGCGGACGCGTGGGCGTGGAGGTGTTCACGCGGTCTTGGCGTTTCCCAGTTCCGGCCAGCCCGCGCGAAGCAGCCAGATCTGCACGCCGGCGAGGAGGAAGTCGGCGAGCGGCACGGTGAACCACGCCGGGTCGAGGAGGTCCGCTGCGATCTGCGTGGCGCAGAAGGCGCCTGCGGCGAGGCGGAAGAGGATCGTGATACGCCAGACGGAGCGGAGGAATCCAGTGTCGCCGAGTTTCAACCACCGCCAGAGGGCCCAAAGATAGCTCCAGCCGACGGCGCCCACGAACGCTCCGACCCAGGAGACGAACAGCGTGTCGTCCTCGGCCTCGACGCCCATCGCGGCGAGCGCGGAGGCGGGCGCGAAGACGAGCCACGGGCCGGTGACGGCATCCATGCCGCCGGCGAGGGCGGTGTACGCGGCGGCGAGTTTGCGGCGGAGTTGTGGAGTCATGCGGGGAGGTTGCCGAAGCGCGCGGACGAGGTCGAGCGGGCTGTGGCGACTCAGCGGCATTGACATGAGAATTTGAGAACGCGTGATATGTGCCCGCCCCAAACATTATGCGAACCCCTTGCCGGTTTCTGTTTCTTGCAACGATGGCGATTCTGCACGCGGCTTTGTCCGCCCAGATCGAAGTACGCGGGAAGTATGAGGGGGAATGGCTGCCGATTGTCGGGGTACGCCAGCACTCCGCCTATGTCCTGAAGGATGGAAAGCGAATGGATGTGTCGATCAGCAACGTGGATGTGCGGCCAGCTGCGGCTTTTGGTCCCGGGCAGGTCATGATCGATAAGATCGTCGAAGACCTGGATCCGCTGAAGAACGCGACGGACAAGGAGAAATCGCAGCCGAACCGGGTGCTGTTCCGTTATAGAGCCGAAGTAACAAGCCAGAGTGACCTGTCGGACTGCTACGCGTTGTTGGTCTTCGTTTCGAATGGCTCGGTCGGGGTGAACGTGCAACCGATCGGGAAGTTGAGGGCGGGAAAATCCAAGCGGGTGGAAGTGGAAACCCAATCTCGAGTCGACAAGGTGAGCGCCTTACACGTGTTCGCTGGTGCGCTCGAGGTACGCTCGAACCTTGTGACTGAGCCCTATGATGCCCGCGCCCTTTGGGCGGAGTTGAGCGCTGATGGCGGAGGGGTGTCTGCGGTCGAGTTGTGCAAGGCGGAAGAGGGGGTGCCGTTGGCGCTCTCCCGAGATGGAAAGTTCCTCGCGACCACCCGAGACCGTGGCGACCACTATGGCGTGCTCGTCTACGATCTCGCCTCGATGGCGATCGTTTGTGAGGTTCCTGCCGACAAGGAATACAAGTCCGTGAATTCGATCGCGTGGGTCGGATCGAATGTGGTGTTTGTCGTCGACGAGAAGTTGAAGCTGCTCGAGGTCGCGACACGAACTTGCACGGTCCTCCGCGAGAGCGTGATGCGGATCATCATGAGCGCGGCGCAAAAACCGGAGATCGTCACCCTGAGGGTGGTCGGTCCAGAATGGGTGCCGCTCACAATCGCCTACGACACGAAAGGCCGGCGTACGGCCGATTGGGCCGAGCTAGAGGCTGGCTGGACAATCTTTGACCCGAACGGCGAGCCGCGACTGCGCTACGATTTCGACGGTGCTCGCAAGCTGTACCAAGTGCGGATCGGTACCAGCACGCGTTGGGTGCCGCTCGATGCGACGGTGAAACAGGAAGGGCTGAAGTTCTCCGTGCGAGGCGACGAGATGTTGGATCGTAAGGTGCAGTTCGAATCACTCGGTGCCGACGGCGACACCATCTATGTCTCGTCCCGGCTGAGCTCCGACACGTTCCAGTTGGCGGCTTACAGTCTCTCTCAAGGACGGATCACCCGCACGATTGCCGGGCACCCGAAATATGATCTGACCAGTAGCGACTACAATGATTGCCGGCTTTTGATCCATCGAGCGACTTCCGAGCCGATCGGCCTGGTGTACGAATCGGAAAAACCCAAAGTCCTCTGGTTCGACCCGGTTCTCGCCGCCGCCCAGAAGGTGGTCGAGGGACATTTTCCGGGACAGTCTGTGCTCCCCATGGATTGGTCCGATGATTGCGGCACATTCATCTATTTCATCATTAGCGACCGCAACCCCGGTGTGTACTACGCGTACCGGCCTTCGGAAGGAAAGCTGATCCAGCTCTTCTCGCGCAGCGAGTGCTTGGACCCGCAGCGATTGGCAAAAACGACCCCGATCGATTTCGTCGCGCGAGACGGGGTGAAGATCCACGCCTATCTCACGTTGCCGCCGCAGGCCGGGACGACGGCCATGCCCCTGATTGTCGACATCCATGGTGGCCCGATGGCGCGGGACAGTTGGGGGTTCAACTCAACGAACCAGTTTTTCGCTACTCGGGGGTATGCGGTATTGGAGGTTAACTACCGCGGCTCTTCCGGCTACGGCGCGGCTTACCAAGCCGCCGGACTTCGCGCCCGCCTAGATACGGTAGTGTTGGACGATATTGCGGATGGTGTTCGTGCGATCGTTGCTGGCCAGAATATCGATTCCAAGCGGATCGCCGTGATGGGAGGCAGCTTCGGCGGATGGGCGGCGTACATGAGTCTCATCAAATACCCGGAACTCTATCGAGCTGGCATCGCGATTGCGGCGGTGTCGCATTTCCGCGACATGCAGAAGGATAAGCGGCGAGGTTACGATCGTTACGCCTACGGCGTGTGGCAGGATATTCTCGGACGGAAAGACTTCGCGGAAACGGAACATTTCATCGATCCATTGCTGCGTGCGGGCGAGCTTCACCAGCCGATCTACATCATGCATGGGGGAAACGATTGGGTCGTGGATCCCAAGCAGGCTGATTTGATGCTCAAGGCCCTGCAGAAGCATAATCCAAACGTGCGTTCGAAGAGCTTCCCCTTGGCGAGCCATACCGATTGGCCGGAGCACGATCGCGTGGAGATGCTCAACGAGAGCGAGACGTTCCTTCGCAAATACCTCGCGCCGGAGCCGGAGTCCGGAACTCCGGTGGCGGCTACGCAGCAGCCCGGGAAATAGCCGAGCTGCGGCGGAATACACCCGCGAGCCACCAAATGCTGGCGACGGCCATGGCGGCGCCGGCGGCGAGCCGGACAAGGTAGATGAGGCGCGCGGAATCGCTGCCGCCGAGAACGAGCGCGGGGTTCGCGCCCTCGAACCAGCCGAGGGCGAGCAGCACGCCGATGTGAATCGCGGCGGCGAGCTGCCAGAGCCAGAAAGGCGTGCGGGCGCCGAGCGCGCGCGCGACGCGCGGCGAGTCGCCGAGGTGGAGCAGGAAGACCATGTTCACGCTCGTGATCAGGCCGGCCATCGCGAGATGCGAGTGGGCGACGAGGGCGTTGGTGAACTTCAGGCGCTCGGAGAGGCCGGGGAGAAACGTGAGCCAGCCATCGGCGACGAGCAGCGCGCCCCACGCGAGCGCGGCGCCGAGCCAGCCGCGCGCCTCGGGTTTCCAGACGAAGCGGCGCCAGTCGCGGGCGAGCAACGGCGGCGCGAGGAAGAGCAGCCCGAGCGTGACGATCTGGTCGCGGTCGTGGTGCGAGCCGTGTCCGTGGTTTGCGAATGCGAAGACCACGAGCGCGGCGCCGAGCGCGGGCCAGGTGAGGCGGGAGCGTCGCGCGCCGTCGCGCAGCGGGAGCGCGACCATCCACGGCATCGCGGCGAACACGAGGAGCAGCCCGAGCGTCGAGCCGTAGAGGCTCACGCCGGTGGCGCCGCCGCTGTCGGGGTTGACGGGGGGAAACGTGCGCGGGCCCGCCGAGAAGTGCATCACGCTCGGCACGAGCAGGAGCGCGGCGACGAGGCCGAAGCGGAGGAGGTGTGGACTGCGGAACGCGGATTGCGGATTGCGGATTGGGGAACCCGGATCGGGTGCCGCGGGCGCGCGTGGTGGGGCGGCGTCGGCCGCGAGGCGGATGCTCGCGTGGTGGGCGAGCACGGCCCAGAGGACGCAGAGGGCGGCGGGAAATGCGACGCGGGCGGGACCGGTCCAGTCGAGGAAGAGTTTGCCGCTGGCTTCGCCGTGTATCCACGAATATGCGCCGAACGCGAGCGCCGCGCTCCACGCGCCGAGGGCGAGCAGCGTGTGGCGATCGGCGGCGCGGCCGGGCACGAGGAACGCGCGCAGGAGTAGGCCGACGAGCGGCAGCGCGCACCAGCCGTAGAGCTGGGTGTTGTGGTGCACCGGTACCCAACGGCCGTAGGTGAGCGGCGCGATGGCGTAACCGAGAATTGGCCACAGGAGAAGCGTGGCGAGCAGCAGACCCACGAGATTGCCTGCGACGAGCCAGCCGAGGCTGAAACGCGCGACAAGATCGGGAAGGTGGGAAACCGGAGCGCCGAGTGCGGAAACTGGTACGGCGGAGGCGGGGGCCGCCGAGCCGGCCCGGCGAAAGCGGCGTCGAGCCGCCGCACTCCAGAGCGAGGCCGGCGTCATTGTTCAGAGCGGCAGCACGCGGCCGTGGCTCACGCGGAGGATGCGGTCGCAGGCTTCGGCGAAACGGCGTTCGTGGGTGGCGAGCAGGAGCGCGGCGCCCTCGCGGCGGACGAGGTCGCGGAAGAGCGCGAAGACCTTGGTGGCCGTTTCCTCGTCGAGGGAGCCGGTGGGTTCGTCGGCGAGGAGGACCTCGGGGCGGTTCATCAGTGCCCGACAAATGGCGACGCGCTGGCGTTCGCCGCCGGAGAGATCCTGCACACGGTGGGCGCGGCGGTGTGCGATGCCGACGGCGGCGGTGAGCTCCTCGATGCGCGCGGCGGTCTCGGCGGGCGGGCGGCCGACGGCGAGCGCGGGCACGGCGCAGTTTTCCGCGACGGTGAGATCGGGGATGAGGTTGTGGAGCTGGAAGACGAAGCCGAGGTGATGGCGGCGCAGGCGCACGCGGTCGGCCTCGCCATCGACGGAACGGCCGAGCACACGGACTTCGCCGCGATCGGGCCGATCGAGTCCGCCGACGAGGTGGAGCAGCGTGGATTTGCCGCTGCCGGAGGGGCCCCAGAGCGCGACCATCTCGCCGGGCGCGACGGTGACATCGGCGCCCTCGAGCACGGGCACGCGGCCGTTGTCGAAGGATTTCCAGACGCCGGCGACCTGGACGGCGGGGGAGGCGGAACGCTCACGCGTTCCGTCACTGGCGTCACCACTTCGGGAGGAGGAGCGATTGTCACTCATAGCGCAGGGCTTCGGCGGGTTCGATGCGGGTGGCGTAGGCGGCCGGATAGAGCGCGCCGATCAGCGCGGTGACGATCGAAGTGGTGACGATGCCGGCAAGCACGAGCGGGCTGATGACGGCCTGCACGTATCCATTCAGTTGCGGCACCTGCTGGATGCCGAACAGCACGGCGAAACCCAGCGCGAGGCCGACGGCGCAACCGGCCACCGCCATCGCAAGCGCCTCGACCACGATGATGCGCGCGACCTGCAGTTTCGAGAAACCGCAGACGCGCAGGACGGCGATCTCGCGGATGCGGGTGAAGACGGACATGAGCATGGTGTTGGCGACGCCGAGGCCGCCGAGGAGGAATGCGCAGATGCCCACGGCCCAGCCGGTGAGCTTGAGGATGCGGAACTGCGAGTAGCCCTGTGCGAACTCGCGGTTTTCGAGCGCGATGAGTTTGGGGTAGCGGCGGGCGATCTCGTCTTTGAAC
>DATGXA010000205.1:0-4834 GCA_035299125.1 Opitutaceae bacterium
GGGCGGTGTGGCACTGGAGTTTCGCGCCGAGACGTTCGGCGCGGGCCTGCATGTTGTCGAGCCCGTGTCCGCGGGTGGCGGAGGGGAGATCGAAACCTCGGCCGTTGTCCTGGATCAGGAGGCAGAGTTCGTCGCCGTTGCGGTGCAGAACCACGGAAAGCTGGCGGGCGTGGCCGTGCCGGACGCTGTTGCTGACGGCTTCGCGGACGATCTGGAGCAGATCGGTGATCTGGGCGGGCGTGAGGTGGTTGGCCGCTTCTTCGTCGATACGGACGTCGACCGTGAGTTCGCGCACGGCGCAATGGTGCTCGACGACGGCGCGCACCGAATCGCCGAAACTGCGCTGGCGGAGATGCTCGGGCCCGAGGCCGGAGATGTAGGCGCGCACCTCGCGGATGGCGGCGTTGAGCGTTTGGAGCGCGGTGTCGATTTGGGTGCGCGCTTCGGCGTGATTGTGGTCGAGGGCCTTGCGGCCGGCCTGGATCGTGAGGCCGGTGGCGTAGAGCGATTGGATGAGTCCGTCGTGGAGATCGCGGCCCATGTCGATCTTCGCCTGGAGGGCCTGGTTGAGGAGGATCTGCTTCAGGTGGGCATCGGCCTCGGCGCGCTGACGGTCTTCGCGCTCCTTCTCGAGCTCGGCCGATTGGCGCACGGAGCGTTCGGCCAAGCGGCTGAGGATAGTGACCTCGTCACGGGGCGCGGTGTCGCGGGTCAGTTCGGCTGTCTCGTCAGCTTGGAGCCAGCGGCTGTCGATGATCACTAGCAGGATGAGCACCACCAGCAGCAACAGCGCGAGGGAAAGCAGGAGGGCGCTGACGCGGTTGAGCATGACCATGACTCGCACAGTCGGGGGCGGCTGTAGCAGGACCCGGACGTAAGCGGTGGGCGTGCTCTCGGCGTTGCGGAAGACGTGGTCGAAACGCCACCGGTCACCGGTGGTCGCGGACGCCGGGGCAGTGGGCGGCGGCGGCTCGAGGACGATGATCCGGGCATCCAGCGCGTGCCCGAGATCCCGGGTGAAGTCCTCCGTCCACGGCGGCGGATCGGCTTTGGTCAGAGCCAAAATCTGCGTGAACTGTGTAGTGCGACTCCGGATCGTGTCGGCGAGGAGTTGCTCGTTTTGTCGCTGCAACCAACCGTTCGTGAAGACGACCGCGACGAGGAACAGCAGCAACAGACCGAGGGAGATGCCGACGATGCGGATGAACCGTTTCATGGGGCGGGGTGCGGGCGTGGTCGGGAGGGCATCGGCGGTGCGGAACGCGGCAACAGGCAATCGGCGGCCCCAGCAAACGCAGCTATGGCCGATCCGCGCAAGTTTGCCGATCGTGTGAACTCCGTAAAACGCGTTTTATGCCCGACGTTCCGTGACGCGCGCCGACGGTGCGAGGACGGTCTTCTCGGAGGAACGCGTTGGGCGCTCAGGGCCGAAGCTCGAGTCCCGGAGTGTAGTCGGGGGCGTCTTGCCCAACGAGGCGCGGACGAGAGCGGAGTCCCATTGGGCGCAACGCGCCGGAACGGTGCCGGCCCGGGCGGAGTTCGGGCTGGAGAGAGAGGCGTTGTGCCCGGAGGTTGATTACGGGTGTCGCCCGCAGAGACGGGCGAAGGCATCCTCGAGTTTCCGGGCGAAGGCGGTGGTGTCGAAAAGTCCGCCGGGCGTGGAGATGGCCTGGTCCAGATGCGCACGCACGGCGCGGAGCCGGTCGGGCTCGGTGGCAAGCCGCACGGCGCGGGCGACATAGTCCTCGGGCGAGGAGGCGACGAGTTCGGTGGCGAGGTCGAGGGTGCTCACCAGACTGAGGCCGACGCGCGAGGGAAACGCCTGTCCAGGAAACGTGAGCACGGGTAAACCGGCGCGGAGGGCGTCGGAGGCGGTGCTGTGGGCGTTGTAGAAATGGGTGTCGAGGAAGAGCCCGGCGGCCCGGTGGCGGGCAAGGTGCTCGGCGCGCGGGAGCCGGCGCAGATCGAACACGAGCCGCGCGGGGTCGATGCCGCGCGCATGCGCTTCGCGCCGGAGGTTGGCCGTGGTGGCGGCATCCTCGCCGCGCAACCAGAGGCAGGAGTCGGGCACACGGCGGAGAATCTCCATCCAGGCCCCGAAGATGAGCGGCTCGATCTTGTAGGGGTTGTTGAAGGCGCAGAACACGAAGCCGGTGGCGGGCAGGCCGTTCGCGGCGCGGTCGTCGCCACCGGGGGCGATCGGATACGAGTCGTCCGTCGGGAGATAGCAGCCCGGCAGGCGGACGATCCGCTCGGAGAACGTCGCCTCCTCCTCGGGCAGGATGACGTGCCGGTCGGCGAGCAGATGGTCGACATACGCGGCGCCGGTGGTGCCGGGATATCCGAGCCAGGCGACCTGCACGGGGGCGGGGCGCCAGGCGAGGATGCCGATGCGGTCGCCCTTGGTGTGGCCGGCGAGGTCGACGAGCAGGTCGATCTCGCGCGCGGCGATCTGCTCGGCGGCGGTGCGATCGGTGCAGCGGTCGAGGTCGTCCCAGGAATCGCAGCCGGCGCGCATGGCGGAGCGGAACTCGTTGTCCGGGTGCTTGAAAATCGAGAACGCGTGCACGCTCACGCGCGTGCGGTCGTGGCGGGCGAACAGCGAGCGGATGCAGGTGCCGACGGCGTGGTTGCCGAAATCGGGAGAGAGGTAGCCGAGGCGCAGCGGACGATCCGTGGGGATGCGTGCTCCGGCCCGCAGGGGCACCGCGCCCTGCGCGAGGCGGGCGGAGCGTTGCTCGGCCACCCGGCGGAGCTCCGCGGGCGTGACGGCGTCGGGGAACATCTGGAGCGTGAACGGCGCCGGGGTGTTGCGGGATCCGGGGCGGTGCAGCAGCGGCAAGATCGTGCGGCTGCGCAGGGACGGCAGATCGCACCAGTCGCACAGGTACTGGCGGGCGCTCGCGAGCGCGAAGCGCGCGTCGAGATCGGCGGGATCGAGCGCGAGGCTGCGTTCGAAGGAGACGATGGCCTCGGAGAACTGTTTCAGTTTCGCTTGGATCCTGCCGCGCTCGAGGTGGGCGCGCGCCGAGGAGGGATTGAGGGCGACGGCGCGGTTGCAGGCCGCGTACGCGGCCGGCAGTTCCTCGAGGCGTTCGCGGACCGCGCCGAGGTTGAGCCAGCCGGCCACCTGCGCGGGCTCCAGCCGGACGGCCTCCTCGTAGGCGAGCGCCGCGGCACGCAGGTCGCCGAGCGCCTCGTGGGCCGTGCCGAGGTTGAGCCGGGCGGCGGCGGAGTCGGGGAGCGCTCGCAGGACGGCGACCGCTTCGTCGTGCGCGCCGGCGCGCACGAGCGCCTGGCCGAGGTTGCACACGAACTCCTCGCGCCGCGGTTGCGCGGCAACGCAGCGGCGGAAGCAGGCGATCGCCTCGGCGATGTGCCCGGAGTCCTGGTACAGGTTGCCGCGGAAAAAATTCAGGAGGGGATCGGCGGGACCGCGGACCAGGCCGCGGTCGAGCCAGGCGGTGGCGACGGCGATCTCGCCGGATTGGAGGGCGGTCGTCGCGGCGCGGACGGCGATCTCGCGATGGAGCCGATCGGCGTGCGGCGAAGGATGGCGCTCGAGCCAGGCGGCGGCGTCCGCCTCGCGGCCCTCGTCGAGAAACTGACGCGCGCGGGCGACGACCGGATTGTGGGCCGGGGTGGGGGGCTGCGGAGTCATGCGTTCGCGTGGAGCTGGCGGAGGAACTCCGCGGCGGCTGCCAACGGTTCTGTCCAGTCGCGAGGGGCTTTCTGCCTGAGGCGCACGACGCTGCTGTACCACGGGCACGGCACTCCGTCCACCCCCCAGCGCCAATCGCTCTCGAACCCGAGCAGCACGGCGGTGGGCGCGCCCAACGCGCCGGCGAGATGCACGGTGGAGTTGTCGACGGCGACAACCCCGTCGAGCGCGGAGATCAGCGCGGCGAACGAGTCCATGTCGACGAGTGGATCGACCGACTTGATACGATGGACAGTGCGGTCGAGCGCGCGCTCCAGCGCGGCGAGTTCGGCCGGCTCGGGCCCGTGCTGCAGGCAGACGGGGACGATCTCGCGGGAGGCAAACAGCTGCGGCCACGCCTCGGGCGGGATGACGCGCGGGCGTTTCGCGGCGGGATGCCCTCCGCGCCAGGCGATGCCGACCTTGAGGCCCGGCCCGAGCGCGGCGAGTTCGGCGCGGAGCGCGGCGACGCGCACCGGATCGGCACGCAGGTAGGCGCCCGCTGCCGGCGGTACACCGGTGGTCGGCCAGAGCGCGCCCGGCAACGATCCGAGCGGGCACTGCACGGTCTCGCTCGGGAGGCGAGGGGCGGGCGTCGTCTCACGCGCGACGACCTCTATGGCCGGAAACGAGCGGCGGAAGAGCGGCTCGAGGCGGGGTGCACATTCGAGGAAGACCGGACCGCCCGCGCGCACTGTCGCCGGCGCGACGAGGCCCGCGAACATGATTTCGTCACCTATGCCTTGCTCACCCCAGAGCACCAGCGGTTCGCCGGATGGCAGCGCGGCGCCGGTCCAGCGGCGACCGGGAAACGGACGCTCCTTGCCGCGCCATTCGGCCTGCCAGCGCGCCTCGTAGGCGAGGGCGCCGGTCTTGAATGCGCCGGATTTGAGGAGCGCCAGCGCCAAGTTGAAACGGGTTTCGGCCGTGGGCTCGAGTGCGAGCGCGGTCCGCAACGTCGACACCGCTTCGCGCGCCTCGTTGCAGGCGAGCAGGCAGGTGCCGAGATTGAACTGCGCGGCGGCGAGCTGAGGGTGCGTCTCGGCGGCGCGGCGGAAGGTGGCGAGCGATTCGGCCCACTGCTCCTGTTCGCGCAGCGCGATCGCGAGGCCGGTGAGCGCGACGACGGCATTC
>DATGXA010000206.1:0-1752 GCA_035299125.1 Opitutaceae bacterium
ATCCATCAAACCTCATCTCTCTCGGCTCAGTCCCGCCGCGGCATCGTCGCGAGCGTCGTGCGGGTGCGCGCGATCGTCGCCGGCGGCAGATAGCCGCTGAACGGCGTGCACGGCATCACGAGCGCGCGCGGACCGAGCATCGAACCGGGGTTGAGCACGGCGTTGCAGCCGACTTCAGCCTTGTCGCCGAGCACCGCGCCAAATTTTCGCAAACCGGTGGGCGCCGTCGTGCCATCGGGCAGCTTCACGAGCACCTCGCCCTGGTCGAGGCGGAGGTTCGAGCAAATGACCCCGGCGCCGAGATGGGCTTTGTTACCGAGAATGGAGTCGCCGACGTAGTTGTAGTGCGGCGCCTGCACGCCGTCGAGGAGAAGGCAGTTTTTGAACTCGCTGGCGTTGCCCATCACGCAGCCCTCGCCCGCGATCACGTTGCCGCGAATGAACGCCCCCGGCCGGATCTCCGTGCGCGCGCCGATCCACGCCGGCCCGATGATCGTGGCATAAGGCGGGAGTTTCACGCTGCGATCCAACCAGACCTTGCCTTCGATATGGACACCCGCGGGCACGGCCAGCGCGAGATGCCCGAACTCGACCGAACCCAACGCGGCGCCGATCCGCTTCAACCAATCCCACGGCGGCACATCGGCCGGGAAAAACGACGCGAAACGCGCCAACGACGGCGGGAGGGCGAAGAACTCGGAAGCGTTCACGCTCCGAGGGATAATAAAAAAACCGCTGGAAACCAGCGGTTTTTGAAAGTGGAGCGGGCGAAGAGACTCGAACTCTCGACGTCCACCTTGGCAAGGTGGTGCTCTACCAACTGAGCTACGCCCGCGTGAGAGAGGCCGAGGTAAGGGCCGCGGAGTTTCGCCGTCAACGAGAATTTTTTGTTCATCGTGAGCACCCAAATTTCCGGGGAATTCCGGCGGCTCCGAGCTCGATTTTCGCCCAATTTCCCAAAACCTTTGGCACGGTTCCGGCATCCATGAAGCGACACTTGATCAGCCAACAGCACATCGCCCAATCGGTTTCCGGCGTCAGCGCCGAGGAGATTGCCGCGCACTTCAATCTCCTCCCCGAGCGCTACTTTGCCCAGACCGAGGAGGCCGACGTCGCGCTGCACATCGGCATGGTCAATCGGCTGCTCCACAATATTTCCGCGGCTGACTCTCTCGGCTCGCTGCGGCCGGTGATCGAGTGGCGCGACCTGCCCGAGCGCGGCTGTAGCGTGGCGCACGTGGTCACGTGGGACCGCGCCGGCTTGTTCTACAAACTCGCCGGCGCCCTCAGCGTCGCCGGCCTCAACATCCTCTCCGCCCGCATCACGACGCGCACCGACCACATCGCGATCGACAGCTTCGTCGTCACCGATGCCGCGCACGGCGCCGTGCAGGACGAGATCGCGCGCGAAGTCTTCGCGCGCACCGTCGAGTCCGCTCTCGTCGGCAACAAGGATCTCGCGCCCGCCATCCGCGCCCAAGCCGCGAAATTCGCCGCGCCGCCCTCGTCGCTCGATGCGCCGGTCGTGGAAGTTTATCTCGAGATCGCCTCGCCGCGCGTGATCGTGGAAATCCACGCCGCGGACCGTTTCGGCCTGCTCTACCGCGTCGGCCAAGTGATCTCCGACCAGGGCTTCAGCCTCGCGGCGGCGCGCGTGCACACCGAGCGCGGCCTCGCCATCGACGCCTTCCATCTCGAATCTGCCGACACCCGCATCGTCGATGCGGCGCGCCTCCGCCACCTGCGCGATGC
>DATGXA010000207.1:0-19863 GCA_035299125.1 Opitutaceae bacterium
CCTCATTAATCGATCTAATAGTACCACATAGTACATACATACATATAATGTCAATTCAAGTTGTACAAACCAGTCCGAGGGCAAGGCCACCGAGATCGTCACCGACTGGTGCTTCGGTTTCTGCTGCGGCGTGAAGCTCGACACAGAGGCGTGGAAACCCGTCGTCGGTTCGCCGGCCGATCCGTTCCTCGCGATCATCCGCGCGATGCTGGAACCCGAGGTGGAGATCCACCAACAGATCCTCTCGCGGCTCTCCGCCGAAAACGGCACGCCCGCGCAGATCCTCGCCACGTGCGTGATCGAGCTGCACCGTTTCTGGCTCTCCCGCCAGCCGAAGAAACCCGCCGCCCCTGCCGGCAGCGCCATGCCGCTCCCGCTCAAGCTCGGCCGCAACGATCCCTGCCCGTGCGGCAGCGGTCGCAAATACAAGAACTGCTGCGGCAGCAGCCTCCCCCACGAGCCTACGCCGCCGGCCGCGCCTGAGACGCCGAAGGCCTGAGCCGCGCGGTTCGCTTTCTCGATCTCGTCAAAGGGCGTCGCTTGGTCGACGCCCTTTTGCGTTTCGGCCCGCTGCCGCTCAATCGCTGCGCAACGCGATCATCGGATCCGTTGCCGACGCGCGCCGCGCCGGCAGCCAACAGGCCAGCGCCGCCACGGCGAACAACAGCAGCACGATCGACAGCCACGTCAGCGGATCCAGCGGGTGCGTTTGAAAGAGCATCTCGCGCATGGCCAGCGTCGCCGCCACGCCACCCAGCGAGCCCGCGGCCATCCCGATCGCCGCAATCGTGAGCCCGTGATTGAGGACCATCGCGGAGATTCGGTGTCGGCTAGCGCCGAGCGCGATCCGCACGCCGATCTCCCGGGTGCGTTGCGTCACCGTCAGGGCGATCACGCCGTAAATCCCCACGCCGGCCAGCAGCAACGAGAACCCGGCGAACACGCCCACCACGCCGGCCATGAACCGCCGCCGGACGAGCGAGCGCGCCATCAACTGCTCCATCGTGAGCACCTGATAGATCGGCAGATCGGCATCCGCGCCATGGATCTCGCGCCGGAGCGCCTGCGTGAGCGTGGCCGGAGCCCCTTCGGCCCGCACGAAGAACGCCAAAGCGAGCCACGAATCCTGGTACACCGGCCGGTAGACATGCGCCTGGTCCGGCGTGTCGAGCGGACCGTCCTTCGCGTTCCCCACCACGCCCACGATCGTGCATTGCGGTGCATCCGCCTCGGTGCCGCAGCTGAGCCGGCGGCCGATCGGATCCTGACCCGGCCAGTATCGCGCGGCGGCGGCGGCGTTGATGATCGCGACCGGGTCCCGTCCGTCGTCCGAATCGGTGAACACCCGCCCGCGCAGCAGCGAGATGCGCAGCGTCCGGAAATAATCGGGTGAGACCGAGGTGACCTGCGCCACCGCCGCGGTGTCCGCCTCCGCGCCGTCCACCCGGATCGGCGTGGACCACGACGAGGCCGTCAACGGCACGGCAGTGGCGATCGCGACCGACTGCACGGCGGGCAACGCGCTGAACCGACGCTCGAGCTCGCGGATCAACGTCACCCGGTTCCCGTGGTCGTGGTACGTCTGACGCGCCTTCGCATCGCTCGGCGGCGGCAACCAAATCCGCCCCGTCAGCACCTGATGCGGATCAAAACCGGGGTTCGTATGCCACGCGCTGAGAAAGCTCCGGAGCAGGAGCCCCGCACCCGCGAGCAACACGAGCGACAACGCGATCTGCGCCGCGACCAACGCCGAGCGCCAACGCTGCGCCGATGGTTCAGCACCCGCCGTGCGACTGCCCGCCTTCAGGTCCGGGATCAGATCGAATTTCGAGGCGCGCAGCGCCGGCAACATCCCGAAGACCAAGCCCGTCAGGCCGGAGGCGAGCAGCGCGAAACCGAGCACGTGGCCGTTGACCGCCAGCGCGTTCAGCCGCGGCACGGACGCCGGTGCGTACGCCAGCAGCACCGGCGGCAATACCCATGCGACGATCAAGCCACCCAAGCCGCCCGCGCCCGCAAGCAACAGACTCTCAATCACGAGTTGCCGCACGATCGTGACACGCGACGCGCCCAACGCGCTGCGCACCGCCATCTCCTGCCGGCGCCCGACGGCCCGGACAAGCATCAGGTTCGCGATCGTCGCGCAGCAGATCAGGAGCACGAGCAACACCGCCGCCAGAAACAGCCACAACACCCCGCGCACGTCGCCCACCAGCTTGTCCTGCAAGGAGCTCGCGCGCGGCATCCAACGCTCGGATTCGACATAATCGCGCGGAAAATCGTGACGCGTGCGCGCCGCAAACGCGGCCAGCTTCTCCTGCGCCTGCGCCGGCGTCAGCCCCGGCACGAGCCGACCGATCACGCCCGGAATCAGGCGATAACCCCGCACCGGCTCGGGCGCGAACGGCGGCGCCCGCATCCCGCCGGTGAACCACACATCCACCTCCGCCGCGAGCGTGCGGCCGGGATGCCGGAACTCCGGCGGCATCACGCCGACCACGCGGAACGTGTCGTAGTCCATGTAAAATTTTCGCCCGAGCACGTGGGGGTCGCCGCCGAAATGGGTCATCCATGCCTTGTGGCTGAGCACGCAACCCTGCGCCCAGCCGCTCACGCTCTCCTCCTCCGCGCCAAACGTGCGCCCGAGCGCCGGCGCGATCCCGAGCACGCGGAAATAGCTCGGGCTCACCGCCATCGCTTCGACCCGCTGCGGCTCCGCGACGCCTGTGAGGTTTCCGTCCATCGGAAACACCATCGAGATCTCGGCAAACACTCCCGAGCGCTCGCGCAGATCGTCGAGCTCCGGCACCGAGCAGCCGACATTCGTCGTCCCCGCGCGCGAGAGCTCGAAATCGACATTCACCAGCTCCCCCGGGCTGCGGTACGGCAACGGCCGAAGCAGCACCGCCTCGACCACGCTGAACACCGCGGTGCTCGCGCCGATGCCCAAGGCCAGCGTGGCGATCGCCACCCCGGTGAACCCCGGGCTCTTCCGCAGCACGCGCACGCCGTGCCGCACGTCGCGCACCAGCGTCTCCAACCATTGGATCGCAAACTCGTCGCGACAGTACTCCCGCGCCTGCTCCACTCCCCCCAATTTCCGGAGCGCCGCCGTGCGCGCCTCGCCGGGGTCCATCCCGGCCGCGATGTTCGCCTCGGTCTGCATCTCGACATGCGCTCGCAGCTCCTCCGCCAGCTCGGCCTCCTTGCGCCCGCGCGCCGCGAGATTCTTCAGTTTGAAAACAAGCCGGTGAAGCCAACGCATAGTTACAGAATGGGGGTGAAGTGCGGGTGTGGGGTGAACGGTTCGGCCGCGGCGGAGGCCGATCGAGTGGAGCGCGGCCAACAGCTCAGGTCGCGCGCAGCATCGTTTCGATGGTCGAGGCGAGCAGCGCCCACTCCGCCGTTTCCGCCTCGAATTGTTTCCGCCCGCTGGCGGTCAGTTTGTAGAAGCGCGCCCGGCGGTTGTTCTCGGAGACGCCCCACTCCGCCTTGATCCACCCCTGCGCTTCCAACCGGCAGAGCGCGGGATACAGCGAGCCCATCTCAACCTGGAACACGCCGCCCGACATCTGCCCCAGGCGGACCGAGAGGCCGAAGCCGTGCATCGGCTCCAGCTGGAGCGCTTTCAGAATCAGCATGTCGAGCGTGCCTTGGAGGAGGTCGGATTTTCCTTTGCCCATAAGTTCCTTCAGACGGACTAAAGAAGCAGCTCCTTCAGAGCGTCAATAGGAAACCGGCCGCCGGGGCACGGGCGCGCGTCGTGCGCCCGCTCACGTCGCGCGATGCCGTGCCTGCCGCTTGGTGTTCTGCGCTGGCGAGCCGCGCCGCGCGGCGAGCTCCGCGAGCCCTTCCCGCGACGCAAACGGCCGCACCGCCGCCGGCAACTCGAGATACCCGATGCGACCGCAGTCGCGCAGCAGCGCCGCGGCAACCACCTCCGGCGCCAGTCCCCGCTCGTGGACGAGAAACTCGAACACGCGCTCCATCGTGCGGCTCAGCGCCAGCGCGTGATGGCGCCCCTCGCGGGCGAAGAACCAGTCGCTGAACCAGAGAAACTCCGCGAAAGGCGATGCCGCTTCGCCCTCGCAGCACGCGCACCCAAGCGCCGTCGCCACCACGGCCGCACCGCACGATGCCGCCCCGCTCCAGAAAAGCGGCAACGTCTCCACGAAGTTGCCGCTGTTGCCGACCAGGTCCCAGTAACGGGCGAAGCGCCGGAGCCGCTGCATCGTCGCGAAATCGATCACGCGGTTGCGCAGGATCTCGTAGGGCGGCACCGGCGAGTAGATCATCGTCTCCGCCGCATCGTGCCGCGCAATCGGTGCCCCGCGGAGGCGTTTCAGCAGGCCGACCTGGATCTCGTGCGGCGCGAGCGCGGCGAGCCGGTCGAACCCGGCGCCGAAGCCCACCGCCGTCTCGCCGGGGAGCCCGATGATGAGGTCGGCGTGCAGGTGCGCGTGCGTGTGCGCGCGGAGATAGCGGAAGTTGTCCTCGAGCTTCGCCAGATCCTGCCGCCGGCTGATCGCCGCCGTCACCGCTGGATCGTAACTCTGGATTCCGATCTCCAGCTGCAACGAACCGGCCGGGAAACGCGCCAACAGTTCGCGCAGTTCCGTGGGCAACCGATCCGGCACCATCTCGAAATGCAGGAACAACCCCGGCATGAGCCGCGCGAGGAAGAACTCCAGGATCCGCCGGCTCGTCGGCAGGTGCAGGTTGAACGTGCGGTCGACGAACTTGAAGTGCCGCACCCCGCGCGCGAGCAGCCGGTCCATGGCCGCGAGGAACGCCTCCAACGGGAACGGCCGCACCTGCTCGTCGAGCGACGACAGGCAGAACTCGCAGGAGAACGGGCACCCGCGCGACGCCTCCACGTAGACGAGCCGGTGCGCGATGTCCTCGTCGGTGTACTCGTCGTACGGAAGCGCGAGCGTCGCGAGGTCCGGCGGTGCGGCGGCGACGATCTCCGCCGGCACGGCGCCGCCCGTCAGCACCGCGCGGCAGACCTCCGGCAGCGCCCGCTCGCCCTCGCCGCGGATCGTGCAGTCGGCCAGCCGCACGATCTCCTGCGCCTCCGGTTCGTGGCTCACCTCAGGCCCGCCGAGCACGACGACCAGGTCCGGCCGCACCCGCTTCAGCAGCGCCACCAGTTCGGTCGTCGGCGCCACGTTCCACACGTACACGCCGAGGGCGACGATCCGCGGCTCCAGCGCGAGGAGGCGCTCCGCCACATCGAGCGGCCGCTCCTGGATCGTGAACTCCGCCAGCGCCGCCCGCGCTCGCAGTTCGCCGAGGTTCGCCAGCAACGAGCGCAGCCCTAGCGAGGCGTGGATGTACTTGGCGTTGAGCGTGGCGAGGACGATCTCCGGCATGCGCGCCGTCACCCTAGCGCCCGTCCCACTCGTGCAAAGGGCCAAACGCCCCGCCCGAGACAATCCCCACTCTACGCACCGGCCGCCGCGGGCAGCACCGCATAGGCGTGGTCGCAGCACGCATGCCCCTCCATCAATGTCCGCGTACGTCGAAAGCCGATCGCCGGATTGAAACCCGTCACCATGCCCTCATCGGAGCCGCACAAGAGCAACGACATCCATAGCTCAGCGCCGAGGCTGCGGGCCACAGCCACGTGGGGACAGACTGTGCAGTGGAATCGCACCTCGTCTCCCTGCTTCTCGTAGGTGAACTCGAAGCCGGCTCCCCTGAGCGGTTCCCAGAGCAGCCGGATAAAATCTCCGATCCCGTTGGCGGGCTGTTGCGAGGCGATCCCCGACCAGTCGCGTCGTGCGTTTTCATGCACGATGGTTCGGGCAACCGCCTCCACCTCGGTGCCAAACCGCCCGCGCAGCTCGTCCAAAACCGCGATCGGATGGTCCGCGCCCCAGCGTCGGCCAAGCTCGGCGGCGATCTCCTGTCGCTCTCGCTGAGCGAACAAAGCCGCATTGGGCCGCTGAAACCAATCGGTCAACCAGGGGTACAGCCGACGGAAAGCCTCCGCCTCGAGTGGCGCGTTGGAGTCCATGCCGTCACCTTGGTGACAGCCCCGCGCGGCGACAAGCCGTGCTGCACACCAATGCCCGCATTCCGCGGTTTCCTTCCGCAAAGCGCTCGCTCTCACTCCCGGCGTGGACAACGAGTGCCAGTTTTCGCCCGACCGCCGCCATCGCTACAGCCTGATCCATCGCTGGAATCCATTGTTCGGCGACAGGCTCATCCTCTGGATCGGCCTCAACCCCAGCACGGCCGACGAAGCGCAGCTCGACCCCACGCTCACCCGCATCGCCGATTTCTCCAAGCGCGCCGGCTTCGACGGCTTCTGGATGGCCAACCTCTTCGCGCTGCGCACGCCGTATCCAGACGAGATGATGAAAGCCGACGATCCCGTCGGTCCCGAGAACGACGCCTGGCTTCTCCTCGCCGCCGAGCGCTGCGAACGCATCGTCGCGGCGTGGGGTGTGACCGGCACCTATCAAGCCCGCGCCGAGGCGGTGGTGCGGTTGCTCGCCGGTCGCGAACTGAGTTGCCTCGGCACCACGCAAGACGGCCACCCGCGCCATCCGCTCTACGTGCCGGGAAAACAAGCGTTCGAGCCGTGGCCGAAGCGCTGAGCTCTCGCCCGGCTCATCGCGCCTCCGGGCGAACCGGGCGGACATCGAAGGCCTCGGCGGCCTTCGCTACCGAAGGCAACCGGCCCGCTCGCTCTGCGCTTTCACCGCCGCGCACAGTGATTCGGGTGTCCACGCGCCCGGTCGAGCCAGGATGCGGTAGTGCAGATCGAGCGTGGCGCCCGCGCCGAGGGTGATCGGCTTCGGCGCGAGGAGGGCAGCGCACGTGAAACGCATCTTCGGCGTGTTCACCACGTACCACGGTATCGCCGCCGCCACATCCGCCCCCGGCGCGAAGTTCAGGATCGCGACGCCGCCGAGCGTTTTCTCCCCAGCCGTGAGATTGCAGGCGAGCGCGGCGCTCTGCGGCCGCGCGCGATCGCGCTCGAAACGGCCAACGACGCCCTCCGGCGTGAGCAACGTCAGTGCGACCGGCGCCGGAAGCGCGCGGAAACCGAGCCCGCCGTAGCCGCCGTTCACCTGGCCACCGGCCTCGCCCGGCATCGGCGTGCGGTCCAGCACCACGGCGGAACTGCCGACAACAAACTGCGCCGCCCAATCGATCGCGAAACTGCCATCGGCCTGCGGCGCCGCCACACGGATGACGCGGCGCTCCGTCAGCACGGCGCGGCCCGTTGGATCCACGTACGTCAGCTCGAGGCGAAGCGTCGCGTTGCCCGAGTCGTCGGTTTCGATCGCGGGCGGCTGCCAACGGGTCGCGCCCTCGGCGCGCTGCTCCGGGCCGGTTTCCTCCCAGTAGTTCACGCCGTCGATGAACTTCCACGAGAACCAGAGTCCGTAGTGCCAAACATGGTCCGCAGGCCGCACCTCCACGAGATTCGCACCACCGGGAGCGAGCGTCGCAAAGTGCGGCTTGCCGTGGCGTGGGTCGAAGGAGAACGCCCAGAGAACGTGCCCGCCGCGAGTCCACGCGAGCGAAGTGTGGTCGCGCCGCCACTCGGCGCGGGAGGAGGAAACGGCGAGAGCGCCCATGAGCGTCACAATGGCGAGAATCGCGCGGTTCATGAGCGGATTCTCGCCGAACCGTCCGGGCCGGCGGCTTTTTTCCCGGTCTTTCAATAGACCTCGCCGCCGCGCCCACCCTTGAACCGCGGCGCGGCAGAGCCGTTCTGCCAATGCGGAAAATCACAATTGATGCCGACACAGCAACGCACTCTTTCCCGGAGCTTCGACGGAACCCTTGTCACGGAAGCGGCGTAGCGACACGCCGGTCTTCGCGCCCGGTCGATTCACCGCCGTTCCGTCGCTCGCCGCCTCGCCGGCCGCCCCGCCCTCGTTCACGAGCGGCGGCGCGCGGGAGTCTGCCCGTCCGCTCCGCGCCGCGTCGCGCGTTTCACCACCGGGGAATTCACTTCCGACCGTGTTTTCCCAATGTCGCATTTTCCGTCCCGACCCGACGACGGGTCGCACGACCACGCTGGCAGCCTGTGGCGCGAACCCCGCCGCTCCGATCGTCCCTCTTACCTGAAATGCCGCCACTGCGGCCTCGAGTTCTCACTCGATGCTCCCGGCACCCGGCACCGCAACCACTGCCCGCACTGCCTCTGGAGCGTGCACCTCGACGACACGCCCGGCGACCGCGCCTCGCTCTGTCGTGGCGGCATGGAGCCGATCGCGGTCTCCGTCGACCCGCGCGGCGAGTGGCATGTGCTGCACCGTTGCGGCACATGCCACACGATCCACATCAATCGAGTGGCCGGCGACGACGATGAGCGCACGTTGCTCGCGCTCGCGGTGCGGCCGCTCACGAGGGTGCCATTCCCGCTGTAGCGGCGCACTCCGCAGGTTTCTTTCGCGCGCGAGCGAGTTCCGGTTTCCTTGGCGGCCATCACCATGAAGACCGCCTCGCTCGCGCACGCCTACCGCATCACCGACGGCCGCAAGTTTCGCCTCGCGGAGCGTGATCCCGCCGACACCGGCACGCTCGCGTCCAAGCAGTCCGCGGCAGCGGCGCTCAAAAAGGCGCTCACGCGACTCGACGAACTGCAGGAGCGGCTATACGCGCAGAACCGCTGGAGCGTGCTCATCATCCTCCAAGCGATGGATGCCGCGGGGAAGGACAGCGTGATCGAGCACGTCATGTCCGGCCTCAATCCGCAGGGCTGCGAAGTGTACTCGTTCAAGGCGCCGAGCGACGAGGAGCTCGACCACGATTTCCTCTGGCGTTGCGCCTGCCGGCTTCCGCGCCGCGGCCGTATCGGAATTTTCAACCGCTCCTACTACGAGGAGACGCTGGTGGTGCGCGTGCACCCCGAGATCCTCGACCGCGAGAAACTCCCGCCCGCGCTGCTCGGCAAACGGCTCTGGGAAGAACGCTTCGAGGACATCCGGGCGTTCGAGCGCCACCTCGCCCGCAATGGCACGGTCGTCCTGAAATTCTTCCTCCACGTCTCACGCGAGGAACAGCGTGACCGTTTCCTCGCGCGCCTGGAGACGCCGGCCAAAAACTGGAAATTCTCCGCCGGCGATCTCGCCGAGCGAGCGCGCTGGGACGACTACATGGCCGCGTACGAGGAGACGATCCGCTCGACAGCTGCCGAAGAGGCGCCGTGGTACGTGGTGCCCGCGGACCACAAGTGGTTCACGCGGTTGGTGGTCGCACAGGCGTTGGTCGCACGGTTGGAGGAGATCGATCCAAAATTCCCCACGCTACCGCCGGAGGAAATGCGGCGACTGAAAACCGCGCGCACCACGCTGAGGCAGCAGCAAGGTTGATCCCCGGCCGCGCGTCCATGCACGCGGACGCGCGGCGATCGGGCGACGCTGTTTCAGAAGCGGTAGGCGAAACCGACCTTGGCGACCGGATAGACGTCAAAACCGTCGTTCATCTCGTCCTCCTCGAGCCGCAGGTCGCGGAGAAAGACGGCGTCGTTCGACATCGGACCGGTCGCGCTGAGCCGCGCGTCATAGTTCGAGGTGAACATCACGCCGAAGTTCGTGTGCAGGCCGAACCCGCTGTCGCCAAACCACCACGTCCAACCCACGCCGATGTACGGCGCGACCTGCGTACCGGTGTCGACGCGGCCGGTGACGGAGGTGATCTCCGTGTTCGTGTAATCGTGGTCGCCGATCTCGTATACGTTGCCCTTGCGCGCGCGGGCTGTCACCGTGAAGCGGTGGTTGTACACGACCGCACCGGCCGTGAGGTGTAAGTGCCCACTCCAAGGGGACCAATCGACGGTGGCCGCGAAGTTCGAAGCCGTCAGGTCGGCGTCGTAACGGGCACGTTTCGTCTTCATGTTCTCCCCGTCGAAGTCGTAGTAGCCGTAGCTGAGCGCGAAGTTGTAGCGCTCGGAGGGCGTGTATTGCAGGACCGGGCCGAAGCCGGTGGTACCGCCTTCCACGCCAAGCGAGAACGGCGACCGCTCCGCGGCGGCGCAGAGCTGCGCACCCGTCAAGCCGAGGACGGCGGCCACACACAGGACGGCCAGTTTCGAGTTACGGTTGGTTGCCTTGAGACGAATCATACGTGTCCAGCAGGTGATGTCGCCTGCGTCTTCACGATCCGAATTCAACGAGCGGCAGAACCGCCGGGCCGAGCGGCACATCCCGCCGGCCGGCCGGGCTCACGGCGCTGCGGCGCGGGGGGACGAGTCAGCCGCGGCGCCGGAAGCGCACCGTCAGCACGATGATCGCAAACGCCAGCACGAGCGTGATGGCATTGGAGAGGATGATCGGCCACGCCTCCATGATCACGCCGTAGGCGAGCCAGAGCGCCACACCCACGGAGAACGCACCGAACGTCACCAGCGAGATGCCCTCGGCGTTGCGTGTGCGCCAGAGGCGCACGACTTGCGGCACGAAGCAGCCGGTGGTGAGCGTCGCCGCGCTCATCCCGAGGAAGTCGATGAGTTTCATGTGGTGGAGCCGGGAAACCGCGCCGCGAGCACAAGCTCGACCCCGCGCGCGAACGCCGATTCGGCGCAGCCCGCCGGCGCTGTCGCCGTGGCCCGGCGACGCACCTCGGCGCGCGCGTGCGGCATCGCCACGGAGAAACCGGCCCAGTCGAAGAGCGGCACGTCGTTGTCCGCATCGCCGAACGCGACCACGCGGGCCGCCGGGATACCGAACTCCCGCGCGAGCGCCGCGGCGCCGGTCGCCTTGTTGACGCCACGCGGCACGAATTCGAACACCTCGCGGTGCGAGCGCACGGTCTCCGCGGCCGCGGGCCGGCAGTGCTCCGCTCCGCCTCGTGCGAGAAACGCGTCCAGCGCCGGCTCGCTGCCGATCCACATCACCTTGAAAACGCGTTCGGCGGCGAGCGAAGTGGATGCGACGACGTCGATCGGCGTGGCGGTGATTCGGCGGTAGCGGTCGATATCGGGTCCGTCGAGCGGCGTGCGTTCGCCGTTCTCGGTGTAAGCAATCACGCCGAAACCGGCCTCGAGCCCGGCCGCGACCACCGGCGCGATATCGGCGGATTGGAGAAACTGCTGCACGTAGATGCGTTTCCGTTCCGGATCGCTCGCCTCGCAGCCTTGGCAGGAGACGAGCCCACGCACCAATGGCATGCCGCGCGCGATCTCGGCCATGTTCTTCGCGTGTCGCCCGGAGGCCAACACGATGCCGAAGCCCGCCGCGGCGAGCCGCTCGAGCGCGGCTTGGTTCTCCTCGCCGATGATGCCGTCGTGCCCGAAAAGGGTGCCGTCGAGGTCGATGGCGGCGAGAGCGTGGAAGGCGGTCGGCGAGTTCACGGTTGTCCAGCGGACCAGCGAGCCGTCGCCAGCCCAAGAAGAAAATCCGCCGGCGCAGTGAGGTACGGCAAGACGCGCAGGCCGCGCTGCACGGGGCAACGCGGCCTGGAGGCGGGAACGCCGACCGAGGCGCTTCCGCAAACCGCCGCCAGTTGCAGCAGCGGGAGCTTCATGTCGACTCAAGCGGGCGGTGCGTCGCTCGGGTGGTCGACCAATGCGACCGCGCTCCGCCAGAGCGTGGTATGGACGACGCGCCCGGCGCGCCTGGCGACGGAATCGATGCGGATCAGGGTGGAACGGACAGCGGGAGAATCGGAGTGCGAGTGCGTGATACGGGTAATGTTCATGGTTGGTTCCTTGGTTGGTGGCTCGCGGGCGGGCTCGCTCAGCCGGAGCGAACCCGCCCGCGTTGTCTGGCTACTTTTCCCCTGTCTCACGAAGCGAGGACCTCGAGGTCCTCGCGAAGCATCTTCTCGCCCGCAGCGCGCAGCTGCCGAATCCGTTCGATCGAGACGCCCAGTTCGCCGGCGATTTCCTCGAGGGTGGCTTCCTCGAGGTGGTAGCGCTGCACGATGTAGGCGTGTCTCTCGGGCAGGCGGCCGAGGGCCGCCCGCACGTTCTCGATGAGATCCAGCGACTCGGCGAGCTCGGCCGGGGAGGCGGCATCGTGGTCGGCCAAGCCGGCCAGCGCCTCACCGTCGGTCTCGTGCGAATCGGCCGCGATCCCGAGGCGCAGCGCTTGGCGCAGGGCGCTCGGGGCGAAGCCGGTGAAGGTCGCCAGTTCGTCGTCGCTGGGCGCGCGGCCGAGCGCCTGCTCGAGTTCGGCGGCGGCGCGGCGGACCTCGGTCACCTTGGCGCGGGTGCGCCGCGAGAGCGGGTCGAGCCGGCGGAGCTCGTCGAACATCGCCCCGCGGACGCGGGCGAAGCAGTACGCGCGGACCTCGTGGAGCGGGCCGGAGGCCTGGGCGAACGAGGCGACCAGGGCGGCGCGGCCGGCGGAGGCGAGATCGTCGCGCGAGACGTGCAGCGGCAGGCGGCGGTCGAGGCCGGCTAACGCGGCATCGACGATATCGAGAACATCAAGGACGTTGGAAAGAACGGGAACGGCGGGTGCGGCGTTCATGAGGGCGGTGCGGCGTTCAACCGCTGTTCACAGCTGGAAGAGGGGGCCCGGTTGGCAGACCGGGAAAGGTGGACGTAAAAAGGCAGGGCGGAGTCCGCGAGGGGACCGGAGTTGTAGTTGGCCCGACCAGGCTGAAGGCAGTACGGCCAACCCGGCGTGCGGCGGGATACGCGCTCGGCGGCGGTGGTGGCGGTGCGATTGGAAGCTCGGGTGGCGGTGGTCGGGTGGTTGGTTTTCATGGCGGAAGAAGAGTTGGTTTCGGACGGAAAAGTCATGGGTGAGTGGTGACGGATGATGGGAAACGGGCGATGTGTACGGATGGGAAAGGGACGGCGCGTGCCGTAGTGGTGCGGAGCGGAGTGGAACCCCGCGTCCGCCGGGAGCCCGCCGCCGCGGCAACGGGTTTCGGCGTTGCGCAGGGTTTCAGGACGGCGGGCGGGCTCCGCGGGCGGTTCCGGCGGCGCCTCCAAGAGGTCGGCCGGCGCGCCCTGCGTCCCGTCGCGGACGGTGCGGCGACGAAGCGGGAGCGAACTCCGGACCTCGCCCGTGCACCGGGAGGGATGGCTGAGCGCAGCCGGCACCGGGAGGCGGCCGGAGCGCGGTGCCGAGGTCAGGGCAGAGCCCGCAAGGCGTCGTCATCCCGACGGCGCAGGCCTCGGCGGCCGGTGCGGTTCACTGGAAGAACCGCGGTTATTCTGGGAAAGAACTCGAGCTTCTCGCTCGGTTTTCCCGGAAGGGGCCTTGGGTTCTGCGAAACAAAAAACCCACTTCCGGGTGGAAGTGGGCTTCGGATGCGTTCGCTAGGTGCTCCTCAGTTATTCCACTTCCCGTGCGCGCAGGCGGCGCGTTTCGTCGTCGTTACCTGGTTGATCTGCCAGGAGGAGACGGCCTGCAGGCGCACAAAGGCTCGCGTGCAATCCATCGTATGGATCGCCGGAGCGGCGTAATTGTGCATCGAGCAGTTCATGTGCGTTTCGTTATGCGGGAAGTGTGCCAACAGTATGTGTTCGCCCGACGAGATCGGAACAAGCCGATTTTTCTTCAAGGGGTCTGCGAAAGTTTTTTTCAAATGGTCGATTCCGCCCCGGCCGCAGCCGGCTTTTGACTCGAAAACCCGGGGTCACCGGCTAGAGATGCCGCATGCCCCTCTACTGGCTCGCCACATTGGAATGGTCGAAAGTGACCGAGAAGCTGCCGCCGCAGTTTCTGCAGAAGACCGGCGTCTTCCTGCTGCTGGTCGTCATGGTGGTGATCGTGATCAAGATCTTCCAGAGCTCGAACAAGATCTTCCTCTCGATCCTGCTCTGCGCCGCGATGGGCATCCTGTTCTTCAACTGGATCTACAACCGCAACGAGCCCGCGTTTCTCACGCCCATCATCGAACCGCTCTCGAGTTTCTTCCCGACGAAGGACTACGAGAAGAAGGATGTGACCGATCTGGACAACCAGAAGAAGGGCGGCAACAAGCCGAAGTCCCCGAAGCCGTAGTCGGCTGCGGCGGTTTTCATGTGCGAACCAACGCGCTCACGCTGGCGCGGCGGTTTTCGCTTTCCCCACGCCGTCAGGCGCATTCGCTCCGGGCATGCTCACCTGCTCGAAGACGTACAACGACATCCCGTTCGCCCATCGCCAGCACCTACACGATGGGCACTGCGCCAACATCCACGGGCATAACTGGAGCATCACCCTCACCTTTGCCTGCGCCGCGCCCGATGCGAACGGCTTCGTCGTCGATTTCGGCCGGTTGAAGTACATCCGCCAGTGGATCGACAAGAACCTCGACCACGCCTGCCTCTTCAACGCCGATGATCCGATGCGCGATGTGCTGCTCGAAGCCGCGCCGACGGTCTGGAAGGCCACCATCGTACCGAATTGCTCGTGCGAAGGCATCGCCGAGTGGGCGTTCCGCAGCCTCGATCCGCTCGTGCGCGAAAACTCCGGCGGGCGCGTGTGGCTGACGGCGGTGGAAGTCGGCGAGGACGCGCGCAATTTCGCACGCTACAGCGCCTGAGCGATCCGTCTCACGGAACGAAAAAGCCCGGCGCGCAGCCGGGCTTTTCGTTTGGCGGAAAACGTGTCGCCGTTCTTCGCCGTCAGACCGCGAGCAACACCTTGTGAGTGAGCTCGAAGGTCTGCTGCGGCGTCTGGCCGACCGGGATCTCGTGCAGCAGGCCCTTGGCGCGGTAATATTCGAGGACCGGGTTCGCCGTGGCGTGGTAGGTCTCGAGGCGATGGCGCACGACCTCGGGCTTGTCGTCGTCGCGCTGGTAAAGCGGGCCGCCGCACTTGTCGCACACGCCGGGTTGGCGCGGGGGCGACATCTCGAGGTTGAACGTGGCCTTGCATTTGCGGCACACGCGCCGGCCCGAGATGCGGGAAACGATCTCCGAATCGTCGGCGAGGTAGGCGATCGCGGCGTCGAGCTTCACGCCGATCTCCGCGAGCATGCCCTCGAGCGCCTCGGCCTGCGACCGGGTGCGCGGGAAACCGTCGAGCAGGAAGCCCTGCGAGCAGGAGAGGCAGCGCAGGCGTTCATTGACCACCTGCACGACGATGTCGTCGGGTACGAGCGCGCCGCGCTGCATCTCGACGAGCGCCCTGCGCATCGCGGGCGAGGCCTTCTCGACGCCGGCCGTGATCGCGGCGCGGAAGATGTCGCCGGTGGAGAGGTGGCAGGCGCCGATCGCGCGGACGATCAACTCGGCCTGCGTGCCTTTGCCGACGCCCGGGGGCCCCAGCAACACGATGTGCCACGGACGCCGCGGGCCCGCGCCTTCGTTGCTGCACTGGGCGGCGCCACCATGGATCCAGGCGGCGCGGTCGTTGGTCGGATGAGAAGTCGAAGAAGTGGAGGCCACGGACTGGAGGGGACGAGGTCTCAAGAAAAACGGTTCAGGCGAGAAACGAGCACACGTATTCGCAAAGCCCGGCTTCGACCACGATCGTGAAGCCGCTCTTGCCGGGGACGTCGAAATAGGTGCCAGCGCCGTAGGTCTGCACCGCGTTCTGGCCGTCGAGCGTGACCTTGCACGAGCCTGCCACGATCTCCATGCGCTCGGGGGCGCCGGTGCCGAAGTGGTAGTTGCCGGGCCGGATCAGACCGAGGGTCTTCTTCGAGCCGTCGGCGAACTGGACGGTGTGCGAGATGACGCCGCCGTCGAAGTAGACGTTGGCCTTCGTGAGGACGGTGACGCCGGAGAATTGGGAAGGTGCGCTCATGACGAACGTGTCACGGTTGGGGAAAAAACGGGCGCTGACAAGCGGGCGTTGCAGAGACGGCGAGAAACTGCGCCCGGGGCCGGCGCGCCACGGCGGCTTTTAATGCACACTTTTCAAAATCACTCTTTCCTACTGATGGGAGGAGTGGATTGAATGGGAAACTTATGGCGCTCCGACCCCTGACCGGCGGCCTGCAACCCTATGCAGGCCCTATGCTCCCACGTGGCACCACGCTGCTCGCGAACCCGATCCTCAACAAGGGGACCGCTTTCACCGAGCGCGAGCGCGATGCCCTCGGCCTCCGCGGCCTCTTGCCGCCGCGGGTGTTCCCGATCGCCCAGCAGGTCCAGCGCGCCATCGCCAACTTCCGCAAGAAGGCCGACCCTCTCGACAAGTACACCTTCCTCTCGAACCTCCAGGGCCGGAACGAGACCCTCTTCTACCGCCTCATCCAGGAGTTTCCCGAGGAGATGATCCCGATCATCTACACGCCGACCGTCGGCCAGGCGTGCCTCGAGTTCGGCGCCATCTACCGCCGCCAACGCGGCCTCTACATCACCATCAAGGACAAGGGCCACATTTCCGAAATCCTCGCCAACTGGCCCCAGCCCGATGTGCGCATGATTGTCGTCACCGACGGCGAGCGCATCCTCGGCCTCGGCGATCTCGGCGCCTACGGCATGGGCATCCCGATCGGCAAACTCGGCCTCTACACCGCCTGCGCCGGCGTGCACCCGTACTACTGCCTGCCGATCACCATCGATGTCGGCACCGACAACCCGAAGCTCCACGAGGACCCGATGTACGTCGGCCTCCCGCAGAAACGCGTCCGCGGGCCCGAGTACGACGAGCTCATCGAGGAGTTCGTCCACGCCGTGAAGAAGGCCTACCCGAAGGTGCTCGTGCAGTGGGAAGACTTCGGCAACACGAACGCCTTCCGCATCCTCCACAAGTACCAGTCGCAGGTCCTCAGCTTCAACGACGACATCCAGGGCACCGCCTCCGTCGCCCTCGCCGGCATCCTCGGCGGCCTCCGCCTCAACGGCGGCAAACTCGTCGACCAGAAACTCCTCTTCCTCGGCGCCGGTGAAGCCGGCACCGGCATCGCCGATCTCTTCGTCGAGGCCGCCGTGCAGGCCGGGCTCCCCGCAGCCGAGGCGCGCCAACGCTGCTGGTTCGTCGACTCGCAGGGCCTCGTCGTCAAGGGCCGTCCCGGCAAGCTCGCCGAGCACAAGCTCCCCTACGCGCACGACCACCAGTTCCTCGCGACGCTCGCCGAGGCCGTCGATGCGATCAAGCCCACCGCGCTCATCGGCGTCTCGGGCACGCCGAAGACCTTCACCAAGGAGATCGTCACCAAGATGGCCGCCCTCAACCAGCAGCCGATCATCTTCGCGCTCTCGAATCCCACCTCGAAGGCCGAGTGCACCGCCGAGGAGGCGTACACCTGGACCGAGGGCCGCGCGATCTTCGCCTCCGGCAGCCCGTTCCCGGAGTTCAAGCTCAACGGCAAGACCTACGTGCCCGGCCAGGGCAACAACGTGTACATCTTCCCCGGCGTCGGCCTCGGCGCCCTCGCCTGCGAAGCCACCCAGGTCACCAACAAGATGTTTCTCATCGCCGCGCAGACGCTCGCCTCCCTCGTCGGCCCCGACGATCTCGCCGTGCGCCGCGTGTACCCCTCGCTCTCCAAGATCCGCGAGGTGTCCGCCAAGATCGCCGCCGCCGTCGTCGAGGAATGCCACCGCGAGAAGATCGCGCAACTCCCCCGCCCCGCCGACATCGAGGCCGACGTGCGCGCCCGCATGTTCGTGCCCGACTACAGCGAATACATCTGAAACGCGGCCCCTGCGGCTCGCGTCCTTTACCGGCCCCGGCGTTCCCCGCCGGGGCTTTTTCGTGCCGGCCGCAGGTTCTCCCGCACGGGAGGATAGCGCAGCTCGATCGATTTCCACGGATCGGATCTCCGAACTCGCCCAAATCCGTGGTCCTTCGCTCTCTCACCTCTAGCCTTTCACTTCTCGCCTCGCCCCGCGCTCATGCCTCCAGCGAGTTGTCCTTCGTCTCCGGTAGCGTGATCCAGCCGATCGTGAGCGACATCAATGCGATCGCGATCGGGTACCAGAGGCCGGCGTAGATATCGCCGGTGAACACCACGATCGACGCCGCGATCAACGGCAGGAATCCGCCGAACCAGCCGTTGCCGATATGATACGGCAGCGACATCGACGTGTACCGGATCCGCGTCGGGAACAACTCCACCAGGAACGCCGCGATCGGCCCGTACACCATCGCCACATAGCTCATCAGCACCGTGAGCAACGCCACCACGGCCACCTTGTGCACGCGCGCCGGGTCCGCCTTCGACGGGTAACCCGCCGGCGCCAGCGCGGCGTCGAACTTCGCCGGGTCGAACCCCTGCACCGCCGTCGCCCCGCCCACATCGAGCACCAGCGGCGCCTCGGGCCGCGTCGGCGCGAGCGTGAACGGCACGCCCCGACCGTTGAGGTGGTTGCGCGCCAGATCCGTTTCGCTCTGCGCACGCTTCACGCCCACGATCTTGCCCGCCGCATCGACCATCGCGCCCACGATGAGCTCGACGATATTGCGGTGCTCCACCGTGTGCAGGATCACCGGCGTGCGCTGCATCGCCTCGGCGAGCGCGGGATTCGCCGCCTGCGTGAGCCCGCGGAAAAGCGGCATGTACGTGAACACCGCCAGCGCGCACCCGAGCAGCATGATCTTCTTCCGGCCGATCCGGTCCGACAACCACCCGAAGAACACGAACATCGGCGTGCCCAGCGCGAGCGCCACCGCCACGAGTATATATGCGGTCACATAATCGACCTTCAGCGTGGCCGTGAGGAAATACAGCGCGTAGAACTGCCCCGCGTACCACACCACGCCCTGCCCCGCCGTCGCCCCGAAGAGCGCGCGCAGCACCACGCGGCTGTTGTCCCAGCGGGCGAAACTCTCCGTGAGCGGCGCCTTCGAGGTCTTCCCCTGCGCCTTCATCTCCGCGAAGATCGGCGATTCGCGCAGCTTCAGCCGGATATAGACCGAGACACCCAGCAGCACGATCGAGACGAGGAACGGGATCCGCCAGCCCCACGAGGCAAACGCCTCGGGCGACATCGCCGCGCGCACGCCCAGGATCACCGCGAGCGACAGGAAGAAGCCAAGCGTCGCAGTCGTCTGGATCCAGCTCGTATAAAGGCCGCGTTTCCCCTGCGGTGCATGCTCGGCCACATACGTCGCCGCGCCACCGTACTCGCCGCCGAGCGCCAGCCCCTGCGCGAGCCGCAGCACCACCAGGATGATCGGCGCGAGGAACCCGATCTTCTCATACGTCGGCAGCACGCCCACCAGCGCTGTCGAGATGCCCATCACGATGATCGTGACGAGAAACGTGTATTTCCGCCCCACCAGATCGCCGAGCCGCCCGAAGACCAGCGCGCCAAACGGCCGCACCGAGAACCCCACGCCGAACAGCGCGAGACTCGAGAGAAACGCCGCCGTTTCGTTGCCCGGCGGGAAGAACAGCTTGCCGAAGAACACGGCGAGCGTGCCGTAGATATAGAAGTCGTACCACTCGAACACGGTGCCGAGGGACGAAGCGAACACGACTCGCGCCGTGGATTGACGGACGATCGGGGCAGACGGGGGTAGCGTCATAAGTGTTTAGGGTCGCGCGCAACGTGTCGGGGACCCCCGCCCCGGCCACCCCACCCGCGCGATAGAAGTCCCCCGCATGCGCCGCGCGCGCAGCATGCCGGCGCTTCCTCCCGCGCCCGTCGACCACGTCGCCGCCGCGGCTTTCCTCCGCTGTGTGGCGCTGCTCGCGAGAGCAGCGCTCCGCACCTCCGTGGCGGAACGCGTGAGCGTTTCGGGTCCGCCGCCCGCCCCGTATCCGCGTTCTTACGCTTCTTTGGCGTTGATCGCCGATTACGAATCGCCAGCGTGGCGATGCTCCGCCCCGGAGCCCGGCCCGCCATCGGCCGGTTGTCCGCCCCGACCAACGTCAGCCTGTCTCGCCGCCGCATGCGCGCGCCTTCGAGTGGATGCCCCGTACCCGCCCCGGCCTTCGCCGGTCGCGGCGGCGCGCGCCCCGGTGGCGCTGTGAAGTCCCCCGCCAGCAGCAGGACCGCCCCGCGGTTTCCCGGTGATGCCGCCGCCCGTTTTGGGGCGTCCGCCGAAGCTC
>DATGXA010000208.1:0-2223 GCA_035299125.1 Opitutaceae bacterium
GCTGCGCTGCGCGGCGGCGGTCGGCGCGGGCGTGAAGGCCGGGCGGTATTGGCCGCCGGTCGAGGAGCCGGAGAACGACGCGTTTGCGGCGCTGGTGCACGGCAGCGCGGCGGAGAGTTTCGACGTGAGCGGATGGCCGACCGAGGCTAGAGGCGAAGGGCGAGAGGCGAGAGGTGGGGACGAGGCCGGGCCGGGCGCAGACGGGCGGGGGGGGGCACCATGAGCGCGCTGCGGCACGAGATGATTTTTGCGTCGGCGGGGTCGGGGAAAACCTACGCGCTCACGACGCGGTTCATCCGGCTGCTCGCCCTCGGCGTGGCGCCGGAGCGGATCGTGGCGCTGACGTTCACGCGGAAGGCGGCGGGCGAGTTTTTTGGCGAGATCCTGAACCGGCTCGCGGCGGCGAGCACCGATGGCGCCAAGGCCCGCGCGCTCGCGGCGGCGGTGGAGCGCGAGGGGATGACGTGCGCCGATTTCCTGCGGCTGCTGCGAGCGATGATCGGCGCGATGCACCGGCTCAACCTCGGCACGCTCGACGGGTTTTTCGCGAAGATCGTGCGCGCGTTCCCGCTTGAGCTCGGGTTGAGCGGCGAGCCCGGCGTGCTCGACGAACATGCGGCGGCGGAGGAGATGCGGCGCGTGTTCGCGCGGCTTTTCGCGGCGCGCGGCGGGCTGACGCCGGAGCAGCGTGCGTTGATCGAGGCGTTCAAGCTCGCGACGTTCGGCACGGAGGGGAAGAGCGTGGCGGAGAGTTTCGACCGGTTCGTGGCGGAGCATCTCGCGCTGTGGCGCGGCGCGCCGGAGACGGCGTGCTGGGGCGACGTGGCGCGGATCTGGCCGCGCGGTTTTCCGTGGGCCGCGGCGGCGGACGACGCGGCCACGGCGCGCGCGGCGGAGGAGATCGTCGAGTGGGCGCGGCGCGCGCCGGAGCTCAAGGACAAGCCGCGTGCGCGCTGGCTGGCATTTGCGCAGGAGGCGATGGACTGGACGCCCGGGCAGCCGTTGCCGGAGAACCTGGAATTCGTCCTGAAGAAGGCGCTCGCGGACTGGGCGGCGGTGGAGGCGGGCGACGCGGTGCTGACCATCGACCGGCAGAAACTCGCACTTGGGCACGAGGTGCTCGCTCCGCTGGCGACGTTGGTGCGGCGGGTCGTGGGGCTCGAGCTCGGTCGCCGGATGGTGGTGACGCAGGGCATCGCGGCCGTGATGCGGGCGTTCGACAAGTTGTACGACTCGGAGGTACGGCGCGCGGGCCGGCTGACGTTCGCGGATCTGCAGCAGCTGCTGGCGCCGCGGCGCGGCGGCGGGCTGGCCGGCGCGGCGCTCGACTACCGGATCGACGCGCGGCTGGACCACTGGCTGTTCGACGAGTTTCAGGACACGAGCTACCAGCAGTGGAAGATCCTCGAGACGCTCGTCGACGAGGTGGTGCAGGACCCGGAGGAGCGGCGGAGTTTGTTCTACGTGGGCGACGTGAAGCAGGCGATCTACACGTGGCGCGAGGGTGACCCGCGGTTGTTTGCGCACGTGGCCGAGCGCTACCGCTCAAGGGGCGGCGGCGGCATCGTGCCCGGCGAGCTGAACGACTCGTGGCGCTCGGGTCCGGAGGTGATCGAGATGGTGAACCGCGTGGGCGGCGCCGAAGCGGTGTATTCCGAGCTGTTTCCCGAAGCGGCGCCGGAGTGGAACCGGCATTGGCGCGCGCACCGCAGCGCGCGACCGGACCATCGCGGTCAGGCGGCGTTGTTGCTCGCCGACGACGAGACCGGGCGCTGGGCGGCGACGTTGCGCGTGTTGCAGGAAATCCGGCCGACGCAGCGCGGGCTCACGTGCGCGGTGCTGGTTCGGCGCAACGACGTGGGCGCGCGGCTGGCGGACTACCTGCGGCGCGAGGGCGGCATCGCGGCGGTGGCCGAGGCGGATCTGCGGATCGGCACGGACAACCCGGCGGCGACGGCGCTGGCGGCGTTGTTGCAGGCCGCGGCGCATCCAGAGGACGGGTTTGCGCGACGTCAGGTGGAGATGTCGCCGCTGGCGACGCTGCTCGGCGGTGCGCGCGGTCTCGCGGATTCGGCGACGGTGAGCCGCGCGGTACTCGCGGCGCTCGAGGCGGACGGGTTCGAGACGTGGCTGGCGGGTTGGGCGCGACGGCTGGACCCGGCGCTCGAGCCCGGTGACGGTTTCACGCGGCTGCGGTTGCGTCAGCTCGTGGCGGCGGGGCGC
>DATGXA010000209.1:0-5833 GCA_035299125.1 Opitutaceae bacterium
TGAACCTCGTCTTCACTCCCGTGCCGGAGCCCGCCGTATATGCGCTCGCGCTCGGTGCCGGCACGCTCGGCATCGCCGCGGTGCGGCAATGGCGCCGGCGGCGCGGCCCGATCGCTTAACCGGTGCGCAGCCGCGCGAGCGCGATGGCGCAGGCCACCGCCGCCGCTCCGCCGATGATCGAGCGCGGCTTCGGTCGGTCGCCCTCCAGCCACCAGCTGAACGGGATGATCGCGATCGGGCAGAGCGCCACGATCGGCAGCACGAGCCCGCTTGGCGCCGTGGCCAGCGCCCATTGGTAGCAGCCGACGCCGAGCACCGGCCCGCACAGCGCTGCGGCGAGAAGGGTTAGCCGAAAGCGTCGCGTCTGTAGTGCCAATGTGAGGCCTGACCACCGCTGCTCACCGGCGCGATGGCGCAACAGCCACCACGCTCCGAAACCGATGGCCGCGCCGGCGAGGATGCGTTGAAACGCCGCCGTGCCGCCATCGATCCGCACACCGGAGGCGAGCGACAACGCGTAGGCCTTGCGACTGATGACTGCGCCCAGACCTTGGCCGAGCGCGGCGAGCACCCCGAACCCGATTCCGCTCCAGAGCGTGCGGGAGGGGATGTGGAGGTTGTCCTTTGGGACGAGGGCGGCCGACACTCCCGCCAACACGCCGGCTGTGCACAGGAGTTGCGGCAACGTGAGCGCGGTATCGAGCCAGAGCCACTCGATCAGGATCGCAAACGGCGCGGCGAGGCACTGCGTGAGCAGGATCGTCAGCCGTGAACCGATCCGCGCGAGGGCGAAGTACAGTGAGATGTCGCCGAGCCCGAATCCGACCATGCCGCTCAACAGATACCACCACAGACCCTCGCCCCGGCAGCCTTGACCGAAGAGGAACGCCCACAGCCCCAACAACAGCACAGCGAGCAGGCAGCGACTGAGATTGGCGAGCGTGCTGCCGAGCGTGCCGACGAGCCGCCGCGCGAAGATCGCGCTGAACGACCAGAGGATCGTGGTGAGGAAGGCGAAGAGCATTGGGGCGGAGACGGATTCACCCGTGAGCCGGGCAAAGGCTCAAACGGGAAACCGCCCGTGTTTCTCAAGAGCGCCGCGGCTGCCGGCTCACGACACGCGCGCGATCCGATTTTTCACGTCGTCGCGCAGCCGGTCGATCGCCGCGAGCGTGAACGCCGCCAGGTCCGGCGCGGGCTCGGCGAGCAGCGGCGTGAGATCGAGCGCCCACGTGATCCCACCGGACTGGTCGGTGGCGTGCGAAGTGTGGAAGGTGGCGTGCGCGGCGCGGCGCCCGGCGACGGCGAGATCGTAGCGTTTCCCTCCGGCCACCTGCGAATCGAACGCGCGCAACAACTCCTGCGCGAGCTCGGGCCGGCGCCCGGCGTCGAGCGAGACCTTGTCGGCGTCAACGAGCCAATCGAGGTCGCGCCAGACTTCGCAACCGAGCACGCGGCGTGGGCGACGGTCGGGCGGCAGAGAGCGCAGGGCTTCGAGGCAACGCGCCAGCACGGCGACGTGCGTGTCGTGTTTGTCGGCTGGGTTGTGGAGATAGACGACTTCGGGCGAGCAGCCGCCAAAGACCGCCGCGAGATCGGCGGCCACGCCGGCGTGCCCGGGGCGTTTCACGTCGGCGCTCGGGTGGGCGAGCTGAAGCTGGACGGCGTATCGGCCGAGCGAAGCCGCACGGCGTTGCTCCTCGCGACGCGCGGCGAGCATCTGCTCGTCGGTGAACGCGGCGTAGCGGCCGGAGCGGGGAGAACCGGCGCCGTTCGTGACGACCACGCCGCCGAACGCCTTGCCGGGTTGCTCGAGGCAATCGCAGATCCCCGCGTGGGCCATGATCTCGATATCGTCCTGATGCGCGGCGACGCAGAGGTGCGTGACGCGCGCAAGCGCCGCGGCGGGGTCGCCGCCGGCGGGCACGAAGGCATCGGCATCGGCACGGGAGAGTTTCATGCGCGGGTGGGAAACAGCGGCACGGGGTAATCGCCGCGGGCGGCGAGCGCGGCGAGGGCGGCCTGCACGCGCGGTTTGTCCTCGCGGTAGGTCACGCCGAACCACTCGGCGCTCGTCGGGCGGACCTCGACGGTCGCGGTGCCGTCGGCGATCTGCTGCGAGACGGCCTCGGGTAGGTAGAATTCGGATTTCAGCTCAGTGCCGCGTGCGGCGATGAACGCGCGCCATTGGCGATCGAGCGAGTGGAAGAACGCCGACGTGAATGCCCAGCAGTTCATCGAGACGATCTCCTCGCCGGTGTACTTGCGGCCGGGGCCCACATCGCTGCGCAGGATGCCGGTGTTCTCGACGACGGTTTGCAGACGGCCGTCCATGCCAGCGGTGCAGACACCGCGCGCGACGGCGCCGTTTTCCGAAAGTGTGTTGGCGAGCCGATATCCGACCATGGCGAAGGCGGCGGGCGCAGCCGCCGCAGGCGAGAGACGTGAGGCGAGAGGCGAGTGCGGTTCGCCCGCGGAGCTGAGGAACGCGGCGAGCTGCACGAACGCATCGCGGCCGAAGAAATCGTCGGCGCCGATCACGGCGAACGGCTCGTGGATGGCCTCGCGCGCGCACCAGACGGCGTGGCCGGTACCCCACGGTTTTTCGCGACCGGCGGGCACGGTGGTGCCGGGCGGAAGGGCGTCGAGCGATTGGAAAACGGTGTCAACATGGATACGGCCGGCGTATTTCGCGGCGACCTGGGTGTTGAACGCCTCCGCGAAATCGCGGCGGATGACGAAGACGACACGCCCGAAGCCCGCGCGAATCGCGTCGAACACCGCGTAGTCGAGGATCGTCTCGCCGCCGGGGCCGACGGGATCGATCTGTTTGAGCCCGCCGTAGCGGGAGCCCATGCCGGCGGCGAGGACGAGGAGAGTGGGAGCGGCCATTCGCGTCCGAGCGAAGGCGAAACCGTCGGCGCTGGCAAGGGGCGCGCGGTGGCGCGAAATGAGCGCTGGTGGGAGCCGCGGGAAAATTCGTGCGCGACGCCGAATCTCCCGCTTCGGCTACGCCTGCGGAATTTTCCTCAGCCGATGATTGGCTCGCGGCGCGCGCCTGCAGCGGCGGCATGTGCCTTGCTGGCTGGATCGCAACCCATGCCAACCTCGTGTGCAGCCATTCCCAGTCGTTCAACCGAGTCCGCCACAAGCGGTGAGAACAGCCGGTTGGAGGCGATCGCGCAGACGGCGGTGCGGCTCGCCGCGCTTGGGCCGCAATTGGCCGCGTTGGCGCAGGCATTGGAGGAGCAGGCGCGCTCCCAGGCGGGGCAGGCCGATCGCGCGGCGACAACGATGGAGCAACTTACCGCCGCCGTGACGACCGCCACGGATCAGTTGCGCGGCGCCGCGGCGCAGGTCGGCAAGGCGCTCGGTACTGTCGCCCGCATCGCGGACCAGACGAAGATCATCTCGCTCAACGCCAGCATCGAGGCCGTGCGTGCCGGGGCCAGCGGGCGCGCCTTCGGTGTCGTGGCCGAGGAAGTCAAACGCCTCGCCGACGATGCCGGCGGCACCACGCGGTTGATCGAGGCCCGCGTCGGCGACATGCATGCCAGCATTGACCGGGTGGGGCGGATCGTCGGCGGCGAAGCTGCGAAGAGCGGCGCCGGCGCCGAGACGATCGCGGCGGTCGAGTGCGAGGTGCAGGGAGTGAGCCGTTCCGCAGCGGTGCAGTTGACCAGCGCTCGGCGGGTGCACGGCCTGGGCGACGAGGTGAACGCGCTCACCGAGGCGTTGCTCACGAAGATCGGCGCCTTTCGCTTCGCTGCGCACCGGCGTGCCGAGGAGGCGTTGCTGGCCCTCGTGCAGACGTTGGCCGAACGCTCGCTCGAACGCCATGCGGTGGAACGTGAGTTGGTTGAGTGGTTGCGTGAGAACCCGCCGTTCGAGTTGGCCTACTGCACCGATGCCGCCGGCCGGCAGTTTGTGGACAACATCGGCCGTCGCGAGGCTTCGGTCACGGCGGATGCCTCCGGTCGCGGGCGCGATTGGTCGATGCGCCCCTGGTTCCGGCAGGGGACTGCTGCGGAGCAGGTCGCGTCCACCGATCTCTACCGTTCCACCGCCACCGGCGACTATTGCTTCACCGTGGTCGCACCGCTGCGCGATTCGGAGGGAGCGCTGCGCGGCGTGCTCGCGGCCGATGTAAACTTCCGCCGGTTGCTGGTCGACGAGTGAACGACTCGGCGGGGCGGGTGCGCGGCCCGCCTGCCCGTCGCCAACGCGATCTCGACGGCGTATGGCTTGGAACGGTAATTACGGCGCATGCGTTTTCGTTCTTTCGGGAAACGGTTTCTGCTCCGCCCGGGTTGGTTGCTCCTGGGCGCGGTGGCGGCGCTGGGCGAGCCGGTGGTCGAGACCCCGGCCGAGCGCGTGGCGGTGTTCCACGCGACGCCCGAAGCACGCGACGAGGCGCTGCCCTCGGTGACGCTGGTCGGCTCGCGGCGCGGCCCGGCGGGTGACGGTGGCGTGGCGCTGCGCCCGGCGTTCGCGACCACCGGTGTCCGGCAGGTGGTGACGATTCCGGTCCCGGCGGGTACGGCGCTCTACGGCACCGGCGAGGTGACCGGCCCACTCCTGCGCAACAGCCGCACGGTCACGCTCTGGAACAGCGACGTGTACGGCTACGACGCGCGCACGCCGGCGCTCTACCAGTCGCATCCATGGGTGCTCGGCGTTCGCGCCGACGGGACGGCGTTCGGGCTGATCTTCGATTCGACCTATCGGCAGACGATCACGCTGCCGCCGCTCGCGGGCGGCGAGATCCGCGTGGAGGTGGAGGGGCCGGCGTTTCCCGTGGTGGCGATCGAGCGCGCCACGCCGGCGGAGGTCGTGCAGACGTTGGCGGCGTTGACCGGCCTGCCGCCGCTGCCCCCGAAATGGGCGCTCGGTTACCACCAGAGCCGCTGGGGTTACTCGCCCGATTCGCGCGTGCGGGAGATCGCCCGCGAGTTTCGCGCCCGGCGCATCCCGTGCGACGTGCTCTGGATGGACATCGACTACATGGAGGACTTCCGGATCTTCACCTTTGATCCGCGGCGCTTCCCGGATCCAAGGGTGCTCAACGACGAGCTGCACGCGCAGGGATTCCACACCGTCTGGATGATCGATCCCGGCCTGAAGAGCGACGAGCTCCCGCCCGCGCAGCCGCCGACTCCGGTCGCGCGCACGCCCGATTCGCCGGACCAGGCTCGAGCGAGGCGCGAAATGAGGACGCGTTTCGCAGCGATGCGCGTCGAGGGACGGCGTCAGCGTTACTACGTGCAGCGGCCGGACGGCAGCGACTACGTGGGCGAGGTGTGGCCGGGGCTGTGCCATTTCCCGGATTTCACGCGCGGAGATGTACGCGACTGGTGGGCGGGACTTCATTCCCAGTTTCTGGCGACGGGAATCGACGGCGTGTGGAACGACATGAACGAGCCCGCGGTGTTCAATGTGCCGTCGAAGACGATGCCGGAGGACAACGTGCATCGCGCCGATCCCGAGCTCGGTGGCACGGGGCCGCACGCGCGTTACCACAACATCTATGGCATGCAGATGATTCGCGCGACTCGCGCCGGTCTCGCCGCCGCGCGACTGGACCGCCGGCCGTTCGTGCTCTCCCGCGCGAACTTTCTCGGTGGCCAGCGCTACGGCGCCACGTGGACGGGCGACAACACCGCGAACTGGGAACAGCTCGCGTGGTCGGTGCCGATGGCGCTCAACCTCGGCCTGTCGGGACAACCGTTCGCCGGGCCCGACATCGGCGGCTTTGCGGAAGACGGTCCGTGGCGGAATCGCGGCGGGCACTTCGCCCGTTGGATGGGTGTGGGCGCGTTGCTGCCCTTCGCCC
>DATGXA010000210.1:0-4366 GCA_035299125.1 Opitutaceae bacterium
TGGCGGGCGGCATGTTCCGCGCGCTGCCGCCGCCCGCCATGTTCGCCTCGTTCAATCCCGCCCACCTTGGCCTCGAAGTGTCGCTCGAGGAGGGGCTCGCGCTCGCGGAGCGCCACGGGTTCGGCGGACTCGACCCGGCGATCGAGTCGTTGCACGCGGCGGTCTCGCAGCAGGGGGCGCAGCGGGTGCGGGAAGCGCTTCTAGGGCGAGGGCTACGGGTGGGGGCTTGGTGCCTGCCGTTTGTCCCCTATGCAGCCGACGAGGAGGAGTGGCAGGCGGGGCTAAAGAAGCTGCCGACTTTGCTCGGGAGTGCGGCGGCCGTGGGCGCGCGTCGGGCGTTCATGTGGATCCTGCCCGGCGACAACGAGCGTGGCTACGCCATCAATTTCGAGCATCATCTGGTGCGGTTTCGGCCAGTGGCACGGCTGTTGGCGGATTACGGCATTCGCCTCGGGCTCGAGTTTGTGGGGCCGGAGTCGACGCGGCGCGCGTTCAAGTACCCCTTCATCCATACGCTTGCCGGGGTGCTCGAGCTAGGGCGTGCGATCGGGCCGAATTGCGGGCTGCTGCTCGATAGCTGGCACTGGCATTGTGCGGGTGGAACGGTCGCGGAGATCGCTGCGCTCCAGGGCGAGCAGATTGTGAACGTACACGTCAACGATGCGCCGCTGGGCATCGCGCGGAACGATCTGCAAGATTTCCGACGCAAGCTGCCGGGCACGACTGGGGTGCTCGATCTGGATGGCTTCATCCATGCGTTGGCCGATGTAGGCTACTATGGGCCGATCACGGCCGAACCCTTCGATCCGGAACTGAACGCACTGCCGCCCGAGGAGGCCGTCTCTCTGACGGCCAAGGCGACCCGCGGCGCGGTGGCGCGCGCGTCGCGGCGTACGGATCGCTCGCTCGGCGAAGCCGTACCGGTAGGGCGTGGTTAGGCGGAGCGTTTCGCCACGGCGTCCGGAAAGAGGCCGTCCGGGCCAGAAACATGGCGCGTAGCGGTCAAGTGAATCGCCCGTTGTGCCGATATTGTCGCTGTGTCGCGCCTGTCTTCAGGAGTCGCCCATCCGTCCGCGGATGGTTCCTCGCGCGTTGTCCGGGCTGTCGAGCGAATCCCGAGAGATCAGCCCTCCCCAACGCGGCCGGGGCGTCGAGTCGCGTGCACCTCCGGAGTGCGCGCGCCTACGCCATCATGAGCACCGCTGAGCACGAACCGGAAACCGCCGAGGGACGCCGCGCGTCGGACGCCGGAATGTGGTGCGCAGGGTCGGTGTTGCGCGCCGTTCTCTTGATCACGGCCTGCGCCGCGATCGGGAGCAAAGCGGCGGCGGAGCGCGACCTCGCTTTCGCGAGCAACGACATCCGGCCGGAAGTCGAGGCACGGTCGGCCGGCTGCGTGAAGGTGTCCCAGCGCGGCGCGACACTGTTCGCCGATTCCGAGGCCGCGTCGCGTGAAACCTGGCGCGCGTTCGCCCGCGGTATCGTTTTTGGGGATCCGCTGGCGGCCATTCATCGTATCTATTCATCGGTTGTTGTGCGTCCGTACACGCTGCCCGACGCGCGTGCTGGAGTGAGAACCGTCACGGGGCCGGAGCCCGATCGGCTGGTGCGATCGGGGCCGGGCGTGTTCGCCTGGCGGCGCTGGACGCCGCGTCTCCCTCGTCCCGCCGCACCGCCGCTTGCGGCCGCTTCTCTGCAAACATGGTCGATCGCCGCAGGCGGTTGCCTGACCACGCTGTTGTTGGTCTGGCTGATCCGGTCGTTGCTCGGCACGCGCGCCGAGGCGCATCGAATCGCCGAGCGGCTGACCCGCGAACTCAGCGAAAGCGAGGCGACCCATCGCCGGCTGTTCGGCGAAAACGCTGCCGCGATGCTTCTGCTCGATCCGGCGGACGGACGTGTGGTGGATGCAAACGACGCGGCGGTGCGTTTCTACGGATGGAGTCGCGAGCGGATTTTGAAGCTGCGCATGACCGACATCGACCGAAGCCCGCAGGAGGCGGTGCTCGGGCGAATCGCGAGGATCCCGGCGGATCGCGGCGCCAGCGGCGAAGCACAGCACCGCCGGGCGGACGGCTCCGTGCGCGACGTGGAGGTCTTCAGCACGCGCATCCGGCTGGGCGCACGGCCGGTCGTCCACTCGATCGTGTTCGACATCACCGAGCGCAAACGCGCCGCTGCCGATCTGCGGCGCAGCGAGGCGCAGGTTCGCCTGCTGCTCGACTCCGCTGCGGAGGCGATCTTCGGGGTGGACCTCGACGGCAAATGCACCTTCGCGAACCCCGCGTGCGTGCGGATGCTCGGTTACCACGAGCAGGCGGCGCTGTTGGGTCGCACCATGCACGAGCTGATCCATCCGACGGCGGAGGACGGACGCTGCGGCGCTGGTGAGGGTTGCCGGCTGGCGCGCGCTTTTCGCGCGGGCGAGGCGTTGCATCTGACGGATGAGCAGCTCTGGAGGGCGGACGGCACGAGCTTCCCGGCGGAGTATTGGTCGTCGCCGCAGATCGATGACGGTCGCCTCGCCGGCGCGGTGGTGGCGTTCGTCGACCTCACCGAGCGCAAGCGAGCCGAGGCCGAGCTGCGCAAGCTCTCGATGGCGATCGAGCAGAGCCAGTCATCGATCGTGATAACGGATCTCGCCGGTCACATCGAGTACGCGAACCCGTGCTTCACGACTGTGAGCGGCTACAGTCTGGAGGAGGTCCGCGGGCGAAACACGCGTTTCCTCAAATCCGGCGAGACACCAACCGCCGTGTATGAGGACCTGTGGCGGACGATTCTCGCCGGCCGCGTGTGGCGTGGCGAACTGATCAACCGGAAGAAGAGCGGCGAGGTCTTCGTGGAGCAGGCGGTGATCTCGCCGGTGATCGGTGCCGACGGGCGCACTACGCACTACGTGGCGGTGAAGGACGACATCACCGCGGTCAAGCTGGCGAGCGCGCAGCTCCGGCGACAGGAGAACCTCATCAAGTCGTTGGTCGATTCGATCCCCGACCTCGTGTTCTTCAAGGATCTCGCCGGCGTGTACCTCGGTTGCAATCCCCCCTTCGCCGAACTCGCCGGCCGGCCGCGCGAGGAGATCGTGGGCCGCACCGATCGCGAGGTGTTCCCGGAGGCCTGGGCCGCCATGTTCAGCGAGCAGGACCAACGCATGATCGAAACGCGCCAACCGCAGCGCGTCGAGGAGTGGGTCACCTATCCCGACGGACGTCGCCGATTGCTCGAAACGTTCAAGACGCCCTATTGGTCGGCCGACGGCGAGTTGATCGGCGTGCTCGGGATCAGCCGCGACATCACGGCGCGCACGGAGGCCGAGGCGGCGTTGCGCGAGAGCGAACGGAACTTCCGCACGTTCTTCGAGACGATCGGCGACCTGATCATCGTCGGGCGTCCCGACGGGCGCATCGTGTTCGCGAACCACGAGGTCGAAAGGAAGCTCGGCTACACCGCGGACGATCTCGCGCAGATGCAGGTGCTCGATCTCCATCCTGCCGACCGTCGCGCCGAAGCGGAAGCGATCCTGACGGCGATTCTCCAAGGCGAACGTTCCACCTGTCCGCTGCCGCTGGCAGCGAAGGACGGCACCCTCGTGGCGGTCGAGACCCGCGCCTGGTTCGGCAAATGGAACGGCGAGGACTGCGTCTTCGGCGTGAGCAAGGATCTCTCCGCCGAGCAGGAGGCGCAGCAACGCTTCGAGCGATTGTTCCGAAACAACCCCGCGCTCATGGCGATCTCCGCGCTACCGGAGCGCCGCTTTGCCGACGTGAATGACGTGCTTCTTGCGAAGCTTGGCTACACGCGGGCGGAGGTCGTCGGACGCACCGCCGCCGAACTCGGGCTGTTCGCCCCCGAGACCCAGCGCCGCGTCGCCGCGCTCGTCCAGACCGGTGAGCGGATCACCGATCTCGAAGTCGAGGTGATCCGGAAAGACGGCTCCGTCTTGCACGGCCTCTTTTCGGCCGAGGTGATCAGCAGCCAAGGACGGCAATACCTCCTCACGCTCGTCATCGACATTACTGCACGCAAACAGGCCGAGGATCTGTTGCAGGAGAAACAGGCCGAGCTCGACCAGTACTTCACCAACAGCCTCGACCTGCTCTGCATCGCCGACACCGGCGGACATTTCCTCCGGCTCAACCCGGAATGGGAGAAGATCCTCGGCTATCCCGTGGCGGAGCTGGAGGGCCGGCTGTTCCTCGACTTTGTGCATCCGGAGGATGTCGACGCCACGCTCACCGCCATCTCCGTGCTGGCGAGTTCCGGCGAGGTGAAGAGCTTCGAGAACCGGTATCGGCGCAAGGACGGCTCCTATGTGTGGATCGAGTGGCGCTCGAAACCCGTTGGCCGACGCATCTATGCCGCC
>DATGXA010000211.1:0-4215 GCA_035299125.1 Opitutaceae bacterium
ACACGGAAGGCCGGCACCAACCGGCCTCCGCCAAACACGTTGCCAGCCGCCGCCTCGCTCAGCGGCGCTTGTGGCCGCCAAAACGGTTTTTCCCGAACGGCTTTGAATGCGCTGTTCGCGGATCGGTCTTCGCCGGCGCCGCATGCTTCGCTTCTGCCTTCGCCGTCGGTTTCGGCTGCGGCTTGGGCTGCCGCGGCGGCACCGGCTTGGCTCCGCCCGTCGCCACTGGCAGCCGTTTCTTCGCGCCGATGATCATCTCGGCCCAGCCGTCGTCCTTCGGCTTCGGGGAACGCGTACCGCGGTTCTCCGCTCCGAACTCTGCCGCGGTCGGCAACGCGTGGTAATCGAAGCCCTCCAACTGCCGCCGCGGAATCTCAGCGCGGATGAACTTCTCGATCGCCTGCACCGCGCCGCTCTCGCGCGGCGTGAACAGCGTGAACGCGTCGCCCGTGGCCGAAGAACGCCCGGTGCGGCCGACGCGATGCACGTAGTCGTCGGGCGTGAGCGGGATGTCGTAGTTGATCACGTGGGTCACGTCCGAGAGGTCCAGCCCGCGCGCGGCGATGTCGGTCGCGACGAGAATCTCGTAATAGCCGTCCTTGAAACCGGCGAGCGCGGCCTTGCGTTGGCCGTGGCTGCGGTCGCCATGCAGCACCGCGGCGGAGTGGCCGCTCTGTTTGAGACGCGCGACGATGCCGTCGGCGCCCTCCTTCGTGCGGGTGAACACGATCACGCTGCGAAATTCGGTCTTCTCCAGCAACGCGAGCAGGAGGCGGAATTTCAGCGGCCCGGGCACCGGATACAACGCATGATTCACCGATGCCGGCACGGTGCGCACGCGGCCGATGCTGATCCGCACCGGCTCGCGCAGGGCGAAACGCGCCACCTCCTCGATCGTGCCGGGCACGGTGGCCGAGAAAAACAGCGTCTGGCGGCGCGGCGGACAGCGGCCGACGATCGCCTTCACGTCGTCGATGAAGCCCATGTCGAGCATGCGATCGACCTCGTCGAGCACGAGCACCTGCAACGCGTCGAGTTTCACCGCGCGCTCATCAATCAGCTCGAGCAAGCGGCCGACCGTGGCCACGACGATATCGGCGCCGTCGACCAGCGCCGCGCGTTGTTTCCCGTAGCCGACGCCGCCCTGGATCAGGTCGACGTGGAGATCGGTGAACTGCGCAAACTCGCGAAACGCGTCCGCCACCTGCGCGGCCAGTTCGCGCGTCGGTTCGAGCACCAGCACGCGCGCGCCGCCGGCGCGATGCGGCCCGAGGCGGTTGATGATCGGCAGCGCAAACGCCGCCGTCTTGCCAGTGCCCGTCTGCGCCGAAGCGATCACGTCGCGCCCCGAGAGCACCGCCGGAATCGTCTCCACCTGCACAGGCGTGGGCTCGGCGTAGCCCTTCGCCTGCACCGCGCGCAGGATGCTGGAAAAAAGTCCGAATCGTGAAAACGGCATACCTGCGAATGCCGTCGCAGTCCCCGACGAGGCGAGGCTAAACGACCGCGCCGACGAAATCCGCGCCGCACGCACGCCGTGCGCCGTCTCGTTTCACCGCGCCCTCGAGTGGAGCGAATTGAGGACCATCTCGAGCTTCGGGTCCTCCTCCAACCGGTCCTTGCGCGCGACGATGTACAACGCGAGCACGAGCTTGGGCGCGATCTCGGCGTAGGCGGAGTCTGCGGCGAGCATGCCACGCGGCAACACGCCGATGGCGCCGGCATCCTCGGCGACGAGCCCGGGTATATCCGGCGTGCGCTCGACGATCTTCGCACCAGCGGCGAACTCGCGCCCCGCGAGCAGACTGGTCGCGAGTGTGGCGCGCACACCATCGAGCGCGTCGGGCAGGATCACGCGGATCGGCCGAGCGGGTCCGCCCACCGCGCTCCAATCGGTGGTCTCGCCAACGAGTATCGACCGCAACTGATCGCTCGTCAGTCGCCGCACGACGTTCTCGGGATGCACGAGCGCCACGATTTCGGCCTTCGGCGAGTCGGCCAGTTTGAGCTTCTCGAGCTGCTCGGAGCGGAGCTCGTTTTCTCGCGTCGGCGCCAGCTTTTCGAGCAAATCGTCGAGCGGGCCGGAGATCATCGCCGCATCCGCGCGACCGCCGACGAGCTCCGCCAGACCGCGCCCGGAGCCGTTCGGGACCAGCCGGATTTCGGCGTGATGCGCGGCTTCGACTCCCGCCTTCAGCGGCATGAGCACGCGTGTGACGGTGCTCGAGCCGGCGAGCGTGAAGCGGACCGGGACGTCTTGCGCGAGCGCGCCGTTCGAGAGGAAAGCGAGGACGAAAACAAGGGGATGGAGTTGCATGGTCGCGCGCGTCCATCGGACGAATCCGCGACGAGCCCTGTTACGAAACGGTAACGATCAGCGGCGCGTGGGTCGGGAGCTCTATGCCCGACTCGCTCGCGGCGCCGGCCCGCGGAATACGGGGGGAAGCCCGGCCGACGGATCTGCGAAGAATGCTTGGTCGTAGGGCGAGACCGCTGGGCCCGCCGGGCGAACAAACGGCCCGGAGGTCCGTCCCTGCCGCGGATGAACCCACGACACCGCGCCTGCGCCGTCGCCTACAGACGCGGTCGCGCATCAATCCTCGTCGGCGCGGCGCGGGACGTAGTCGGGACGCGGGGCCTTTTCCTTGCCGATCAGGTCGAACTGGAACGGGCAGCCCGCGAGACGGAACTCCTCGATCACGCCGCCTTCCAGATAGCGGCGATAGGACTCCGACATCACGGTCGAGTTGTTGCAGAAAATTTTCACGCGATACGGCCGGTTGCCGGTCTGCACGGCGTAGTAGGCGCGGAAACGTTTCCCGCCCACGGCCGGCGGCGGCACGGTCTCGGTGAGCCGCATGAGGACCTGATTGAGCTTCGCGGTGGGCAATTTCTTGTCGAGCGACTGGTCGATGCGGCGCGCGGTGGCGAGCATGCGCTCGACGGCGAAACCCTTCAGCGCGGAGATGAACACGATCGGCGAGCCGGGGGTGAAGAACAGCTCGCGCGCGGCCGCCTCGGCGTATTTCTCGCGGTAGTCGCGTTCGCTCTCGTAGCCGCGCAGCGGTTTCTCGCGGAACGCCTCCTGCGCGAGGTCCCACTTGTTCACGAGCACGATGCAGGGCTTGTTCGCCTTCACGATCTCGGCACCGATCGCCTTGTCCTGCTTCGTGACACCGTCGACCGCGTCGATGACGAGGTAGACGATGTCGGCGCCCTGGAGCGCGTCGATCGAGCGCAGGCGCGAGAAATACTCCACGGGCGACGCGAGCTTCGTGTTGGTCTTGATGCCCGCCGTATCCATGAGTCGGAAGGGCCACTTCTTGCCCTCCTCGGTGGTGAACGTGAAATCGAGCTCGACGGAATCGCGCGTCGTGCCGGCGATGTCGCTCACGATCAGGCGCGGCTGGTCGAGCAGGCGGTTGGCGAGCGAGGATTTGCCGACATTGGGCCGGCCGACGAAGGCGATCTTCAACGGGTCCTTGTCGGTGCGCTCGCCCTCGACGGTCGCTGCCACCGGGGCGACGGGCCCGAGGTGCTGCGCTATGACCGCGCGGAGGTTGTCCTCGCCGTGGCCGTGCTCGGCGGAGATGTGGGCGAACTTGTCGAAACCGAGCCGCTTGAACGGATTCACCGGCGCAGGCGCGTCGGGGTTGTCGCTCTTGTTGAGCACTACCACGACGGGCTTGCCGCATTTGCGCAGCAGCTTCGCGACCTTGTCGTCGAGCGGGTTGTCGCGCTCGCGAGCGTCGACGACGAAGAGGATCAGGTTGGCCGTCTCGATCGCGAAACGCGCCTGCGCCTCGACAGCGGGGATAAGCTTGTCGGGCGTTGTTTTCGGATCGAGGCCGAGGCCGCCGGTGTCGAGGAGCATGTAGTCCTTGTCGACGGTGGCGGACACGATGTCGCGCGTGATGCCGGCCTCGTCGTGCACGATGGAAATGCGGCGGCGGACGAGCCGGTTGAAGAGGCGGCTCTTGCCGACGTTCGGGCGACCTACGATGGCGACGATGCGGGACATGCGGGCGGAGGATCGGGAGGCGTCCGGCCCGGGGCGAGGAGAATGTGTTTCCGCCCTGCTCCGCCCGAAGACGCGCGACATCCGCTTCGAGGAAATTCCACCGCTTGCATCGGCGCGGGCAATCCCTTCGTTTCGCCACGATGCCGAAGCCAGATCCCGCTTCCGCCGGCGACGATGCTCTCCCGCTCCCGATC
>DATGXA010000212.1:0-6876 GCA_035299125.1 Opitutaceae bacterium
CGGCGGGAGGCTGAAGCCTCAGGCCTTGCCGAAGAGGCGCGCCTCGGCGTCGACGAGGGGCTGGATGAACTCCTCGGGTGTCTGCGCCTTCATGAGGGCGTCGCGGGTCTCGGGGGCTTTCAACACGCGGCAGAGCGCGCCGACGAGGGCGAGATAATCGCCCGGCTGCGACTTGGGGGTGGCGACGACGAAGATGAGACGGACGGTCTGCTGGCAGTTCTCGAAATAGACGCCCGAGGGACAACGGCCGATGGCGAGCACGATCGCCTGGGCGTGGTCGGTGCGCGCGTGGGGCAGGGCGACTTCGTTGCCGATGCAGGTGGGATCGAGGCGTTCGCGGGCGAGGAGCTCGTTGTAGAAATGCGGGTAGTCCGTGATGTCGGGATGGCCTTCGAGCAGGCGGGCGACCTCGTTGATGGCGGCGGTTCGCTTTGTCTGCTGCACGTTGAGGAGGACGCGGGACGGGTGCAGCAGCTGCGTGAGACGGACGGGCATACGAGAAAATCGGCTGGCGACTGGGTTTCTGAAGGCGCGCGAGCAATCTCCCCCGCCGCTGCGGCGTGGCAAGGCCGGAGATGTGGCGGCGGCGAGTTTTCCACTGCTGAACGAATCGCGGCTGCGCGAGCAACTCGCTCGCCGGCTCCGCACCCGCCTTTGTCGCTCCCTCGCGCGGCGCGAGCACGTCTCAGCGGTTCGGCAGACCGCGCATCTGCTGGAGTGAACGGAAGCCGCGCGAGAGCACCTCGACGAGCTCGTCGGCACGGAACGGCTTGAGCAGGCAGTCGTTGAGGCCGGAGGTGAGGAGCGTGGCGCGGACATTTGGGTCGGCGATCGCGGTGAACGCGACGATCCACGGTACTGCGGGATGCTCGGAGCGGCGGCGGATGCGTTGGGTGGCTTCGCGGCCGTCGATGCCGGACATGCTGATGTCCATGAACACCAAGTCGAAGCTGTCGCGGCGGATTTCCTCGAGAGCCTGCTGGCCGCCGTTGGCGATCGTGGCGGCGTAGCCGAGCCGCTCGAGCATGAGGACGAGCCCGCGCTGGTTCACGGCGTCGTCGTCGACGACGAGGATGCGCATCGGCATGCGGCGGCCGAGGGTGATGTCGAATTCGCTGCCGGCGACGGGCAACGGCGGGAGGAGCTCGGGCGGGGCGCCGAAGGCCTGCATGAGGAGAACCTTCAGGTGGCTCGGTTTGACGGGCTTGGCGACGAGGGTCGTGGAGCCGGTCACGGCGTGGCTGCCGGAGGCGTCGAGCAGGAAGAGCGGGAGTTGTTCGCGGCCGGAGATGCCGTGGATCGTCTCCGCGATCTGGGCACCATCGCGCGAACCGAGCTGGCGATCGATGATGACCGCCTCGCAGCCGGTGGGGCTGCGCAGCAGTGCGAGCGCGGCGGCCGGGCGGTCGACCTCGCAGGTGGTCATGCCCCACCAGCGGCACATGGCGGAGAGGATGTGCCGCATGGTGGCGTTTTCGCTGAGGAGGATCACACGGCGGCCGGCGAGCGCAGCCTCGGGTGAGGCGTGCGGCGGAGGCGGTGCGTCGAGCGGGACCTCGACGGGCAGGGTGAAGTGGAACGTGGAGCCGCGGCCGACTTCGCTGTCGACCCACATGCGTCCGTGCATCAGCTCGGTGAGGCGGCGCGCGATCGCCAGGCCGAGGCCGGTGCCGCCGTAGCGGCGCGTGGTCGAGGCGGAGTCGACCTGGGAGAACGGCTTGAAGAGGCGGTCCATGCGATCGGCGGGGATGCCGATGCCGGTGTCGCGCACGCTGAGGTGGAGCTGCGGCGGTTGGCCGGCGAGGCGCTGGACGGCGACGAAGACCTCGCCGCCGGCGGTGAACTTCACCGCGTTGCCAACGAGATTGAAGAGCACCTGCTGGAGCCGGATGGCGTCGCCGAGGAAGAGGCTCGGGACATCGGGATCGATGAGGAAGCTGAGCTCGAGGTGTTTCTCGATGGCCTGCGGTGCGCAGAGATCGAGCACGGTCTCGACGACGGAGCGGAGATCGACGGGCGCGTGCTCGAGCTCGACGCGGCCGGCCTCGATCTTCGAGTAGTCGAGCACGTCGTTGATGACGGTGAGGAGGGTGTTGCCGCAGCTGCCGATCGTGCGGATGTATTCGCGTTGTTCGACCGTGAGCTCGGTGCTGGCGAGGAGCTGGGTCATGCCGAGCACGCCGTTCATGGGCGTGCGGATCTCGTGGCTCATGACGGCGAGGAACGCTCTCTTGGCGTGGTTGGCGGCCTCGGCGGCGCGGGCTTCCTCCTCGGCGGCGCGGATCGCGCTCTGCAGGCGTTGGTTGAGCTCGTCGGCCTTCGCCTTCTCGTCGCGCAGATGCTCTGTGGCCTCGATCGCACGCTCCTCGGCCTGCGCGGAGGAACGGCGGAGCCGATACGTCAACCACCCGATGAGGAGCGAGAGGCCGACGATTCCGGAGGCGGCGGCGGTCGCCACGCGGCGGAACGTGGCGAGACGTTGCTCGAGATCCTTCGCCCACATGTCGACTCCGACGACGCCGACGAACTCGCCGCGGGAATTGTAGAACGGCGCGAACGCGCTCATGTACGTGCGCACGCGTTCGGGGACGGGACGGTCGTCGACCATCGCGCGTTGCTGGCTGAGCGCCTGCCGCAACGTGGAATCCTGGCCGGTGTAGAGAAAACCGATCGGCGGCGGCGGATCGGTGTCGTCCGGCGGGCGGATGAAGTACGCGGTGTCGAGGATGAACGCGATCTGCCCGTCGTGCAGTGTGGCGGTGTAGATGTAGAGCAGGTCGTGCGTGGCGCGCTGCATCTTGAGCAGCGGCTCGAGGGCGCGGAGGTGTGGCGGGGACCCGCTCTGCTCGGGCGAGACGAGGGTCTCGTGCAGGTCGCCGTCGATCTGCACCGCGGCGGCGCGGGCGAGCTGGATGAGCTCGGTGCGCACGGAGTCGATCTGCGCGCGGCGCGCGTACGAGTAGGTGTACGCCAACACCGCCGAGGCCACGGCAAGCACGGTGAGGGCGACGAGAAGTCCCTCACGGAAGGGGTGGATCTGGCGTTGTCGATTGATGGGCACCGGGCGTGGACGCGGTCCACGGACTCGGGAGGAAATGGAGGTCGCCCGCAGGACAGGCAAGCGCGGCGTGTGCGCCAGTTTGCTACGTTTTGGAACGGCCGGTGGTCGTGGGTCCCGGCGATGGGGGAAACCCCGATGCGCGCGCTGAGGTGAGCGGCCCAGCGGTGACGATCCGGTCGCCGTCGAGCGACGAGCGCCGGACTTTCGGTGCACCGCCGCGCGGCCAGTTGCCATGGCGAGCTCGGCTCGGATATCCGGCTCTCGACTTTCGTACTCGGGACGATCGACCGGACGATGACGGCTCAGCCGGCCGATGTCAGCCAGGCGAGGAGCGCCGCGGGGGATTCGGCGACGAAGTCTGCCTGCGCGGCGGCCAACGCGGCGGGCTCGCCGTAACCCCAGCGCACGGCGACAGCGGGGGCGCCGGCCTCGCGCGCGGCGGCGACATCGCGTTGTTCGTCGCCGATGAGGCAGGCTTCGGCGGCGGGAATGTTGGCGGAGCGCAACAACCGGCGCAGGCGCGTGCCCTTGCCGAAAAGACTCACGCCGCAGGAGAGCAGCTCCGGCGGCGGCACGCCGGCCGCGGTGAAGACGGCGCGCACGTTACCCTCGGAGTTCGAGGTGAGCACGCCGCAGCGCACGCCCGCTTGGCGGAGGGCGGCGAGCGTTTCGCCGATACCGGGAAACAGCTGCACCTCGCCGATCCGTTGCGCCATGCCCGCGCGGACAGCGTGCATGAGCTGCGGCAATTGCCAGAGCGGGACGCCGAGTTCGCGAAGCAGCTCTTGCGAGGAGAGCGTGCGGCAGCGCTCGACATCGGCGGTGCTGATCTGCCGGAGACCGAAGCGGGGCGCGACTTCGTTGCAGACTGCGAGCGCGAGCCCGAGCGAATCGGCGAGTGTGCCGTCGAAGTCGAAGATGGCGGCGCGGAGCGGCATGGCGGAGGAGGAGAAAAGAAAACCCGCCGAAGCGGTCGGCGGGTTTTCAGTGGAGAAACGTGGCGGTGCGGCGACGGCCCGCGGCTCAGGCGGACGGCGCGGGCTCGGCGGGCGCGTCGTCCTCGTCGCCCTTGTCGACGATGCGTGCGACGGAGAGGAGTTTGTCGCCCTCGGCGAGGTCGATGAGTTTCACGCCCTTGGCGCCACGACCGGTCTCGCGGATGCCGTTGACGGGACAGCGGACGCTCTGGTTCTTGGCGGTGAGGAGCATGATCTCGTCGGTGTCGTGCACGCTGAGCGCGCCGGCGACGTTGATCTTGCCGTCCTCGGGCAGGTCGATGGCGATCACGCCGGAGCCGCCGCGGCGGGTGAGGCGGTAGTCCGCAAACGGCGTGCGTTTTCCGATACCGTCTTCACGGGCGACGAGCAGGCGGGCCTGCGGATCGCAGACCTCGATGGCCTGCACGTAGTCGCCCTTCTTCTTGAAACGCATGCCGGTGACGCCGCCGGTGGCGCGGCCGGTGGCGCGCAGGCCGACCTTCACCTCGCCGACCTCGCTCTCGCCCTCGACGGGCGCGGCGGTCGCGGAGGTTTCGGCCGCGGCGGACTCGTCGTCCTCGGCGCCGGCGGCATCGAGCGGACCTTCCTGGAACCGGACGGCGAGGCCTTGGTGCGAGACGAGGATGATCTCGTTGGTGCCGGTAGTGAGCACGCCGCCGACGACCTGGTCGTTGTCGCGGAGGTTGATGGCGGCGAGGCCGCCTTCGCGCTCGCGGGTGGCGCCCTCGTATTCGGAAAGCATGGTCTTCTTCACGACGCCGCCCTGCGTCGCGAGGACGAGGAAGCGATCGTCGGTGAACGCGGAGAAGCAGACCATGGCGGCGATCTTCTCGCCCTCGACGAGCTTGAGGAAGCTGGTGACGGACTTGCCCTTCGCGGTGCGCGCGCCCTCGGGGATGTCGTAAACCTTCTTGGCGTAGGATTTGCCGGTGGAGGTGACGAAGAGGATGTAGTCGTGCGTGGAGGCGGTGAAGAGGTGCTCGACGAAATCCTCCTCGTAGGTCTCGGTGCCGATCACGCCTTTGCCGCCGCGTTTCTGCACGCGGTAGTCGGCGACGCGGGTGCGTTTGATGAAGCCGAGGTGGGAGACGGTGATGACACAGCCTTCGTTGACGATGACGTCCTCCATGCGGAACTCGCCTTCGGCGGCGATGATCTCGCTGCGGCGCGGCTGGGAGTACTTGGCCTTCAACTCGAGCAGCTCGGTCTTGATGAGCTCGAGGAGGAGGTGTTCGGAGGCGAGGATCGATTCGTAGTACTCGATGGCCTTGAGGAGCTCCATGTACTCGGCCTCGATCTTGTCGCGCTCGAGACCGGTGAGCTGGTAGAGGCGGAGCTCGAGGATGGCGTCGGTCTGCCGCTCGTTGAGCGGGTACTTGTCCATCAACCGGTGCTTGGCCTCCTCCTTGTTGGCGGAGGAACGGATGATGCGGACGAAGTCGTCGAGGTTATCGAGGGCGATCTTGTAGCCTTCGAGGATCTCGGCGCGCTCCTTGGCCTTGCGCAGGCGGAACTGGGTGCGGCGGGTGATGACCTCACGGCGGTGCGCGACGTAGCACTCGAGGAGTTCCTTGATGTTCATCTGCTTCGGCCGACGGTGGTCGAGCGCGAGCAGGGTGACGCCGAAGGAGGACTCGAGGGCGGTGAGCTGGAAGAGCTTGTTGATGACGACCTGCGCCTCTTCGCCGCGCTTGAGCTCGATGACGATGCGCGTGTCCTTGTCGGACTCGTTGCGGAGGTCGGAGATCTCGGGGAGCTTCTTCTCGCCGACGAGTTCGGCGATGTGCTTCACGAGGGTCTCGCGGTTGACGTTGTACGGGATCTCCGTGACGACGATCTGCTCCTTGCCGTTCTTGAGCTCCTCGGTGTGGGCGCGGCCGCGCATGCGGACGATGCCGCGGCCGGTCGTCATGTAGCTGCGGATGCCCTCGCGGCCGACGATGAGGCCGCCGGTGGGGAAATCGGGACCGGGGATGTGTTCGATGAGCTCCTCGACGGTGATGCCGGGGCGGTCGATGAGCGCGCAGGCGGCGGTGATGATCTCGTCGAGGTTGTGCGGCGGGATGTTGGTCGCCATGCCGACGGCGATGCCGGTCGAGCCGTTCATCAGGAGGTTCGGCAGGGCGGCGGGGAGGACGGAGGGCTCGGTGGTCGACTCCTTGTAGTTGGGGACGAAGTCGACGGTTTCCTCGTCGATGTCCTTGAGGAGCTCCTCGGCGATCTCGGCGAGACGGCACTCGGTGTAGCGGTAGGCGGCCGGCGGATCGCCTTCGACGGAGCCGAAGTTGCCCTGCGGATCGATGAGCGGGTAGCGCATGACCCAGGGTTGGGCGAGGCGGACGAGGGCGTCGTAGACGGAGGAGTCGCCGTGCGGGTGGTAGTTCTTGAGCACTTCACCGACGACGCCGGCGCATTTGTCGTACGGGCGGTTGTGCAGGAGGCCTTCGCGGAGCATCGCGTAGAGGATGCGGCGCTGCACGGGCTTGAGGCCGTCGCGGGCATCGGGCAGGGCGCGCGAGACGATGACGGACATCGAGTAATCGATGTAGGCCGTCTGCATGATCTCGGTGATGTTGGCCGGCGCGACTTTTTCGTTGGCGGTGTACACGGGAGGAAAGCGAGAGGCGAAAAGGGAGAGGCGAGAGACGGACGGTTCGGAGGACCGTCCCTACCGATCACACATCCAAGAATTGGACGTTGAGGGCGTTGTCCTCGATGAACTGGCGGCGGGGCGGGACCTCGTCGCCCATGAGCAGGGTGAACAGGGCGTCGGCCTTCGCGGCGTCGTTGATGCTGACTTTCAACAGGCGGCGCTTG
>DATGXA010000213.1:0-2958 GCA_035299125.1 Opitutaceae bacterium
GCGATCGCGCCGAGGATGGGCCCGAGCAGCGTGCCACGGCCGCCGACGGCGACCCAGACGACGGCCTCAAGGGATTTGTCGGGTGTCATCTCGCTCGGGTTGATGATGCCGACCTGCGGGACGTAGAGAGCTCCGCCGACGGCGGCGATCAGCGCGCTCACGATGAAGATGAAGAGCTTGAAGTGGGCGGTGGCGTAGCCGGAGAAGAGCGCGCGATTCTCGCCGTCGCGCACGGCCTGTTGGACAAGGCCGAACTTGGTGCCGTTGAGCCAACGGCAGAGGAGGTAGACAACGAGAAGCGTGACGGCGGTGACGACGAAGAGGCCGCGTTGGGTGGCGGCTTCGCGGATGTCGAAACCGAGGATGAACTTGAAGTCGGTGAAGCCGTTGTTGCCGCCCATGAGTAGGTCGTTGCGGAAGAACATGAGCGCGGCGCCGTACGTGAGCGCCTGGGTGAGGATCGAGAAATAGACGCCCTTGATGCGGGAGCGGAAGGCGAGATACCCGAAGATCCAGGACAGGAGGCCGGGGAGCAGCAGCACCATCAACAGCGCGAACGGGAAGCTGGAGAATGGTTTCCAGAACGACGGCAGCTCGGTCCAGCCGAGGAAGACGAGGAAGTCGGGGATCGGTTTATGGTACTGGCCGAGGTCGCCGATCATGCGCATGAGGTGCATGCCGATCATGTAGCCGCCGAGGCTAAAGAAGAGCGCCTGGCCGAGGGAAAGCAGGCCGGTGTAGCCCCAGAGCAGATCGACCGAGATCGCGAGAAGCGCGTAGCAGAGATACTTGCCCCAGAGGTTGATCGCGAAGTCGGAGATCCAGCCCTGTTGGTTGGCGAACGGCAGCATGACCGCGACGACGATCGCGAGAATGCCGACGACGATCAGCTCGCCGCGCGAGAGGGCGCGGGGATTGCGGCGGGCGGCGAAGAGGGCGGCGAGGCGGGACATGAATCGGGAGGCGAGAGGCAAAAGGGGAGAGGCGAGGAGGCGGGAGCCCGAATCGTGACGGAGCGGCGAATCTGGAACGCAGGGACTCAGGAAACCGGACGGATTCGGAAGAGGTGGAAGGTGGAAATCGGGAAAGGGGGAATGGAGGAGGCGTGGATAAACGCGGAGGCGGACTGGAGATTGTGAATCTGAGAAACGGTGACAGATGGCGGAGGCGGAGTTCAGTCGAGGCTGCGGCTGCGGGTGACGAAGAGGCCGGCGGGGCGCCATTGCAGGAAGAGGATGATGGCGACGAGCACGAGGATCTTGCCGAGCACGGGGTTGCCGAGGATCTGCTGGAGAGACTGATCCGCGAAACCGATGCCGGTGGCGGAGAGGACGGTGCCGGCAATGTTGCCCACTCCGCCCACAACGACGGTCATGAAGCAATCGACGATGTAGTTCTGGCCGAGAGACGGGCCGACGTTGCCGATCTGGCTGAGGAAGGCGCCCGCGAGTCCGGCGAGACCGCTGCCGAGGCCGAACGTGAGCATGTTCACGCGGCTGGTCCGCACGCCCATGCACGAGGCCATCGCGCGGTTCTGCATGACGGCGCGGATGAGCAGGCCGAGGGAGGTTCGCGTGAGCACGAGCCAGATGCCGACGACGATGAGCGCGGCGAACCCGATGACGAAGAGGCGGTTCCAGCCGAGGAGGATGTCGTTGACCGTCCAGTTGCCGCTGAGGAAGGCCGGGCTGGAGACCTGCACGTTGTTCGCGCCGAAGATCAGGCGGAAGAGTTGCTGGAGCACGAGCGAGACGCCCCACGTGGCGAGCAGGCTTTCGAGCGGTCGGCGATAGAGGAACCGGATCACGCCGCGTTCGAGCGCGATGCCGACGAGCGCCGCGGCGAGGAAGCTCAGCGGCAGCGCGACGAAGAAGTACGCCTGGTAACTCCAGCCGGAGGCGTTGAGGCCGGGCAACGAGAACGAGAAGCCGAAGGGCGAGAGCGCAAGGCCGGTGCCGAAGAGATTCTGCACGACGTAGGTCGTGTAGGCGCCGACGGCGATCATCTCGCCATGCGCCATGTTGATGACGCCCATCAGGCCGAACGTGATCGCCAGCCCGAGCGCGACGACGAGGAGGATGCTGCCCAACGAGGCGCCGCGGAAAAGCGTACCCAGAAAGTTGACGGTGGAGCGGTGCGACTCGATCGCGCGGAGCGCAGCCCGGGCGGCGTCGGCGAGCGCTGGTTGGTTGGCGGTCTCGGCGTCCTTGATCGCGGCCTTGACGAGGTCGGCGCTCGCGAGCGTGTGGAGCGTCTTCAGTTCGGCGAGCGCGGCGAGCTTGGCGGCGTCGGTCGGGGCCTTGAGTCCGATGAGCGCGATGGCCTCGCGCAACGTGGTGCGGGCGCGCGGCTCGGTCTCGGTGGTGAGACGTTTTTCGAGGATGGGGAGCTTCTCGGTGTCCTGGGCGAAGCCGACGACTTGGATGGCGCGGAGGCGTTTCTCCAGATCGGGCGAGGCGAGGTCGCGGAGGTCGAGCACGGCCTTCATCGCGCGGCGTAGCGCGGAGGTGTGTTCGACAGCGGTGAGATCGGCGCCGACGAGGCGAAGGGGCACGCCGGCGGAGTCGAGCAGCGGCTGGCCGTTTTCAATACACAAGGCCGCTTGGGCATCGGCGGCGTCCTTCTCACCGACGAGCTGGACCGGGACCAGCGCGCCGTCGGGCGCGGTGTAGACGAAGAGAGAATCTTTGCGCCACGCCTCGAGGAGAGCGGGAATGGCTTCGTCGGGCTGGCCGGCGAGCGAGGCTATAAGTTCGCGTTGTCGGGTCGGCGAATCGGCGAGGATCGCCTGGACGATGGTGGCGCGGGCCGAGTCAGCGGCTCGCGCAAAGCCAGGAAGCACAGCCGCGAGACAGACGAGCAGGCAGAGCCGAAGGGCGATGCGGGCGGAGTTTCTCACAGGTAGAAACTCGGTAACGCAAGGATCGGGCCAAGGGGGTCGCGGGCGCAGGAGAGCGG
>DATGXA010000214.1:0-5662 GCA_035299125.1 Opitutaceae bacterium
GATTTGCGCCCGCGCGCGACAAGGCCTGGAACATCAACAGACCGCCGAGCCCGAAGCCGCACAGGCCGCTCGCGAAGAACCAGCCGAAGCCGGCGCCGAAACCGTGCCCGAATATCAATGACCAAACACCGAGCAAAAACGCCGCGTGTACCAGCCGGAGGAAGTTCGCCGGCACGGCTCCGAGCAGCGACGCCGCGCGCCGGGCGAAGACCGCGGTGGCGGCGAAGAAACCGGTGGTGAGGAGCGCGGCGAGCACGGGGTGCGGAGCAGTCTGCCCCGCCGATCCCGCCGAGAAAAGCCTCGAGCGGCGCCACCGCCGGTTCGGTTCGCGCCACTCGACGCTCGATGCCCGACCGAACGCGCCGGGGTGGCGCTCGTCGAAGCCCGTTGGGCGTAGCTCGGCGCAAGTGGTGAAACGCTGCAAAACGGGCGCCGGCAGGCGGCGCCCAGCGACTTCAGTACACGTCGCGCAGGTAGCGGCCTTCGCGCTTGAGCTGTTTCACGTACTCGGCCGCCGCTTCCGGAGCCAAGCCGCCCTGCTCCGCGACGATGCGGTGCAGCGCGGCGTCGACATCCTTCGCCATGCGTTTCGCGTCGCCACAGACGTAGAACGCCGCGCCGCCCTGCAGCCAGCGCCAGAGCTCCGGCGCCGCTTCGAGCATGCGATGTTGCACGTAGATCCGCTCATCCTGATCCCGACTGAAGGCGAGATCGAGATGCGCCAGCAGTCCACCGGCGCGCCACGCCTCGAGCTCCTCGCGATAGAGATAGTCGCTGTCGCGATGTTGATCGCCGAAGAAAAGCCAGTTGCGGCCGGGCGCCGCCGTCAGCGCCCGCTCCTGCAGAAACGCCCGGAACGGTGCGATGCCTGCCCCCGGGCCCACCATGATGATGTCGCGCCGCGGATCCTCAGGCAGACGGAAATGGGACTCCGCGACGAAGACCATCACGGGCGTTTCGCCGAGCGCCACGCGATCCGCAAGAAACGTCGAGCAAACGCCGTGGCGGTCGCGCTGGTTCGAGTGGTAGCGCACGACCGACACCGTGAGGTGCACCTCGTCCGGGTGGCGTTTGGGCGAGGAGGCGATCGAGTAGAGCCGCGGCGAGAGCCGACGCAGCAGGTCGACGAACTCCTGGGGAGCGAAACGCGCGCTCGGCGTCTCGTGCAGCAGATCGACGAAGTGGCGTTCGGCGGTGTACTCCGCAAGCATCGTCGCCATCTCCGGCTCGAGAAGGGCCTCAAGGCGACGCCGCTCCAGCGGGTCCCGCGCGCGTTGGGCGAACGCCTCCACGGCGCGGCGCGCCGGTCCGGCCAGCGAGAGCTTTTGCTGCAGCGCCTCGCGCAACGGCACCGTTTCACTGGAACGCGCCAGCGTGACCGGCTCCCAGCCGGTGGCGCCGAGTCGCTCGACGATCTCTTCGACCTCGAGCGGACGGTTGGTCGGAAATATCCCGAGCGAGTCGCCCGCACTGTAGGTCAGGCCGCTGCCCGCGATATCGACCACGAAGTGCCGCGTGTCCTTCTCCGACTCGGGAGAAGAGAGCTCGCGGTTCTCAATGATCCGGGTGAGCAGTGGGTGGTCTTTGGTGAATGCCGAAGCTTGGGTAGAAGCGGACATGGCAAACTCGCCCCATAAGCAGCTCTTCTGTCCTCGCAACTGGTTCTTTTAGCGCCGGGCGCCATCCGGTGGGCGGAAAACCGTGCATTCTGCTGTCGCGCGGCCGTTTGCGCGTGCGGAGCGAACTCCATGCGGCCCTCCCGGAAACTCTCCACAGCGGTTGCACCCGACGCCGCCACCCCCGATGGCCGCTCCGACATCGGGCCGATCGCACCGGTTTCGCGCGCTCTAACGCCAGAGTTCCGCCTTCAAACGAGAGAGCCCGCCCTCCTTTGCGACCTCCCTCGCTCGCGCCACACCTCGCATCCCAGCCGTGCCGCGTTTCGCGGTCCGGTCGCATACCCTGAATCAGTACCCAGCAAACCCTCACAGACGGGCGATCCTCCGCATTCCAAGGTTACCGATCCATCAACCGGCCTACCCGCCGACTGCTTCCCGACCGCTCTCTCCTACATCCCCCCAAAAACAACATGCAAAGCCCTGACATGACCGCTGCACTCCGCCGCAAACTCCCGCGGGTCGCCGCCGCTCTGCCGTTGGCCCTGGTCGCTTCGCTGCTAGGCCAGACCGCCGACAACGCCGCGACACCGCCCGCCGCCAAGGATGACGAGGTCGTCATCCTCTCGCCGTTTACCGTATCCGACCGTCAGACGCACGGGTACCAGGCGACGAACACCATCGGCGGCACCCGTTCGAACACACCGATCAAGGACGTGCCCCTGAACATCCAGGTCTTCACCAAGGACCTCGCCCAGGACATCATCGCCACCTCCCAGATCGATCTCGAGCGCTACAATGCCGCCCTCGTCAACGGCGGCGCCGACATCCACTCCTCCAACGCGATTCAGCAGGCCTACAATGGCTTCCTGTTCCGCGGCTACATCCAGAACTGGGGCATCCGCGACGGCATCCGCAACTACGACCCCGTCGACATGCAGGGCATCGCCCGCGTCGAAGTCGTCAAGGGTCCCGCCGCCCCGCTCTACGGTCTCTCCTACCCCGGCGGCATCATGAACACGGTCACGAAGGACGTCGATTTCGCCGACAACTTCACCGTGGTCGGCGCCTCCGTCCAGAACGAGGGCGAGTACCGCGCCACGATCGACGCCAACTACACCGGCGAGATCGCCAACGGCGGCAAGTTCGGCATCCGCCTCAACGCCGCCCGCTCCGACACCGAGGACTGGCGCGAGCACTCCGCCGGCATGGTGAAGTACACCCAGCTCAACCTCGCCTGGCTGCCCTTCAAGGGCACCGAGATCAAGCTCCTCGCGGAAGACGGCTACCGCGAGAAACCCTCCGGCCTCGGCTATTTCTTCCGCGACGGCGCCAACGGCGCGAGCACCCCGCTCCAAGTCGTTCACCCGAATATTCCGTGGAGCTGGAACTGGGCGGACAAATACAACGTGCGCTCGGTCGACACGCAGCTGTACCGCGCCACGATCACCCAGACGATCGGCGAGAACTTCAGCGTCACCGCCTATTACCAGCAGGCCGACCGCCAGAACATCGACAGCGACGGCTTCGACGCCTCCGGCATGGGCGGCGCCGCCGCCTCGTGGGATATGGGCTTCGCCAGCTCGTCCCTGGGCGCGGTCGGCACCGGCTGGATCACCAACTCCGCCGGCCAGGAAGTCATCCGCAAGGCCTACCACTACCGCGACTGGAACAACGCCGATCGCGGCTACGGTATCACCGCCGTCTACAAGCTCGAGACCGGCCCGCTGAAGCACACCTTCACCGCAGGCGCCAACGTCTGGTCGGAGAAGTTCCACTCGGTCAAGGGCATCACCCGCGCCGGCTCGACCCAGTACGTCGACTTCGCGATCAACACCACGTCCAACACCAGCGCCGTCTCCAAGTTCCCGGGCACCGACTACTACATCGATGTCGGCGCCACGCCGGACGAGAAGAACGCGAACGACTACTACTTCGCCAGTTGGCAGATGTACGCGCTCGACGATCGCCTGAAGCTCAACGCCGCGATCAACCGCACCAACCTGAAGCTCATCCAGTACGGCACCCCGGCCAACATCACCAAGCAGTCGAAGAATTCCCCGATGATCGGCGGCATGTTCGACATCACGAAGGAGATCTCCGTCTTCGCCGTGCATTCGACCTCGCTCTTCCCGACCACCGACAAGAACGACTTCGACGTCCAGATGCCTCCGGTCACCGGCAAGAGCTATGAAGGCGGCATCAAGGTCGACCTCCTCAACGGCAAGATCAGCGGCACCGTCAGCGTCTACCAGATCAAGCAGACCGGCGGCTCCGTCCGCGACACCTCGGCTATCAACCGCCGCAAGACCCTCTGGGATGCGAATGTCGCCGCAGGCCGTCCCGGTGTCCAAGGTTTGAGCACCCCGTGGCCCGCCGGTCAGATTCCCGCCGCCGGTGGCGGTTATGTCGACTGGGCCAACTCCACCGCCGCCGAACGCACCGCCGCCTACAACAGCCTCCAGGACCGCAACGGCCAGCTCGGCGATCTCGTCGCCAATCCGACCGAGAACAAGTCCAAGGGCTACGAGGCCGACCTGATCTTCCAGCCGACCCCGAACTGGCAGGCGATGCTCAGCTACGCGCACAACACGATCGACAGCCGCCAGACGGGTCACGTGAAGGATCAGCTCGCGCTGCTCACGAAGTACACCTTCACCGAAGGTCCCGTGAACGGCCTCTCGCTCGGCATGGGTCTGCAGTGGGCCGCCAAGTCCTATCAGGACACCGTCAGCAGCATCGAGCGTTACAACCCGAGCGACTACTACATCGAGACGTTCGCCGCCTACCGCTTCAAGGCCTTCGGCTACGACCACCGCGTCCAGCTCAACGTGAAGAACCTCACCAAGGTGCCGGAGTACGTCGGCTGGTACGCCAAGTCCGGCGAGACCGTCGCCACCCACCGCTACGAGGTGCCGAGCAAGATCATCTGGAATCTCGGCTACACCCTCGAGTTCTGAGTCCGCATCTCTGTTCTGTGGTTTAGGTACGGAGGAGGGCGCGCCAGCGCCCTCCTCTTTTTGTCGTGGCACCGAACGCCCGCGCAGACTCTGCTCCCGCCCGCCGTTTCCCGACCCGCCGCGAATTCGACCGCAGCACTCCCGAAGACTCCCCCGCCGGAAGAACGCAACCCGCATCCCCATGCGCCTCCGTCCCCTGCTCGGCCCTCTCGCCGCCGTCGCCGTCACCACGTGCGGTTGGCTGCGTTGGCGTACCGCGTGGAGCCTCGTGCTGCTGCTGGTCGCCGTCGTCCTGCTCGCGCTGGCGCTGTTTGCTCCGCGCCTCTACGCGCCGATCGAACGTCGCCTCACGCGCTTCGGCCAACTCGTCGCTATCGCCTTCACGTGGGTCGTGCTCGGCCTGTTGTTCTTCCTCCTCTTCACGCCCGTCCGGCTGCTGCTCGCGCTGTTCCGCCGCGACCCGGTCCAACGCCGCCCCGATCCACGCCGCACCTCCTATTGGGAACCGCTGCCGCCCCGGCCCGGGCCGGGCCACTTCCGTCGCCAATTCTAGCCGCCAACGGCCGCGCCCCGCCGGGCCCGCCATTCCGCATTCCCTCCGCATTCCGCGATCATTCCGATGCGCATCCTCGGCCTCAGCGCCCACTACCACGACTCCGCCGCCGCCCTCGTCGAGGACGGCGTGATCGTGGCCGCCGCGCAGGAGGAGCGCTTCACCCGCATCAAGCATGACGCCGCCTTTCCCCGTCACGCCGTCGCGTTCTGCCTCGCGCAAGCCGGCGGCCCGCCCGACGCGATCGTCTACTACGAGAAGCCGCTGCAGAAATTCGAGCGCATCCTCCGCACGAACTTCGCCGTCGCCCCCGCCGGCTTCCGCGCCTTCTCCGCCGCCCTGCCCGAATGGCTTCGCCGCAAACTCTGGATACCGCTCGAGATCGAGGATGCCCTCCGCGCCGCCGGCCACGACGCGACCGACCGGATCTTCTTCGCCTCCCACCACGAGGCGCACGCCGCCAGCGCCTTCTTCCCCTCGCCGTTCCCACGAGCCGCCGTCCTCACCCTCGACGGCGTGGGCGAGTGGTCCAC
>DATGXA010000215.1:0-5432 GCA_035299125.1 Opitutaceae bacterium
AAATGCACGCGCTGCCTCGACGCTTGTCCGACCGCGGCCTTTCCCGCCCCCGGCCTCGTCGATGCGCGCCGGTGCATCAGCTATCAGACCATCGAAAACCGCGGCTTCGTGCCGCGAGAATTGCGGGCGCGGTTCGGGGCCCGCGTTTTCGGTTGCGACGAATGTCTGGCCGTCTGTCCGTGGAATCGCTTTGCGCAGGCCGGGCGGAGCGAGTTGCTGGCGCGGCGGTATGATCTGGCGCGATTGGGTTTGGTGGAGTTGCTGCGGCTCACGCCGGAGCGCTTCCGCGAGGTGTTTCGTGGCACGGCGGTGAAGCGCACCAAGCTTGTAGGCGTGTTGCGAAACGCCTGCATCGCTGCGGGCAACGTCCACGCCGAATCCGCGGAAGGAGACAACGCGGAGCGCGCGCAGATCGAGGCGGCCTTGCTCGGGTTGGCGCGGCACGAGGCGGCGGTCGTGCGCGGGCACGCGGTCTGGGCGTTGCGCCGGCTCTGCGGCGATGTGCGCGCCAGCAGTCTGCTCGGCGAGATCCGGGCAGCGGAGACCGACCCGGCCGTGCTGGCGGAGTACGATGCGCCCGGTGTTACGACGCCGGCGTGAACAGCTCGCGCATCTTCTCGATGAACGCCGCGGGCGGGCGCACCGGTTCGCCCTGGCGGTTGATGAACGCGTGCAGCGTGTGGCCCGTTACGAGTTTCTGGCCGCGCGCATGGATCTCGTAGTCGATGCGTAGGCGGACGGACGGGTGGTCCTTCATACGCGAGACGATCGTCACGATGTCGTCGTAGAGTGCGGGGCGGTGGTAGCGCGCCTGCACCTCGATCACGGGGAGGCGATAGCCTTGGTCCTCGAGTGTGCGGTAGGGAATGCCGTGGGCGCGGAGCAACTCGGTGCGGCCGACCTCAAACCACGCGAGATAATGCGCGTGGTACACGATGCCCATCATGTCGGTTTCCGCGTAGCGGACGCGAAGTTCGGTGCGGCCTTCGATCATGCGGGCGAGTTGGCCAGAAAACGCGGTGCGGGCCAAGCGCTGCCTGTCGCGGTCCTCCGACGTGTGCGGATCCCGCTTCAACTCGTGGCCACGACCGGTCGAAGCGGCCTGCGGCGCGGCTCAGATGAACGCGCCAGGATTGCTGAGCAGGACCGAGGCGGACCGTTCCCAGCAGTTGCGGCGCGCCCATTCCTGACCGTTGGCACCGAGTGAACGGCGGAGTTCGCGGTCGACGACGAGGCGTTGGAACGCGGCAGTAAGCGCGGGGAGATTCACCGGTGGCACGAGCAGGCCGGTCACACCGTCGACGACTGCCTCGGGCACGCCGCCTACCGCGTGCGCGACGACCGGCAACCCGTGGGCCGAGGCTTCGAGGTACACGAGGCCGAAGCCCTCGACGCTCGACTCGTGGTTGATGCTGGTCATCGCGAAGATGTCCGCCTGGTCGTAAAGATCGTCGAGCTGATCATCGTTGACGTCCCCGAAGAAACGCGCGGTCACGCCGCTGTTCTCGGCCGTCTCGCGCAGGAGCAGCTCGTAGCCCTCGCGCCGGCCGGTGCCGACCATCCAGTACTCGACGCGCTGGCGCAGGTGCGCGGGCAGGGCCTTCAGTGCCTCAAGGATGAACATCTGGCCCTTGCGCGGATGGAGGCGGCCAACGGTGAGGATCACGACCTTGTCGCCGCAGGCGGTGCGGTGCGGTTTGGCGTCGGCGAAATCGGAGCGGAGGGCGCCCGGAGTGATCAGCGTCTTGTCGGCGGCCTCGGGAAAATGCGTGCAGAGGAGGCGGCGGGTGTAATTCGTGAGCGTGCTGACGCGATCGGCGCGGTTGATCAACGCGCGGGCGAGGCAACGGCGCGCGCCGGTCTCGGCGAAACGCAAGATTTCGGAACCGTGGAAGGTGAGGAGCAGCCGTTTCGGGCGGAGCGCCTTGAAAAACTGCAGCGTCATCATCGCCAGCATGGGGCCGGGCTCCGGCAGATAGACGGTCGCTTTGCGCAGGGTGCGGCGGTGCGCGACGAGATGGCGGGCGAGACGCATCTGGCAGCCGATGTCATGTGTGCCTTTCAGCGCGAGGCGGCGGATCGGGAACGGCCACGACTTCTCCGGCTCGTTGCCCGCGTGCGGCGCCCACACTTCAGTCTGGTAGCCCAGCCCGGCTGTCGCCTTGGCGATCTCCTCGGTAAACGTCGCGATGCCGCCGCGCCGAGGGTGAAACTCGTGCGTGATGATATAGACCGGCTGTTTCGGTGCGACCGATACCATGGATCAAAGGCGACCAGGAAAACTCCTCATCAAAGTCCCGACGTAGACAGGGGTTCGTGTTATCGGATCCAAGGGCACACGCAAAGAGAAAGATACATTACCGTTAGGACCGCCGCAGCGGCTTGTTGTGCGAACCGACTCGTTCGCCCCGGTTCGGTTGACCGAATCTAGCCCAGAGCAGGATGCCGAGTCCGGCCGCGAAGAGAAAGATCGAGTAGAACGTGCCGCGGCTCAGGCCGAGGATCGGATCGATTCCGCGATCCGGTTCGCGGAACAACTCGCAAAACATCCTCGAGAGCGCGTAACCGACGAGAAATTCGCCCGTGAGTTGGCCGGGATGGCGACCCACGACACCACTGCGCCAGAAACGGAGTTGCAGATACACGAGCAATAGCAGTCCCTCGAGCGCGGCCTCGTAGAGTTGCGACGGGTGCCGCGGAAAAAGCAGGTGGACCGGTGTGCCGTCGGAGTCGCTTTTCGGGAAGATCACCGCCCAGGGGACGCGGGTGATTTTCCCCCAGAGTTCTCCGTTGATGAAGTTGGCGAGCCGACCGAGCAGCAGTCCCGGCGGGGTGATCGTCGCGATCAGATCGGCGATCGTCCAGAAGCTCACCCCTGTGCGACGCGCGAACCACAGGCCGGCGACGAGCACGCCCGCGAAGCCGCCGTGGCTCGCCATCCCGCCATCCCAGACGCGGAAGAATGCCAGCGGACTGGCGAGCAACTCAGCCGGCGCGTAGAGCAGGAAGAATCCCAACCGTCCGCCGAGCAGCACACCCACGACGAGGGCGAACAGCAGATCGCCGTTCTGTTCGCGGCTGAGCGGCGAGCGCCCGGCGCGCGAGTATCGGCCGAGGAGCCAGAGCCCGATCACGAAGCCGAGCACGTACGCGAGGCCGTAGTAGCGAATCCCGATCCCGGGCGCGAACTCCCAGAGGAACGGGCTCAGATCGTGGACCCAGTACTGTGTGTTCTGGCCGGAAGGCATGGCGTGGCGGTGTCGGCGATTGTCGAGTAGAGTCGGCGGCGGGTGCTCTGTCTAAAACGAAAAGGCCGGGCGCGAGTTACGCCCGGCCTGAAAAAAGACGATGGAAACGGTTCAGAGTTTGACCGCGACCTTCGCGCGCAGCGTGGCCTTGTCGACGAGTCCGACAAACGTGTCCACGGGCTGGCCCTGCTTGAAGAGAATCATCGTGGGGATCGCGCGAATGCCGAATTGCGCGGCGATTTCGCCGGCCTCGTCCACATTCACCTTCGCGATGGTGAGCTTGCCGGCGAGGTCCTTCGAGAGTTCCTCGAGGATCGGCGTGATGGCCTTGCAGGGGCCACACCACGGCGCCCAGAAATCGACGAGCACGGGCAGAGGCGACTTGGTGATGGTCTCCTGGAAATTCGCGGCGGTCAGTTCGGAGATGTTTGCGGACATGGTAGTGTTATGGGTTGCGAGTGAGTCGGATGAACGGCCGGGAGGCTGTTGTGCCCCCGCGGTCGAGTCAAGGGGCGTACCTCGTCCCGCTCGTGTGCGCGGTGCCTCGCGCGCTCACTCGGCGCGCAGAGCTTCGTTCGGGTCGACCTTCGTCGCGCGATGCGCCGGCAGCCACGACGCGGCTACCGCCACGCCGGTCAGCAACAGCGGGATCGCGGTGAACGAAACGGGATCGAAAGGTCCCACGCCGTAGAGCAGCCCTGCGAGCAGATGCGAGGCGGAGGTGGCCAGCACCATGCCCGCGGCGACGCCGATCGCGGCGAGGGCGAGACCTTGGCGCAAGACCAGACGGAGGACATCGCCTCCAGCCGCGCCGAGCGCCATGCGCACGCCGAATTCGCCGCGCCGCTGGCTCACGGCGTAGGCCATGACCGCGTAGACGCCCATCGCGGCGAGGAGCAGCGAGAGTCCGCCGAGCGCGAACAGCAGCTTGGTCGCGAACGTGTGCGCGAGGAACGCGCCTTGCATGTGTTCGCTCATCGGCAGCGCGCTCCAGAGTTCGACTGCGGGATCGAGCCGGTGGATTGCGTTGCGCAGATCGGCCAACGCCGCGAGCGGCTCGCCGGCGGTGCGCACGCAGAGGCCGAGATTGAGGTCCCACACGCCTTGGCGGAAAGGCAGGTAGAAAAACTCCTGCGGACGCTCGCCCACGGCGTACTGCGTCGCGGTCTTCACGACGCCGATGACGGTGCGAGTCTTGCCGTGCGCGCGAAACCGACGGCCCACGGGATCGACCCCGGGCCAGAAACGCTGGGCCAGCGCGTCATTGATGATGGCCACCGGCTGTGCGTCGCCGTCGTCGAGGTCGTTGAAATCGCGTCCGGCGAGGAGCGGGGTGCGGAGGGTGGAAAACAACCGCGGCGAGACGATCGCGTACGGCACCGAAACATCCTCGTTTGGCTGTGGCTGGTAACCCTCGGGCAGCACGCTCGATTGCGGACCGCGTTCGAGTCCGAGCGGGAAGGTGCTCGCGAGAGCGGCGTCCACCACGCCCGGGAGCGTCGCGACCTCCTGCTGCAGACGCGCGTAGAACACCATCCCCGTCGGTTCGGTGTAGCCGTGCATGCCGATGCGCAAGCCCGCTAGGAGCAGATTGGAGGTGTCGAGGCCGAGATCGGCGCGGCGCGCCTTGACGACACTGCGCACGCAGAGGCTCGCGCCAATGAGCAACGTGAGCGCGAGCGCGATCTCCGTCACCACAAGCAGGCGACGAAGAACATGCTGACCGGGGGAGACGGTGTTGCGGCCGCCGTCCTTGAGGACGTGGTTGAGATCGGTGCGGGCGGATTGCCACGCGGGCACGAGGCTGAAGAGCACGCCGGCGCCGAGTGTGATCGTGGCGGCGAAGCCGTAGGTCCCGGGGTTGAACTCGTTGGCGATGCGGACCGGCAGATGAGAGGGCGGCGTGAGATGCGCGAGCAATTCGATGAACCACGAGGAGAGCACCACCCCGCCCAGCCCGCCGGCGAGCACGAGCCAGAGGCTCTCGGCGAGGAGGAGGCGCACGATCTGCAGGCGCCCGGCGCCGATCGCGAGCCGGATGCCGATCTCGCGCTGGCGGGCGGTGGCGCGTGCGAGCAGGAGGTTGGCGATGTTGGCCGCGCAGATGAGCAGGACGCCGAAGCACACGACGAGCAGCACCCGCAGCACCGGCAGCAGGATCGGTTGCGCGCCGTACGGCGCCTG
>DATGXA010000216.1:0-2752 GCA_035299125.1 Opitutaceae bacterium
GTGACGGCGTTGCGGCGGAGCGCTTCGCGAAGCTTTTTCGCCATGCGTTCGAGCCGCTCGGTCGAGCGCGTGAACCCGATCGCGCGGCGCAGTTCGTCGGCCTCGGCCGCCGTGAAACCGCCCAGCTCCATTGCGATCCGCAGGATCTGCTCCTGGAACAGAATCACCCCAAGCGTACGCTCCAGGATCGGTCGCACGCGCTCATCGGGATAGAGCACCGGTTGGCGTCCGGCACGACGTTCCAGATACGGGTTCACCGCATCGCCGTGGATCGGTCCCGGGCGGATGATCGCCACCTCGATCGCGAGGTCGTAGAAGTTCTCCGGCTTCATCCGCGGCAACGTCGCCATCTGCGCCCGGCTCTCGATCTGGAACACGCCGATCGTGTCCGCCTCCTGCATGAGTTTGAAGGTCGCCGGATCGTCCTTCGGGATCTTCGCCAGATCGACCGGCTCACCCTGCCGCCGGCACAGCTCGAGCGAATCTTGCAGCACCGCCATCATGCCGAGCCCGAGCAGATCGATTTTCACGAGCCCCATGTCCTCGCAGTCGGACTTGTCCCACTGGAGCACCGAGCGGCCCGGCATGCGCGCGTTCTCGAGCGGCACATAGTCGTCGAGCGCGCCGGCGCAGAGCACCATGCCGCCGGAGTGTTGCCCGAGGTGTCGCGGTAGCCCGTGCACACGGCGGCACGTTTCAACAAGCACGCGGAAACGCGGATGGTCGCGCGACACACCGGCGGTCGCGAGCTGCTCCTCGAGCTGAAGCGTCTCGGGGAAATCTCCCGAGTGGAACAGGCTCGAGAAACGGTCGAGCACGTCGTCCGGCAAGCCGAGCACCTTGCCCACCTCGCGCATCGCGCTGCGGCCGCGGAACGTGATCACGTTTGCCGTCATCGCCGCACCGCGACGCCCGTAGCGTTGGTAGAGCAGCTGGATCATCTCTTCGCGCCGCTCGCGGCTCGGGAGATCGAGATCGATGTCCGGCCAATCGGTGCGCCCCTCCGACAGGAAACGCTCGAAGAGCAGCTTGCCGCCGATCGGGTCGACCGCGGTGATGCCCAGCGAGTAGCACACCGCGCTGTTCGCCGCCGAACCGCGACCCTGCACGAGCGTGCCACGTTCGCGCGCCGTGCGGCACAGATCCCAGACGATCAGAAAATAGCCACAAAAACCGAGCCGCGTGATCAGCGCCAACTCGTGGTCCAGCTGACGCCGCACCTCCGGCGTGAGTTTCCCATAACGGTCGCGCGCGCCCTCGTAGGTTTTGGAGCGGAGGAAGTCCTCCTGTGTCTCCCCCGCTGGCAGCGGGAAATCCGGGAAACTGTATCCAAGGTCTGCGAGCGTGTACTCCAGCCGGTCGGCCAACCGCAGTGTGTTCGCCACCGCCTCCGGCAGATCCGCGAAGAGCCGCGCCATCGCCGCCGCCGTTTTCAGACAACGCTCGTCGTTGCGCGCGAGCAGCCGGCCGGCGCGATCGAGCGTTGTATGCTCGCGCAGGCACGTGAAGACATCGCTCACGTGCCGGTCCACCACGGTCGCGTGCAGCACGCCGCCGGTCGCGAGCAACGGCAGTCCGCGTGCTCGCGACCAAGCGACGAGCGTCTCGTTCTCCACCTCCTCATCCGGCACGAGGTGCCGCTGCAGCTCCACGTAGAGTCGCTCGTGCCCGAAGATCGCTTCGAGACGCACACCAGCCTCCGCGAGCCCATCGGCACCGCCAGTCCGCCACGCGCGCCGCAACGGCCCGTCCTCGTCACCGGTGAGCGCGATCAGACCCGCGTTGTCGGCCGCGAGTTCACTCCACGCCACCCTGCCCTCGCCTTTTTCCGCCCGAAGATTCGCCGTGGTGAGCAGGCGACAAAACGCCCGGTAGCCCGCGCGCGTCGCCGCGAGCACCGGCACCACGCTGCCATCCTCCATCGGCAATTCCGCGCCGACCAGCGCGCGCACGCCGGCCTCCGTCGCCGTCTGGTGCAACCGCACCGCTCCGTACACGCCGCCGCGATCGCAGAGCGCCACCGCGGGCAGCTGCAGCCGCGCAGCCTCCTTGGCGATCGCCTCCGGCGCCGAGCCGCCCCGCAGCCAGGAAAACGCACTCCGCGCATGGAGTTCGACGTAGCCCATCAGTCCAGCTCCCCCTCGACGACCCAGCCGTTCGCAGTGCGCGCGAGCTGGTACAGCCCGCCGGTCGCGAGCTCGACCTGCCACGTTTCGAGCGCCCAGCCGTCCGGTCGCCACCAGTCGCCGCTCGAGCGCCACGGCCCGTGCGCAGCGCGCAGGTGTTCGCGGAAACGCGAGCACTCGACGTACGCCGGGCGATCATTTTCCAGCCGCACGATCGCCGGCCACGGCGGCCGCAGCCGACGCAACGCGAAGCCGCGCACCGGATGCACCCCTGCCGCCTCGGGCGCGGGGACAATGTCCGCCGGCTTCTCGAGCGCGATCGCATCCGGCCTGTGCGTGTCGAGCGGCGCCGGCCGACCAACGCGCCCCTCGCCAACGATCGCCGCCAGACGCGCGAGGTTGTCCCAGAACAATGCCGGATCGCGCAGCCCGGTGTCGAAGAGCCCGCCCTGCTTCTGCGGCGGACGCGTGGGAACGGCCACCAGGCGCGCGCCGGCTACTCGCGCCTCGGTGCGCACGGAGTCGAGGTGCGACTGGAGCACGCGCATCCACCCGTCGACGTCGGTGCCCGGCTCCGGCAGCCGCAGCTCGCGACGGAGGTCGGTGTCGTCCTCGAGCCGAAGGGT
>DATGXA010000217.1:0-4359 GCA_035299125.1 Opitutaceae bacterium
GCCGTCTCGCTCACAGCCTTCGGCAGGTTGAAATAACCGATCTCCACGTCCCGCGCCCCGAGCAATTCGCCGAGCGCCCAGCGGTACAGCGGCAACTGCAGATCGGTCCAACGCTGCGCCTTGCCGCCGAGCTCCACGCGCGCCTCCGCGAGCCACGCCGCGCCCGCGCGATCGCTGCGGAGGTGCGCCTGCTCGGGACGTTTCGCCGTCTCCGAGGTCTTGTAGTCGAGCACGCGCCAGCGGCCCGTCGCCTCGTGCCGCTCGATCCGGTCGATCGTGCCCGAAAGTTCGAGACCCCCGACGACCAGTTTGCCCGCCGGCAGTTTCCACTCGGTGCGGTCGATCACCCAGCCGGCCGCGCGCTCCGCCGCCTGCAACCGCGCCACCGCCGCCAGCCGCTGCCGCGCCGACTCGACCTGCACGACCAGCGGCAACGACAGATCGTCGCCGAACCGCGCCTTCACGACCGCCGTGAGCGCCGCGTCGAACTCCCGCGCGAGCGCCTCGCCGTCGGTGCAATCGCGCCATGCCGTCTCTTGGCCGAGCCGCTCCAGCACGCGATGCACGAGTGTGCCGAAGTCGCGCGCGTCGAGTTCGCGTTTCGCGGCCTCGACCGGCTCCATCCCGAGCCGGTGTCGCAGGTAGAACCGGAACGGGCACGCCAGATAGTCGCGGAACCCGGTCACGCGCAGCCGCGACGGCGCGCCGACCCACGGCACCCGCCAACGCCACGCGCGCTGCCAGGCGAGGTTGCCGCCCGCCGGCAGCAGTTCGCGAAACAGCCACCGCACGCGCGCCGGCAACTCCGTATCGGGGCACTGGAACAGCAGCCGCGACGGACGCAGCGGATCGCCTCCCGCCGACGTCTTCCCGAGGAAAACCTCCAGCCGCCCGGCCTCGACACGACACGCGGCCAACGCCGCCAACTGCCACGCGTCGCGCGCAAACCGCTGGGCGTTGGTCTTCAACCCGAGCCGTTCGCGGAGCGACTCCGGCAGAAACGCGTGCCCGGTCACCGCCTCCGGCGCGCCGCCATCGTTGAGCCCGGCGACGAGCAACAACGGCTCGTCGCGGAACACCAGCTCCAGCCAGCCGTCGAGCTCCACCGCGCCCGGCGCCTTGTCCTCGAAGGTTCGCCCGGCGCCGAAAAGCTGCAGCGCCAGCGCGCAAAGATCGTCCGGCTGAAGGGTGCGACCTTCGTCGCATCGCGCCTCCGCGTGCGCCGCCACGGCCACATCCTCGGCCGCCGCCCGCCACGCCTCCGCGGCCTCGGCGAACTCGCGATCCTCCGGCCGCGCGAGATCGAGCTGACGCCGCTCGTGCAACCGCGCGAGCACCGCCAACCAGGCGTCGGGAAAACTGCCGCCGCGCAACTCGTCGAGCAGCGCGCGCAGCCCATCCAGCGCGCCACCGAGTCCCGGATACTCGTTCTCCAGCGATGCCGCATGTCGCCGCGCCTCGGCGAGCGTCGGCGGCAGATGCGCGTCGTGCAGAGCGTCCAGGCCGGCGAGCACGCTCGCGACCGACGCGTCCGCCGTCGTCGCCACGAGGAAATCGAGCACCTCCGTCCGCCGCGCGAGCCGCAGCGCGGCGGGCCAATCGTCGTCGCGCACCGCCGCCGCGAGCGCCTCGATCAGTCCGGCCAGCGCCTGTTGCAGCAGCGGTTTCCCCTCCGGCAGGTGGCACGGCACGCCGGCCGCGCGCAGCTCCGCCGCGAGCAACGGCAGCACCTCGGGATCCGCCGTGCCCGCGCCGACAAGCCCGGGCCGGTCCTTGCCCGCCGTGAGACGCGCGACCATCGCCGTCGCCTGCGCCGCCGGGTCCGCGCAGAGTTGCACCTGCTCCTCGAAACGTGTCAGCGCGAGCGGTCGCGCCGCCCAGAGTTCCGCCCGCGGCCGGCCCCACTCGTCGAAAAGCCCCGCGCCGTCCGCCGGCCCGAACGCCAGCACCTCGACAGCAATGCTGCGGCTCCATTCTTCGGTTACACCGAGCGCCAGCGGCAGAGGATCCGGCACGCCGAGCAGCGTCAGCCGCCGCACGCCCTCCGGCGGCGCGGCCGGCGCGCGCGCCGCCGTGATCGATACCGCCTGCAACGTCGCCACTCCCCGCGCCGCGAGCCGCGCATCGGCCGCGCGCTCGAGCTGCGCGAGCTGTTCCCAGCGCCGCGTTTCCGCAAAACCGTCACCTGCGCGCGCCGCCACATCGGCCAGTCGCAACCCGCCCTCGGCGAGCGTCGCCTGCAACTGCGTCATCTCGCCCGCGAGTCGCAACGCCCACCCGAAACCGCGGTCCGGCGGATCGACGGGAAACACCTCGCGCAGCGCGTCGAAGTCCGCGTCGCGCAGCGCTTCGACCCACGCCAGCAGCACCTGCGCGCGAGTCGCCACTCGTGTCTCGCGCCGCATCGCACATTCAAGCAACTGCTCCGGCACGAGCACGCGCGGCGCGAGCACCGCTCCGCCGCGCGTCGCGGCGTGCACCGCGAGCGCGGCGCGCAACCGGCGGCCGGCCTGCCGCGTGGGCACCACGATGATGCGATCGGCGAGATCGAGCGCGCCGCCTCGCCACCCCGCCGCGAAATGAGCCACCGCCCGCTCAAGGAGCGGCCGGTCCCACGGGAGGATGTGAAGCGTTCGCGGCATCGTGCGGTTGTGCCGTCGCACGCTGGCAGAATCGCCCGTCCGAACACAATCCCGCCCTCGGCCACGCTGCGCTCAATCCGCCCTCTTCGGCACGGGGTAGCGGGTTTGGTGTGCTCGGTTGTCGTACCAGTCGGGCCGGCGTTCCGGAGCTCGAAGCTCCGACGGCCACGGAACCCCTCCCATGCGCTCCGCCATCACCGATCGCCGACTGCACGTGCTGCTCGTCACGTTGTTCTGCACGGCGGCGGCGGTGCACTTCCGTTTCGCGACGCTCAACTGGCATTACCGGTTCATGGCGGGCCACGAGTTCCGCCAGACCCAGACCGCCCTCATCGCGCACTACATCGACAAGGAAAACAACTTCTCCGTCGACTACTCCGTCCCGCTCTTGGGCAAACCTTGGGTGCTCCCGCTCGAGTTTCCGCTCTACGAATGGGGCGTCGTCGCCCTCGCCCGCGCCACCGGCCTGCCGCAGTTCGAAGCCGCCCGCGCGATCTCGCTGAGCAGTTTCTACCTCACGCTCCCGGCGGCCTTCCTGTTGCTCGGCCAACTCGGCCTTGACCGCGCCCGCCGCCTCTTCGTCCTCGCCTGCGCGCTGCTCTGCCCCGTCTACATCTTCTACGCACGCGCCGTCCTCGTCGATCCGCTGGCGCTGCTCTGCTCCGTCTGGTTCCTCGCCGCCTTCACTCGATTGCTCGCCCCTGTAGCCGGGGGCGCCGACCCCGGCCGCACGTCCTCCGACCGGCGTCATCGCAGCCGGCTCCAGCGCACCGCGCGCCTCGGCTGGCTCCTCCTCGTCATCCTCGCCGGTACCGCCGCCGGCCTCGTCAAGAGCCTGGTCTGGTTCGTTTGGGTCCTCCCCGCGTTCGCCTTCGGGCTGTGGCGACTCCTGCGGGCCCTCCGCTCCGGCGGTCTGTCCGCCGCCCTGCGTACCTGCGCATGGGGCGTGGGCGCGATGGCGATCCCCGTCGCCACCGCCCTCTGGTGGGCCCGCTACACCGATACCATCAAAGCCGGCCACCCCTCCGCCTACATCTTCACCTCCATCAACCTCGCCCGAGACAACTACGGCACCTTCAGCCTCGCCGCACGCCTCGCCCCCACGACCTGGCGAAACCTTCTCGCCTGCTGGCAACAATCCCTCCTCCCGCCCTGGGCCTTCGCCCTCTGCATCGTCACCGGCCTTCTGTTACTCCCCGCTTGGCGTCGCCGCATCGCCGCCACCACCGCCCTCTTCCTCGCCGCCCAACTGAGCATCCCCCTCGCCTACGCCTACCAGGACTACTACTTCTACGCCGCCAACCTCTTCGCCGTCGCGGCCGTCGCGTTCGTCTTCCTCGGCCTCCTCGATTCCAGGCTGCCCCGCCTGCTCTCCGCCCCGCTCCTTCTGCTCCCGCTGACGGCGCTCTTCGCCACCTATCGCGCCGACTACTTCCAGTTCCAGGCCGTCCGCTCCTCCGGCGGCTCGGGTCTCACCGAATCCCTCAAGGCCTGCACGCCGCCGCACGGCGTGCTCGTCATCGCGGGAGCCGACTGGTCGCCGATCATCCCCTACTATGCCGAGCGCAAGGCCCTCATGCTCCGCCGCGGCCTCGAAAACCACGCCGCCTATCTGGAGCGCGCCTTCGCCGATCTCGCCGATGAAGAAGTCGCCGCCCTCGTCCTCTGCGGCGATCAGCGCGGCAACCACGCCCTCATCGATCGGGCCGCCGCGGCC
>DATGXA010000218.1:0-4688 GCA_035299125.1 Opitutaceae bacterium
GGATGGGCGGCATCGCGGAATACTCTTCAAAGTACACTTGAGCGAGCCGGCGGAGCTCGGCGCGGGGATCGGCCGTCTCCATCTCCGGCTGTGGGGACCGGCGTCGCCGGCAAAGGTCCAGAAAGGAAGCGCCCGCAGCGCCGTTGAGCGGCAGCAGTCCGGCTTTCGGCAGCGCGAGTCCGAAAGTGAGACCGGTGACGATGCCGACGCACTCGCCCCAGACCGGCACCCGCCAGAGGTGCAACACGCCGCCGAGCGTGCTCCAAGCAATCCAATACAACGTGAGCACCCAGACCGGGACCTCGAAGGTGCGGCGTCCGCAGCGCTGGGGAAATACGCCGGTGGCCTTGTTGGTCGGGCCCACCGCCAAGCTCAGCCCGAGCAGCCCGGCGAGCGCGCCGTCCGCCCCGGGCACCGGCGTGCTGCCGAACGCGAACTGCGCGAGTCCAGACACAGCGCCAAGCGAGCCGTAGAGCGCGAGAAACGGCAGACCCCCGAGCGTCCGGCACAGGAGTTCGCCGACCAGCCACAGGAAGAACAGATTGCCGGCGAGCTGCATGAGCGTACCGGGGGCGAGCAGGTGCCCGATCAGCGCCAGCGGCGCGGTGAGGCCGAGCACGAAGCAGCGCGCGACAACTCCGGCCGGCAGCAGATGCAACTGCACGGCGGTGCCGATCGCGGCGGTGGCGGCGAGCAGTGCCCGATTGGGCCAAGGATGGTACCGGTAGCGTGTCTCGAGGTGGGACGGGAACACGCGGCCTTTGAGCATCGAGGCCGAGGCGCGCGTCAAAAACCGAGTGCGCCGAGACTCGTTATTAACAGAAAGCTGACGACCGGTGAGGGATCGGCGATTGATGCCACTTCGGCATCACTGGCGACCAAACAAGTATTTCCCCGGCGCGGGAGGTCTGTGGTATTTTCTCGCCCTCCGGTTCACACCAACCGCCTTTCATCATGGCCAAATCACTGTTCCAGAAAGTCTGGGAAGCGCACACCGTCCGCCAACTCGCGAACGGCCAGACGCAGCTCCTCATCGGTACGCACCTCATCCACGAGGTCACCAGCCCGCAGGCGTTCGGCATGCTTCGCGACCTCAAGCTCAAGGTCGCGATGCCGCACCGCACCTTCGCGACGGTCGACCACATCGTGCCCACCGACCAGTTCGCCGAGCCGTACGCCGATCCGCTGGCGCAGGCGATGATGGACGCGATCCGCAAGAACTGCGCAGAGTTCGGCATCACGTTCTTCGAGCGCTCCACGGGCAAGCAGGGCGTCGTGCACATCGTCGGGCCGGAACAGGGCATCACCCAGCCGGGCACGACGATCGCTTGCGGCGACTCGCACACCTCCACCCACGGCGCGTTCGGCGCGATCGCCTTCGGCATCGGCACCACGCAGATCCGCGACGTGCTCGCCACGCAGACGATGGCGCTCGGGCCGCTTAAGGTCCGCCGCATCGAGGTGAACGGGAAACTCCGCCCCGGCGTCTACGCCAAGGACGTGATCCTCCACATCATCCGCACGCTCGGCGTGAACGGGGGCACCGGTTTCGCCTACGAGTACGCGGGCGAGGTGTTCGACCGCATGTCGATGGAGGAGCGCATGACCGTGTGCAACATGTCCATCGAGGGCGGGGCGCGCGTGGGCTACGTAAACCCCGACGAAACGACCTTCGCCTATCTCAAGGGGCGCCCGTACGCGCCGAAGGCCGCCGAGTGGGACGCCGCCGTCGCGCGCTGGAAGTCCTTCGCTTCCGACGCGGGCTGCAAGTACGACGACGTCGTGAAGATCGACGCCGGCACCATAGAGCCGACCGTCACCTGGGGCATCAATCCCGGCCAGGCGATCGGCGTGGGCGAGTGTATCCCGAAGCCGGAGTCCGCCGCCTCCGCCGACGAGAAGTCCTCGATCGTCGAGGCGCTCGAGTACATGAAGTTCCAGGCCGGCGCGCCCATCAAGGGCACGAAGATCGACGTCGCGTTCCTCGGTTCGTGCACGAACGGCCGCCTCTCTGATTTCGAGGAGGTCGCCAAGTACGTGAAGGGCCGCAAGGTCGCCGCCGGCATCAAGGCCATCGCCGTGCCCGGCTCGCAGGTCGTCGCGCTCCAGTGCCAGAAGCTCGGCATCGACAAGATCCTCGCCGAGGCGGGCTTCGAGTGGCGCGAGGCCGGTTGCTCGATGTGCCTCGCGATGAACCCCGACAAGCTCGTCGGCGACCAGGTCTCCGCCAGCTCGTCGAACCGCAACTTCAAGGGCCGCCAGGGCAGCCCGACCGGCCGCACGATCCTCATGAGCCCGCTCATGGTCGCCGCCGCCGCGCTCACCGGCCACGTCGCCGACGCCCGCGAAGTCTTCGCGGTCAAGGGCTGATCCACCGAGCCGCCCAGTACCCAAGACCCATAACCCATAACCTTTCCGTTCATGGCTCTCGCAAAAATCACCCAGGTCGCCGGCCGCGGCGTGTTCGTCCCCGGCAACGACATCGACACCGACCGCATCATCCCGGCGCGCTTCATGAAGTGCGTCTCGTTCGACGGTCTCGGCGAATTCGTCTTCTTCGACGTCCGCAAGAACGAGGATGGCTCGAACAAACAGCACCCGCTCAACGAGCCGCGTTTCCAAGGCGCGACGATCCTGCTTTCCGGCGCCAACTTCGGCTGCGGCTCCTCCCGTGAACACGCGCCGCAGGCGATCCAGAAGTACGGTTTCCGCGCGATCATCGCCGAGAACTTCGCCGAGATCTTCTTCGGCAACTCGACCACGCTCGGCATCCCGTGCGTGAACGCCAGCCGCGAGGACATCGCCAAGATCGCCGCTGCGATCGAGGCCGACCCGCAGTTGGAGATCGTCGTCGACGTCGCCGCGCAGGAGGTCCGTTTCGGCAACCAGAAGATCAAGACGACGCAGCGCGACTCCGCCCGCGACGCTCTGGTCAACGGCCGCTGGGACGCGATCGGCGAGCTGCTCGAGGGCGCCCCGCAGGTGCAGGAGCTTGCGAAGAAGCTGCCGTATCTCGCCGCCTGAGCGACGGTTTCCGCCGTAGCGGAGCGCGTGAGCGCTCCGAGTTCGGCATCGATCCGGAGAATCTGGAACGCACCGACTCAGAACGGAACGATTCGGACCACGCGAGTGATTACCGAGGCCGGGGCCACAAACCCCGGCCTTTCTTGTTCCGCGATCTGGGGCGCCCACTGCGCGGCGAACATCCCCGTCCCCGAGCTGGCGTGACCCTTTGCGGCATGTCAACCAATGGTTGACTTGGTGACTGCACGTCCCTCGCTGGGGGCGGGCGTCGGGGCGGTCGGCTTGGCTGTGACGACGTGGTTGATCGGCGGATCGAGGGGCGTGAGATCCATCAATCGGCGCGCGCCATCGGTCACTTGCGGGAGTGAACGTCGAGTTGGATTTCCCGCGCTCGCCGCTTGTCCTCCCGGCTGCCTGAACCTTCCTCACCCCAGGTCCCACCATGCGCGGGCGAGGCCGGCGAGGAGGCCGAAGAGGTGGGATTCCCAGGACGTGCTGCCACGCACCGGCGCCACGCCGGCGAGCATGCCGCCGTAGAAGAGCAGCACACCACCGCCCACGAGGAGATCGGGCGTGGTGCGGGTGAACCACGCCACTGCCACGAGATAGCCGAGGAATCCGAAGATCACGCCGCTCATGCCGACATGCGCCGCCTTGCGCGCGGCGAGCCAGACCAGCAGGTCGGTCGCGAGCGCGATCGTGCCGGCGATCTCGGGGAAGTGCGCCTCATCGCGCCGGAGCACCAGATAGCCGAGGCCGACGAACGGCGGAAGGTTGGCCAGCAGGTGTGCGGCGTTGGCATGAAGGAATGGTGACGCGACGACACCGACCGTGCCGGAACCGGTGCGCGGCACGATGCCCAGGCGCTGCGCCGCGGCGGGCCAGACGGTGACGAGGAATGTCCCGAGCACCATCGCCGCCGCCGGCCACGAGAGATAGATCCACGGTTGCTGCGTGTAGAGGCGGGTGAGGAAGGTGAGGACCTCGTGCATGGTGCTGCCGGTAGAGTCTAGTCGGCCAGCGCGAGTTCCACTTCGATCTCAAGCGCGCCGGAAGAGGGGGCGGTGGTGTCGACGAGAAGCAACGTTACGCCTGGATTCGGTGTGTCGAAGTCGTGTGGAGGCGTCGCGGGGTGCGCAGAGAAACGTGCGCCGGCCGCAGCGCCGAGAGTGGCGCGCAAGGTGCGGCCGTCCTGTCGGAGCATGGCATGTGTGCCGTCGCACTCGACGGCGGCCCGTGTCGCCATGGTCCAGCGAACGGCGGCGCCCGGCGCCAGACCGTCGAGCGAATCGCGGACGATCACGCGCGTGTTGTCTCGGACCTCGAAACGGCGTGTCGCGCGTTCGGCTTGTCCGGCGAATACGGGCGAAAGGTCGATGGTTGCGCTCAGTGCGGGCGGCTCGGCCGAGAACGCGGTGAACGTCGCGAAGCCGTCGATGCGGTGGAGCTGGCCGCCGAGCGTGAGCGTGTTGTGGCTGTGGTTGTTCAGCCGGAAGACGTGCCAGCGTGGCGAATCCTGCCGGCGGTTCCACAGATCGATCCCGCGCGACTCGAGCGATTCGTAATCCTGCATCCCGAGATCGATCCCCCAGCGTACACCGCCCGCCTCGAGCACGAACGAGCCGGCATCCATGTGCGAGTGCGAGAGGCCCGCCGAGCCGCCC
>DATGXA010000219.1:0-4458 GCA_035299125.1 Opitutaceae bacterium
CGCTCGGCGCGTCGCTCTGCGGCGACGCTACCCACGCCCATGAAACCGACTTCCCACGTTGGCGGCACCGCTGTCTGCAAACATTGCGGCACCGCCTTCACGCCCACCGGCGGCCACGACGAGTTCTGCAGCCCCGGCTGCGCGGCGGTGCACGCGCAGATTGTGCGCGACGGGCTGGATCGCTTCTACGAACTGAAGGACCGCGCGGTGTCGCCGGCCAGCAGTGCGGTGTTTCAGCCGCGCGACTACGGCTGGCTCGCCGAGGCAATCGCGGCGGCGGAACAGGAACCGTCGGGCGAACCAAAGGAAACGGCCGAGCTCGTGCTCGATGTGCAGGGGATTTCGTGCGTCGGCTGTGTGTGGCTGATCGAGCGGCTTTTCCGGCGATGCGCCGGTGCGGTGCGCATCGAGATCAACGCCACGCAGGGGCGGTTGTTCTGGCGGTGGGAGCCCGGCCGGTTCGACGCGGTGGCGTTTGCGCGCGAGCTGCAGGCCTTCGGTTATCTCGTCGGTCCAGCCGGGGAGAAACCCGGCGCGGATGTGGCGCAGGGACTGCGGTTGCGGCTGGGGCTCGCGGCGGCGTTTGCGATGAACACGATGATCTTCGCTCTGCCCGCGTACCTCGGGCTCGAGCGCACTTCGGAGTTCTATCCGCTCTTCGAGGGACTGCAGGCGGCGTTCGCCACGGCCGGGCTGCTCACCGGCGGCAGCTTCTTCGCGAAACGCGCGTGGGGCGCGCTGCGGCACGGCTTCATCAACCTCGACGTGCCGATCACGCTCGGCTTGGCGATCGGCTACGCCGGTTCGTTGTACGGCTGGCTCGGCGCGCACGAGCACCTCGTGTACTTCGACTTTGTCGCGGTGTTCAGCTTTCTGATGCTCGTGGGTCGCTGGACACAGGAGACGGCGATCGAGCGCAACCGCCTGCAATTGCTCTCGCTCACGCGCGACCCGGCGGAGGTGCTGGTGGAGGAGGCGGGGACCGTGGTGCGGCGCGCGGTGTCGACGCTGCGGCGCGGCATGGTTTTCCGCCTGCGCGCGGGACAAGTCGTGCCGGTGGCGGCGCGGTTGCTCGACGGCGCCGCGACAGTGACGACCGAGTGGATCAACGGCGAACCCGAGCCGCGCGAGGTGGCTGCGGGCCAGACGGTGCCGGCGGGCGCGACGAGCGTGAGCCTGCATGAACTGCGGCTCGAGGCGGGCGAGCCGTGGAGTGATTCGGCGCTCGCGCGCCTGTTGGCGACGAGCGGCGCGCAAGGCTTCCGCCACGAGCGCGCGGAGCGGATCGTGCGCGGCTATCTCGCGGTGATCCTGCTCCTCGCCTTGTGCGGCGGCGCGGCGTGGTGGTGGATCGGTGGCGACGGGTTGAAGGCGTTGCACGTGACGGTCGCGCTGCTTGTTGCGTCGTGCCCCTGCGGCATTGGCGTGGCGTTTCCGTTGGTGGAGGAACTGGCGGTCGCGGCGATGCGGCGGCATGGAGTCTTCGTGCGGGAGCTATCGCTGTTTCCGCGGCTGCGTGGCGTGCGGAAGGCGATCTTTGACAAGACCGGCACACTCACGCTCGAGACGCCGGTGCTCGCGAATCCGGAGGTGCTCGGGTCGCTCGAGCCGCAGGAGCGCCGGCGGCTCTGGCAACTCGTGCGGGACAATCCGCACCCGACCGCGCGCGCGTTGCAGGAGGCGCTGGCGTGGACGCCGGATCATTGCGGAATGCGGAATCCGGAAAGCGAATCCGCGGCTGCGGTAATCGAGGAGGTCGTCGGTCAGGGCGTGCGATTGCGCGCCGAAGATGGCGAGTGGGCGCTCGGTCGGCCGGAGTTCGCCAATCCGCGATCCGCAATCCGCAGTCCGCAATCCAGCGAAGCGTGCTTCGCGCACGACGGCCGCGGGCTCGCGTCGTTCCGTTTCGAGGAGTCGGCGCGCAGCGACGCGCGGGCGGAGATCGCGGCGTTGCAGCGCGAAGGGCGAGAGGTTTTTATTCTCAGCGGCGACCGACCGGAGAAGGTTTCCACGTTGGCCGCGGCGCTCGGCGTGCCGGCGGAGAACGCGCTGGGCGGTCTCACCCCGGAAGAAAAACGCGACTGGGTGCTCACCCACGAGGCGCGCGACACGCTCATGCTCGGCGACGGCGCGAACGACAGCCTCGCCTTCGACGCCGCCTTCGCGCGCGGCACGCCGGTGATCCATCGCGGGATGCTCGAGCGCAAATGTGACTTCTACTACCTGGGGCGCGGGCTGCGCGGCGTGCGACGGTTGTTCGCGGTCGCGGAGCTGCGGCGACGGGCGTTGCGCCGGGTCTTCGTTTTCGCTGTCTGCTACAACGCCGGCACGGTGTCGCTCGCGCTCGCGGGGCACATCAACCCGCTCGTGGCGGCGGTGGCGATGCCGGTAAGTTCGCTGATCAGCCTCGCCTTGGCGACCGTCGGCATGCGCCGCGCCTGGCGGACGGAGTAGGTCCGGCGTCGCTCCCCGCGCGTGACGCCACCGGGCCAGCGGCAGCGGTATGAGCGTTTCTGAATCCGGGGCGGCACCGTCCTAATAAACGGGCCGGAGGTGGGTTTGGGAGTCGCCGATGAGGAGGTGAATCCGGTTGATGCTCGTATCCGTCGGAGCTGGGTGCTCGAGACGGCAGTGCAAACCCCTCCTGTCCATGAACGTGTCGAAGATGCTTCGTCGTTTCCCCGTATTGGTGTCCTGCGTGTTGATCGGAGCCGTCCTGTCTGCGTCGGGCCTCGGCGCTCAGACGGCACCTTCCGGCGGTCCCATACCGGTCACGCGGACGAGAGGTGACGAGGTGTTGTTCAACGGCCGGGCCGTGGTACCGGGACAATATCTGGTCCGGCTGAAGACGAGACTGCCCCGAGACGCGCAGGCGGAGAACGCGCTCGCCGCACGCCAGCCGGCCGCTGTGGGAATTTCGCGGGTCGAGGCGATGCGTTCGGGACGGATCGCGGCGTTGCGACCCTCGGCGAGCGCAGCCACGCAGTTGCGCAGTCGTTCCGCGGGCGCGCGGCAGGCCAAGATCGAGGCCGATCTCGCGGCGCTCACGGCGACCGGGCTGTACGATTACGTGGAGCCCGACTACATCCAGTACGCGACGGCGCTGCCGAGCGACGCGGCTTTTGCGGACGGCACCCTCTGGGGCTTGCGCAACACGGGGCAGGGCGGCGGTGTGAGCGGCGCGGACATCGACGCCGTGGCGGCGTGGGACATCACCACGGGCTCGAGCGCGGTGGTTGTGGGCGTGATCGACACGGGAATCCGCTACACGCACCAGGACCTCGCGGCGCAGGTCTGGGTGAACCCCGATGAGATTCCCGGCGACGGCATCGACAACGACGGCAACGGCTACATCGACGACGTGCACGGGATCAACGCGATCACCGGCTCGGGGGATCCGATGGACGACAACAACCACGGCACCCATTGTTCCGGCACGATCGGAGCTTCGGCGAACGACGCCGGCCCGATCGTCGGCGTGTGCTGGAATGTCCGCCTGATGGGCCTGAAATTTCTCGGCGCCGGCGGTTCCGGTGCCACCAGCGATGCGATCAAGTGCATCGAATACGCGTTGGAAAAGGGCGTGCGCATCCTGAGCAACAGCTGGGGCGGTGGCGGCTACAGCCAGGCGCTCGAGGACGCGATCAAGACCGCGCGCGACCAGGGCTGCCTGTTTCTCGCGGCGGCGGGCAACTCCGGCATGGATGCGGACCGATGGGATTTCTATCCGGCCTGTTACGACGTCGACAACATCGTCTCGGTCGGCGCGCTGGATCGCAGCGACCAGCTGGCGAGTTTCACCAACACGGGCCTGAGTCGTGTCGACCTCGCGGCGCCGGGTGTCGACATCTACTCGTCGGTCGCGAGCGGCGACAGCGCCTACGCGAGTTTCAACGGCACGAGCATGGCTACCCCGCACGTCGCCGGCGTGGCGGCGCTGCTGCTCGCTCGTTATCCGGCGCTCACGGCGACGGAGCTCCGGAACAGACTCCTCTGCTCCACCCGTGAGGTCGCGGCGTTGCGCAGCTATTCGTGGTCGGGTGGTGCGGTGGATGCCTACCGTGCGCTGACGATCGCCGAGGACGGAATTCTGGAGGTGCGCAGCAGTGCGGTGCAGGTGCCGTTGCGGGCGGGGAAAACGGAAAGCTTGTTCTTGGTCGTGACGGATGCGGCTCCGATCCTGGGGGCGGCCGTCACCGGTGCGCTTGGCGGTGGATCGGTCGTGACGTTTCACGACGACGGGATCGCGCCTGATCGGGCAGTGGGCGACGGTGTCTATTCGGCGGTGGCGACGGTGCCGACGGGTGTGACGGAGACGACCTTGAGCGCCACGATCGTGAAGGCGGACAAGGCCACCTACGACGGCACATTTTCGTATGCAGTCGCGGCGGCTCCGGCCAACGACGACCTGGCGACGGCTACCGTGGTCGCGGCGGGCACGACGACCGTTTCCGGTAC
>DATGXA010000220.1:0-29678 GCA_035299125.1 Opitutaceae bacterium
ATGACGGCCGCCGCGAGCCGTTCGAACGCGAGAAGCTCGTGCGGGCGATCCGCGCCGCCTGCCACAAACGCCCGGTCGACCTCGAGCAGATCAACATGGCGGTGGAGGACATCGTCGACCAGCTTGAGGAGAAGTTCGGCACCGAGATCCCGAGCAGCGAAGTGGGCGAGGCCTGCATGGCGCGGCTGCGCCTGATCGACAAGGTCGCGTACGTGCGGTTCGCCAGCGTGTACAAGGAGTTTCGCGACGTGAACGAGTTCATGGACGAGCTCCGCGGCCTCGTGAAACAGAAGCAGCCCTGAACGCCGCGCCGCCCCATGAGCGTGCCCCACGAACTCCCCGCGTTGCACCTCCTCAATGCCGTGTTCGCCGGCGTGACCGGGCAGGACCTCTACCTCGCGCAGCAGCTCAAGGCCGGCATCGAGCAGGCGCTCGCCGAGACCGGAGCCGTGGCGGTCGCCGGCGCCAGCGCCGCCGCGATCACGCCGGCCGCCTTCGCCGCCGCCGTGCAGGCGTTGCAACGCAAGTTCACCGGCGAGGACGTGCAGCCGCAGCATGGCTTCGCGCACTGCGACGCCGCGCAGAGCCCAGCGCCGGCCGACTCGCTCTGGACGCGCCAGCAGGTGCTCGACGCCCTCAAGCGCCTCGCGCCATATCCGGAGGCGACGTTGTTGATCACGAACCTCCACGCGACGTTCTGCCCGCCCGGCCGGCGCTGGACGGAGCGGCGTCAGGCCGCGTACCGCGAGGTGCTCGATTTCCTCGCCGCGCTCGCCGTCGCGCGCAAACGCGAGCGGGCCAACCTCACGCTGCTGTTCCTGTAGTTGACCCGCGGTGCCGGGTGGCGGGGTGCTTCAGCCCTCGCCGAAGGATGCCGCAAATCTGGGATGCGATGCGCCCCGCAAGCGCCACCGGGTGACTCCAGCAGGAACCCCCGGACCGGGCCTGCCGGCCGGGCTGAAGCGCCGGGCCACGTGGCGGCGCGCAGTTGATGTTTTTCTAGCGGATGGAGACGTGTTGCGGCCTCGACTCGCCGGACGCGAGCCGTTGAAGTGCGCGGCAGAAACCATGGCCACCATCTTCGAGCGCATCATCGCCCGCGAGATCCCCGCCCGCATCGTCCACGAGGACGAGCTCTGTCTCGCGATCCACGACATCCAACCCCAGGCGCCGGTGCACGTGATCGTGTTTCCCAAGAAACCGATCCCGCGCATCGCGGAGGCCTCCGCCGCCGATCAGGCGTTGCTCGGTCACCTGCTGCTCACCGCGGCCGCGGTCGCGAAGAAACTCGAGCTTGCGCAGGGCTTCCGTCTCGTGATCAACAACGGCCCGCACGGCGGTGAATCCGTGCCGCACCTCCACGTGCATCTGCTCGGCCAGCGTCCGATGGCCTGGCCTCCGGGCTGATCGTCGCCGGCCCGCACTCTCCTCCCAACGAGCGAGCAATCGGGGCGCGCGGAGTTTGCCACACCGCCCCCGCTTCACCACCAACCCCCACATGCCCGAGGACGCGTTTGCCGACCGAGAAGCCGCCGCTGAGGCGACGCCGCAGACGTTGCGTGTCCCGTGGGCGCCGTTGGTTTCGGTGGCGACGACGACGCTCCACTCGTGCACGCCGTTCCGCCGGCTCGGGCTCTCCGCGCTCGCCGGTCCGCGCGACATCCAGCGCCGGCTCGAGCAGCTCCGCCTCTCGGTCGAGCTCGGTGCGCCGGAGTTCAACTGGGCCTTCGCGCCGAACCCGCCGCCCTCCGCCGAGCAGCTCCGCGATTCCGCCCAACAACTCAAGGACACGCTCACGCGCCTGCTCCACGAGTTCTTCTGGTTCTGGCCGGCGAGCTATCCCGACGATGGCGCCGATCCCGCGATGGAGGCGCTGCTCGCGGGCGATGCCGACGCGGCGTTCCTGCGCTGGCAAAACGACGCCGCGGCCGGGCGCATCGTCGCCGTGCACAATCTCGCGATCTTCCACCAGCTCGCCGCGCTCGAGGTCGAGCGCAACGGCGGCGCGATCGAGGAGGAAACCACCGAGTGGTGGAAGGCCTCGATCGAGGAGTGGACGCAGGTGCGCGCGAGCGGCGAGTTTTGGGAACTCGTCCGCCAACGCATCCTCCTGCTCAACGACGCGCGTCTGCCCGCCGGCCTGCTCGATGCCATGCGCGGCACGTTGCCCGACGCGTTCTGCGGTATCCACGCCTCGCTCGCGATCGCCCGCGCGCAGAAGGCGCAGTGGCATGAGGCCACCGCGCACGTGCGGTTCGCGCGCCAAGTGCACGATGTGCCCGCCCGCGCCGAACGCGCTCTCGAGGGCGCGATCGGCAAGGTCGTCCAGGGCGTCGATCTCCTCCTGCGCGACACCACGCGCCGGCTCACCGGCGACGGCTCCGTGGGCCTCGCGCTCACGGCCGGGCTGCTCGCCGAGGCGGCGGACGAACTCGAGGTGATCGAGACGATCTGCGGCCGCGAATCGGAGATCTACCGCGAGGTGAGCACGCGCGTCGTCGACGCCGCGCTCGAAGGCATCATCGCCTACCAGCGCCGCACGCTCGACAGCTGCGGCGTGCTCCCGTGGCTCACCCATCTCACCACGCTCGCCGCCACGCCCGAGGTGCGTCGCCGTCTCGAGGAGACGGCGGACATCCTGCACGGCAACGCGATCGTCGAGAAGCTGCCGTCCGTCGATCCCGCGGCCGGCCCGGAGACCGCCGAGGCGGCGGAGTTCGAGGCCGCGTACCGGTTGTTGCTGGAGGAGTTCGTGCCTGGCGTGGAACGGCTCGAGCTCGGCGCCCGCGCCCGCACCGACTATCTCGCCAACGTGCGCCGCGCGTTGCGCGAATTGGCCCACGCCGCCTGCTACCAGCTCGAGAACTTCGATCTCGCCGCGCGCGCCCTGGCGACCGCGGCCGAGATCTCCGAGGGTGCGGAGCGCGCCGCGCTTTCCCGCGAACGCGAGCAGTTGTTGCTGGAGATCGTGCGCCGCAAGGCGCGCGAGTTCGCCGCCGAGCACGCGCAGGCCGCCGCCGAGGTCGCCGCGCTCGCCGAGTCGGTGCCCATGCCGATCGCTCCCGCGGCCGAGCCTCGCGCCGGCGAGGGCGACCGCGCGGCGCCCACGGACGCGGTTTCCGAAAACACGGAGAATGCCGCCGGCGGCGGCGCAGCAGCGGGCAGAGTCTCCCGGAAGAAGAAGCCGGTGCAGAGCGAGCTGCCGCTCTGGAGCGAGGTCGCGGCGCTCGGCGGCGAGGCTACCGCGATCGCCGCGGAAGCGGGGCTGGGCGGGGGCGCGGTCGAGGGCGTGCCGCTGCGCGCTTTCGGCGGCAATCAGCTGCGGCTCGAGTTCGGCGGCCACCTGCTCGAACTCGATCCCACGCGGCTGGAGTTCGACGGCGTGGCGCTCGCGCCCGACGAGATCACCGGCTTGCGTTACGGCGTCGCGGAGGCCGAGGGCGCGCCGCGCTGCCACCGGATCGCCTGGTGCAGTGCCGAGACCGTGGTGACGCTCGACGAGACGAACCTCTTCGGCGCCGGCTGCGAGGAACCCACGCGCGCATACGAACAGGTGCTGGAGGCGCTGTACGCCATCGTCGTGCCCGGGCTGATCGCGCGGCTTGTGGAGTGGGTGCAGCGTGGCGAAACGGTGCCGCTTGGGCCCGCGCAGCTGCGTCGCGAAGGTTTGGTGTTCACCGAACGGAGTTTCAACTGGCCAAGCGATTCGCCCGTGCCTTACTCCGAGATCGCGCATGCGCTCGATGACGGCGAGTTCGTGGTCCTCCGGGCCGGCGACGTCGGCGACTCCGAGCGTTTCGCCCTGGCCGATGTCTGGAACGCGGCGATCGCAGGCCACGTGATCGACGCTCTCGCCAACGGTACCCCGCCCAACGACGAATCATGAACGACCCCGGCATGCTGCAACTGCTGATGGCGACGGAGCCCCGCAAGCTCGCCCGTCTGCCCGAGGCCCCCTTGGACAAGGCCCTTGCCGAGGTGCAGGCGCTGAAGAACGCGCCGCCGCCTGCTCCCGTCCCGCCTGAGCCGATTGCACCCGCCGAGGCCACCGGCCCCGCTGCGCCGGTCGAGCCGGCTAACCCGCACGACGAGGCGCTCGCCGCGCTGGCGACGCACGTGTGGCGCGCGAAGATGCGCATGATCGACGCGAAGACCGGCGAACCCCGCGAGGAGACGCGCCGCCTGTATCGTCATATCGAGGGCGCCATGGAGGCGTTCGGCGCCCTCGGCGTGCGACTGAGCGACTGGCTCGACCAGCCCTACGACGCCGGCCTGCCGGTCAAAGTCCTTTCCTTCCAGCCGACGCCCGAACTCGTCCGCGACACGGTCATCGAGGCCGTGCGCCCGGCCGTTTTCTGGCAGGACCGCCTGCTGCAGGTGGGCGAAGTCATCGTCGGCATTCCCGCAACCCCGTCCAACCAACCGTGAGCAGAAACACCATCGACTTCGGCATCGATCTCGGCACGACGAACAGCGCCATCGCAGTCGTCTCCGGCACGGGCACCGAGATCATCAAAAACAATCTCGAGGCGGACATCACGCCGTCGGCCGTCTACATCAACCGCAACGGCAACCTCTGGGTCGGCCACAGCGCGCGGGCCAAGGTGGGCGACGAGCGCGCCGAGGGCGACCTGCACCTCGAGTTCAAGCGCCGCATGGGCACGGGCTACGAGTACGTGTTTCGCGCCAGCGGCCGCCGCATGCGCCCCGAGGATCTCTCGGCCGAGGTGCTGAAGTCGCTGCGTGGCGACGTGGCCCAGAAGCGCAACGAGCAGATCTCCGCGGCGGTGATCACCGTGCCCGCGGCGTTCGAGCTTCACCAGTGCGAGGCGACCAAGCGCGCCGCCGAGCTCGCCGGTTTCCGCACCGCGCTGCTGCTCCAGGAGCCGGTCGCGGCCGCGCTCTCCTACGGTTTCCAGCGCATCGAGACGAAGGCGTACTGGATGGTCTTCGACTTCGGCGGCGGCACGTTCGACGCCGCGCTGATCCGCTCCGAGGACGGCACGATGAGCGTTGTCAACCATGGCGGCGACAACTTCCTCGGCGGCTCCGACATCGACTGGGCGATCGTGGAGCAATTGCTCGCGCCGCGCGTGGCGAAGGAGTTCGGCACGCCGGAGTTCCGTCGCGGCGTGGAACGTTTCCGCTACGACCTCATCCGCCTCAAGGCGGCGGCCGAGGCGGCGAAGATCGATCTCTCGCGCCGCGAGACGACGATGGTCGAGGCCACGTTGCGCAACGTTTCCGGCGAGACGGTGACGTTCGAGACCGAGCTCACGCGCCAGGACATCACGCGCGTCGCCACGCCGATTATCAACAAGGCGGTGTCGATCGCGCAGCGCGTGCTGGCCGAGAAGGATCTTGGACCGGCAGCGGTCGAGCGGCTGATCTTCGTCGGCGGGCCCACGCTCGCGCCGTACTTCCGCGCGATCGTGAAGCAGCGGCTCGCGATCCCGTTCGATTTCAACGTCGACCCGCTCACGGTCGTTGCGCGTGGCGCCGCGGTGTTCGCCGGCACGCAGCGCATCTGCGGCAACCAGGCCACCGTGCGCGCGCCGTCGCGTCCGGGCCGGTTTAGCGTCGAGCTCATCTACAAGCCCGTCGGCTCCGAGCCGGATCCGCTCGTGGGCGGCCGGATCACGCTGCCCGCCGGCGGTTCGGTCGTGGGCTACACGCTCGAGGTCGCGAACCAGCAGAGCAAGTGGCGCAGCGGCAAGATCACCCTCAACGAGAGCGCCGCGTTCCAGCTCAACGTCCGCGCCGAGAAGGGTATCCAGAATACGTTCACCCTCGAGCTGCGCGACCCGACCGGCAGCCTCTGCGAATGCGAGCCGGGCGAGTTCGCCTACACGATGGGCGTCGTCGTCGACGAGCAGCCGATCATCAACAACGTGGGCGTTGCCATGGCGGACAACCGCATCGGCGTGCATTTCAGCAAGGGCCAGGGCCTGCCGGCGAAGAGCACGCGCACGTACCGCACGGCGTTCGGCCTGCGCGTGGGCGAGTCGGGCAGCGTGCTGCGCATCCCGATCGTCGAGGGCAACCGCGACCTCGCCGACCGCAACATCCTCATCGGCGCACTCGACATCTCCGCCGAGAAGGTGAAGCGCGACATCCCGGCCGGTTGCGAGATCGAGGTGACGTTCGCGATGGACGCCTCGCGCATGCTGAAGGTCGTCGCCTACGTGCCGCTGCTCGACGAGGAATTTCCCACCAAAATCGAGCTCGGTGGCAAGGTGCGCCAGCCCGACATCGCCGTGCTGCGCGCCGAATGGGCGCGGGAGCGCAAACGTCTCGCCGCGCTCCGCGAGAACCCGCACCTCGCCGAGGATCAGACCGTGCAAGCCGCGCTGCAGGACCACGAGTCTTCGGCCACGACGCAGGAGATCGACTCCGTGCTCAACCACGAGAAGGCGGAGTTCGACGCCATGCTGCGCGTCGAGCGCGAGATCCTCGACTGGAAGATCCGCCTCGACGAGATCGAGGACCGCGCCACCTGGCCGTCGCTTGTGAAGGAGGTCGACGTGAAGCTCACCGAGCTCGACACGCTCGCGCTGCAAAACGGCACGAACGAGGAAAAGGCGCGCTCGCGCACGCTCCGCGAACAGGCCGCGCAGATGATCATGGAGAAGAACGCGACCCGCTTGCGCACGAAGAAGGCGGAGATCGAGGATGTGTCGTCCGCGATCCTCTTCCGGCAAGCCGCGTTCTGGGTCACTCATTTCGAGAGCCTCGTCGCCTGCCAGCCGCAGATGAGCGATCCGGCGCGCGCCGAGGAGCTCATCCGCCAGGGCCGCGACGCCGTGGCGCAGGAAAACACGCCCGCGCTCAAGGAGGTTGTTTTCAGTCTGCAGGATTTGCTGCCGCAACAGACGCTGGAGGAAGTCCAGCGCGGCTACGGTTCCAGCATCCTCGGTTGAGCGCGCATCATGGCTGACGCTGGAACCGAAAACCTCGAGGCCTCACTGGTGCTCCTGCGCGCGCAGCAGCTCGCCCGGCGCGGGCGGCTGCGCGAGGCGATGGCGGTGCTCGCTCCCGGCGGCGTGCCGCCCGCGAGCCCGCTGTTGTTGCAGGCGTACGCCGCGCTCGCCACCGGCGCGGGCGACTACCGGACGGCGCTCCCGGTCTGGCGACAGCTGTACCAGCAGGATCCGGCGAACGCTGAGGCGCGGCGCATGATCTACGTCATCGAACTCTGGAGCCACCGCGCGCCGTGGATGCAGTGGTTCTGGCCCGCGGTCATCACCGGCGGTGTCGCGTTGGTCGTCGCGGGGTTGTTGCTGCTGCTCTGAGGGCAAGGTCCGGCGTGAAGCCCGACCGACGTTGCTTGGCACACTTACGCCGTGGGATGGCGCCGGCGGTACTCGCGGATCGTGGCGACCACGATGGCGGTGCCCGGCGCCCAGACGAAGAAGTAGAAGCCGAGGTCGCGGCCGCCCGCGAGGGCGAGCTCCCATGGCTGTTTCTGTGTGCCCGCCCAGAGGCCGACGAGCGGCCAGATCGCCGCGCCGAGAATCGCCCCGACACTCGTGATCGCGGCGGTGACCCAGAGGAAGACGAAGACGAATTGCAGGACGGGTTTCATGCTCGGTGGTGCAGATGGCGACGAACGGACGCGTGGCAACCACGGTGTGGCGCAGCGCGGCGGAGGCGTTTCACGGGGCCGCGGAGGCGGCGTCCTTTCGCTTGGCGCGGAGGATCGCGATCTTCGTGGCGTGGTTGAACGGCGCCGGATCCGCGGGCAGTTCGCGCACGCGCGTCGCAGGATAGCCGGTGCAATCGTCCGGCACGGGCACCAACGCCTCGAGCGCGAGATAGCCTTCGGCACACAGCTCGTCGAGAATGCTCCGATAGTCCGCGCCGGGCAGGAAGAGGGCGTTGTTCACGGCGACGAGTCGTGCGCCGTCGGCGAGCAGCGGGCGGACCTTGTTGATCAGTCGCCGGGATTCGGTGACGAGGTTCACCGTGCCGCGCGCCGAGGTGGAGAAGAAGGGCGGATCGAGGAAGATGCAGTCGAAGAGCGCGCGGTCGCGTTTCAGGCGCGAGATGGCGGCGAAGAAATCGCCGGCCCAGAAGGTCTCGGGGCCGACGGTGTGGTTGTTCAGCGTGTGCGAGACGCGGGCGATCTCGAGGAAGCCGCGGGTGCGATCGAGCTGGATGAGCGAGCGCGCGCCGCCGGCCAGCGCGGCGACGCCGAGGCTGCCGGTGTAGGCGAAGGTGTTGAGCACACGCGCGCCGGCGAGGTGATCGAGCGCCCAACGACGGAGCAGGCGGGTGTCGGGGTAGAAGCTGGTGTCTTGGTTGAGCAGCAGCTCGACGGTGTAGCGCACGCCGTGCTCGCGGACCTCGCGCGCGGGCGCGGCGCCGTGCGTGAGCAGACCGTTGCGGTCGAAGCGTCTGTCGAGCGGGAGCGCGTAACGGGATTTCACCACCACGGCGCGCAACCACGGGAGCGCGCCGAGGTAGAAACGCTGCGCCTCCGCGACCGCCTCAGCGCCGAGGTCCGCGGGGCGCGAGTGGTTGAGGATGACGAGCGTGTCGGCGTACACCTCGACGACGAGCTCGGGCCGGCCCTCGAGAAAACCGTTGAAGAGGCGCGCGACGCCATCGTGCGGCACGGTGAGCAGCGGAGCGCGCGGTGCGAGCGCGACGGCGAGGAGCGCGGAGAGGGAGGTTTCGGCCATGGAGCGCAGCGATCGCTAGGGCGCGGGGCGCGCCGAGTCGATCCGAACGAGCGTGGCGGGCGTGTTTGGCGACGGATCGACGAGAAGGCCGATCCAACCCTCCGGCTCCGCCGACCAGGCGCGGAGCTCGAGTCGGCGGTCCTCGGCGCGAAGAGCGGCCTGCGTGAGCAACTCGATCCGGCCGCCTTTGTACCAGACGAGTCGGAGATAGGGGAGACGGCCGGCCGCCCCCTCGGAGGGTAGCCAGGCGGTCGCGAGGAGCTCGGTCAGCGGCCGATCGGCGCGAAGCCAGAGTTCGCCTCCGGCAGAGAGGGTGAACGTCTCGCCATCGAGCGTGGCACCGCGCAGGAAAACGGCGTCGGGCCGCCAGCCGGTGGGTCGAAGTTGTGGTGTAGCGTCATCGTGGATCCAGCTTCCGGCGATAGGGGCCGCGTGCAGCCCCTGCGGTTCGGCGTCGTCGGCTTGTGCATGCTGCACGCGCGGTCCGGACCAGCCGGCGCAGATGGTGCCGGCTGCCGTGGTGGGAATCTCGACGGCGAATTCGAGCGGTTGCTGGCGGGCATCGACGGCGTACTCGACGGCGGTCTCGGCGACGCCCGCGGGCAGCGTGACCGCCTGTCGCCACGCGTGCTCCGGTGCATCCGGTCGGGTGTAGCGGACAATCAGTTCGGCGGTGACGGGCCCGGCGGGGGCGTCCGGCAGACGTTGCACGACGGCGACCCCACCGAGGCGATTACAGGGCGCGGTGAACGAAAAGACCGTTCCGCTGCGGCTCATACCAAGGAAGTTGCGGCCGTCGGCCGTGGTGAAGGGTTCCGCAAGCGGGCCGCTGCGGACGAACGCCGGATGGAGATTGCCGCCGATGAGGTGCAGCAGCGTGAGCGGCTCGGCCACCGGTTCGTGGGGCTCGCGACGGCGGTACGCGCGGGCGACGCTGCCGCATTCGCGCATGACGAAGCTGAAGCGCAGCTGCGTGAAACAACGCGAAGGCCACTGCTCCCACGGTGTGGCGGTGAGGGCGAGCGAGACGTTCTCCGGATCGCCCAGATGCTGGCTGAGCAGCGCGCTCTCGCGCGGGCCGTACGTTGTGCCTTCGGCGATCCAGAGCGGCAGCCCCCGAGTCTTGGTTGCGGGCCAAACGTGTTCGAGGAACTCGAGGCCGGGACCGTAGAGGACCGGACGCAAACCGGCGGAGTTCCTCGCCGGCAGGATGCTTGCGGCGACCTCCAACGCGTTGGCGAACTCGGGCGGCACGAGCGTGCCGGCGAGGTAACGAAGCTCCGGATTCATGCTGGCGCCGTCGCGGTAATCTGCGCGGGCGGAGGCCGAGTGGCCGAACTGCGAGCGTTGTCCCTGCCACGCGGACCACGACGCGACCGCGCCGCAGCACACCGCCGGCAGAACCAGCAACACTGCGAGACGGGCGGACCGCGGGTGGCCGTCGACGAAACCGAGTTGCAGCGCTGCAACCAGCGCCAGGCCTGCGGCGAGCGCGACGTAGCCGATCTCGTGGTTGGTCGCGAGCAGCCCGAGGGTGGCGGCGATGGCAAGCAGTGCCGCGATTGCCAATACGGACCAGTCGATGCGGCGCTTGCGCGAACCGATGAGTCCTGCGCCGACGGCGGCGACGATCACGACCACCGCGAGCCCGAGCTGGGGCAGCGCGAGCGGGCCGTAGTAGTCGTGGATGGGTTGCAGGTAGGCCTTCGCCTCCGCGAGGCGGAGAAAATACCCGGCGCGCGCGGCGGGCAGGCCGACGACGTTGTGCCACCACTCGGCCGGCGTCGCGCCGGTCCAGAGCAACTCCGTGGCGAGCGGCAGCGCCACGCCGGAGCCGGCGATGAATGCGAGCGTGGCGAGAATCGGGCGCAGGCGCGCCGTCCCGAGGAGCCATGCTCGCAGCGGCCAGCCGACGGCGATGGCGAGCGCGACCAGGTGGAAGTTCAACTTGTTCGCGCCGCCGAGCCAAAGCGCCGCGGCGGTGATCGCGTGCACCGCGAGTTGACCGCGACCGAGCACCGGCGCCAATGCGCCTGCGGCGGCGACCGCGGCAAGGCAGAGCACGCCGAGCGAGTTGTACCAGATGATCGTGTGCTGGCTGGCGCTCCCGGCGACGATCGCCCACGCCACCGGGACTGCGGCCCATAACGGCCAGCGTCTCGCGAACAACCAGGCGAGCAGCGGCAGGGCGACGAGGATCAGCGCGGCATTGCCCCATGTCATCGCTTGGTACGTGCCGCCGAAGAGCGACTCGGCGACGGCGTTGAGCCAGAAGGTGGCGCTTTGGACCGGTGTGGCGAAATCGGTGTACGGGCGCAGCCCCGCCTCGATCTGCGCGACGGCCGACATCACGAGTCCATAGTCCATGAAATCGCGGAGGTACCGGTGGTTGCGCCACCAAGGCAGCAGCGCCATGGCCGTGGCGAACACGGCGAGTGCGACGAACAGACGTCGCCGGCGAGAGGGGGAGGGGACGAGGCGCATGAAGGCCGCGCGAGCAAACGTGAGGGAAGTCGGCGCGACAAGCAGCGGTTGCGCGCGAGGCGGGCGCGGTGATGTGCCGTTGGTTGTTCGGGAAGCGAGAGCGCGAGCATCGCGAACGACGCGGCCGAAACCGGGATTGCGCCGGGCGGCGGCGGTCTTTCAACTCCGCGCTTCGTTTCGTCCGAAACCACCAACCGACCTCCCGTCTCCATGAAGCCAACGGTCAAACCGGCCAACCCGAACTTCTCTTCCGGCCCGTGCAGCAAACGCCCGGGCTACGCGCTGAGCGCGCTGCCGACCGATATCCTCGGTCGCTCGCACCGCTCCAGCCTCGGCAAGTCCCGCTTGGCGAAGGCCATCACCGAGACGAAGGCGTTGCTCGGCCTGCCGGCCGATTACCGCGTGGGCATCGTGCCGGCGTCCGACACGGGCGCGTTCGAGATGGCGATGTGGACGATGCTCGGCGCGCGCGGCGTCGACGTGTTCCACTGGGAGTCGTTTGGCGAAGGCTGGCTGACGGACATCCGCAAGCAGCTGAAACTTTCCGACGTGCGCGAGTTCACCGCGCCTTACGGGCAACTGCCCGACATGAGCCAGTACGACGGGAAACGCGATTGCGTGTTCACGTGGAACGGCACCACCGGCGGCGTGCGCGTGCCGAACGCCGAGTGGATCCCCGACAACCGCGAGGGCCTCACGTTGTGTGACGCGACCAGCGCGGTCTTCGCGATGGATCTGCCGTGGCAGAAACTCGATGTCGTCACCTACTCGTGGCAGAAGGTGCTCGGCGGCGAGGGTGCGCACGGCGTGATCATCCTTTCGCCCCGCGCCGTCGCGCGGCTCGAGAGCTACAAGCCCGCGTGGCCGCTGCCGAAGATTTTCCGCCTCACCAAGGGCGGGAAGCTGATGGAGGAGATCTTCGAAGGCTCGACGATCAACACGCCGTCGATGATCGCCAACGAGGACTATCTCGATGCGCTCGCCTGGGCGAAGTCGATCGGCGGCCTGCCGGCGCTCATCAAGCGCACCGAGGCCAACCTCGCGGCGTTCGAGCGCTTCGTCGCCACGCACCCGTGGATCAAGTTCCTCGCCGAGAAGAAGGAGCAGCGCTCCAGCACCTCGGTGTGTTTCAGCGTCGAGGCGACGCCCGAGCAGGTGAAGAAGATGGTGAAACTGCTCGAGAGCGAGAAGGCCGCGTTCGACTGCGGCGCGTACAAGGACGCCCCGCCCGGACTGCGTTTCTGGTGCGGTGCGACCATCGAAACGGCCGATGTAGAAAAGGTCTTCCCCTGGCTCGAATGGGCCTACGCCGAGGCGGCGAAAGCCTGAGCGGCCCTGCCGAACGATTCGTGCCAATCCCGACACCCGCCCGCTTCCAAGCCGGCGGGTGTTTCGTTTGCGTCTCGCGCGGTCAGCGGGTCGCTCGCTGCGCGGCGACGGGCGGAAAACGCTGGCGGGCGCCCCGACTCCGTGTGGTGGGTTCTGGCAGGTTAGGAGATCCTAATCTGCGGGTACACGTTTCCTAAGGCGGTGTCGGGTAGGCTGGCGGCACTCTACCTACCATGAACGGAAAACCGCTGATCTGGGATCTACCGACGCGAATCTGCCACTGGACGTTTGCCCTCTCGCTCACCGCCAGTCTGGCGATCGGGCTGACGGTTGACGACGGCAGCCCGTTGTTTCGCCTCCACATGCTCTTTGGGCTGGTGGCGGTGTTCGTCTTGGCCGTCCGGCTCGTGCTCGGCGTGGTGGGTTCGCGCTCCGCGCGCTTCACATCGTTCCCGCTCGGTCCGCGGTCGGTGGTGAGCTATTTCCGCAGCGTTGTGCTCCACGAGACCCGGCGACCGGAATTCGCGGGAAACAACCCGGGCTCGGCGCTCGCGGCCGTGGCGATGTTTGTGCTCGTCCCGCTGATTGTGCTGACCGGAATCGGGGCGGGCGGCGAGGCGTTCGAGGATGTGCACGCCGTGGCCGCCTACGCGCTCCTGGCGGTGATCGGCGCGCATCTTCTCGGCATTGCGGTCCACACGATCACGCGGCGGGAGAACATCGGCGCGGCGATGGTCACCGGGCGAATGGCCGCGCCGCCGGCGGGCGAGTTGCGCTCGGCGCGACCGTTTGGGGGACTGATCGTCGCGCTCGCGATCGGAGCTTGGTGTGTCGCGCTCTATCGCGGGTACGACGCCGGGGCGGGCACCGTGCGCGTGCCGCTCGTCGGCGCGACGCTTCGCCTCGGTGAGAACGAGGACGACGAAAAGCGCTCCGAGCGCGGCGCTGAAGCCGGCCGCGATCACAAAGACCGCGACGATGACGACGACGATTGAGCAACGCCACTGTGCGCCGCACTGACACCTCCCCGTTTCCCATATGACGCCCGAAGCCGAAAAAGCCCGCGAATGCGACGTTGCCCTGAACGCGACATTGGACGCGCACCCAGGAATCGTCGGACTCAAGATCCACGCCGAACCACGCCGCATCGAGGTCGACTATGTCCCGCACACGACGAGCGAAGCGACGTTGGGACGCCTGATCGAACGAGTCGCGCCGATTGCGGAAGGCGAGTTCGCCAAATGCACGCTTCGGCTGGAAGGCCGCGCCTGCGAGAGCTGCGCCATCCGGCTGGAACGGAAAGCGGAGAAGATCGCCGGCGTGCGGCGCGCGACGGCGACCTTCATCGGCGGAGTCATGACGATCAACTACAACGAGGCGGTCCTGACCGGGGATGAACTTGCGAACCGTGTGCGCGCGACCGGGGCGCCGGTCACGAAATACGAGCAGCCCGCGCCGGGGGTGGCTGGAGGCTGGAGCAGTTGGTTTCACGGGGACCGGCTGGAGATCACCTGCACTGTGGCGACGTTCGTGCTTATGATCGCGGGCTGGGGACTGATGCGCGGCGGGCTTATCGCCGCGGGTTGGACCAGCTATGCGCTCGCGTATTTCGCCGGTGGTTTCTTCGGCGTGCAGGCCGGCTGGCAGTCGCTCAAGGAGCGGACGATCGATGTCGACCTGTTGATGGTGCTTGCCGCGCTTGGTGCGGCCTTTGTCGGCGCGCCGTTCGAAGGCGCGATGCTGCTTTTCCTGTTCTCGCTCTCCAACGTGCTGCAGGCTTACGCGATCGATCGCACCCGGCGCGCGATCAATTCGCTCATGAAGCTGCGGCCGACACAGTCGCTCTGCCGCCGCGGTGCCGAGACGAAGCTGTTGCCGGTCGAGGAGTTGATCGTTGGAGACATTCTGATCGTCCGGCCGGGCGAGAGCATCGCGTTGGACAGCGTGGTGGTGGAGGGCGCGAGCACCCTCGACGAATCGATGCTCACGGGTGAATCCATGCCGGTGTCGAAGAGCGTCGGTGCGCCGGTGTTCGCCGGCACGATTAACCAGACCGGCGGGCTTGAGATCAAGGTCACCAAGCTCGCGAAGGACTCCACCATAGCGAAGCTGATCAAGATGGTGGAGGAGGCGCAGAGCGAGAAGGCGCAGACTCAGCGTTTCCTCGACCAGGCGGAACAGTACTACGCGATCGGCGTGCTCGTGTTCACGCTCGGCTTGATTGTGGTGCCCTACTTTTTCCTCGGACGCGCGTTCCACGAAACGTTCTACCGCGCGATGACGGTGATGGTCGTGGCTTCGCCGTGCGCGCTGATCATCAGCACGCCGGCGTCGATCCTCTCGGCCATCGGCGGCGCGGCGCGCCGCGGTGTGCTCTTCAAAGGTGGTGCGCATCTCGAGCGCATGGCGAGCATCAGCGTCGTCGCGTTCGACAAGACCGGCACGCTCACCCGCGGAAAGCCGCGCGTGACGCACATCGTGACCGGCAACCAACGGAGCGAGTTCGCCGCGTGCACCGATCCCGATGCGATCACGCTGCTCCAGTTGGCTGCTGCCGTGGAGGCGAAGTCCGAACATCCGCTCGCGCGTGCGATCGTCGCGGCGGCGGAGGAGCGGCGGATCCCGTTGCTCGAGGCCACCGGGTTCCAGTCCGTCTCCGGCAAGGGCGCGGCGGCAGTGGTGCGCGGTCGGCGCATTGCGATCGGCAGCCCGGGGTTTTTCGAGGAGCGCGCGAGCAAGGGGCTCGACCTCGCGCTCGGTCACGCCGGCGAATTGCAGGACCAGGGGAGGACGTGCGTCGTCGTCGGGGAACTCGATGCGGCTGGAAACGCGCAAGTGCTGGGTATCCTCGCCGTCGCGGACGTGCTCCGGCCGGACGCGGTCGCTGTGATCAAGCGTCTCAAGAAACTGGGCGTGAAGCGCGTCGCGATGCTCACGGGCGACCACAAGCGCGTCGCCCAGGCGCTCGCGCGCGAGGCCGGTGTCGACGAGGTGCACGCGCAGCTCCTCCCGGAGGAGAAGGTCCGCGTCGTGCGCGATCTCCAGAGCGTGGGGCACGTGGCGATGGTGGGCGACGGAATCAACGACGCACCCGCGTTGGCCGCCGCGCAGATCGGCATCGCCATGGGTGCCGCCGGTACCGATGTGGCGATGGAAACCGCCGATGTCGTGCTGATGAGCGACAACCTCAACAACATCGTGCTGGCGCTCGACGCGAGCCGGCGGGCACGCCGCGTCGTGATGCAGAACCTCACCTTCGCGTTTGGTGTCATCTTGGTGATGGTCACGGCCACATTGGTGGCGCGCGTGCCGATGCCGCTCGGTGTCGTCGCGCACGAGGGCAGTACTGTGCTGGTCTGCCTGAATGGCCTGCGGCTTCTCCTGATCCGGGACGAAGCCGGCCACGCCTGAACCGGCCGAGGCTGGCAACGAAGCCGTCTTCCTCCTTTGATCCTGCCGATGCGCATACTGATTGCCGATGACGACGCGAAAGTGGCCGAGCACGTACGCCGGGGACTCTCCGAGGCCGGCTACGCCGTCGACGTCGCCCAGGATGGCGCCGAGGCGCTCTGGCTCGCCGAGAACCACAAGTACGACGCGATGGTCCTCGATGTGATGATGCCGGTGCAGGATGGCCTCACCGCGATCCGCCAGATGCGGCGCAAGGGAATCCTCACACCGGCGATCTTCCTCACGGCGCGCCACGAATTGCAGGACCGTGTCCGCGGGCTGGATGCCGGTGCCGACGACTACCTCGCGAAGCCGTTTTCGATGGTGGAACTGCTGGCGCGCCTGCGCGCGCTGCTGCGCCGCCAGCGCGCGGAGCCGGTAGACCGTCTGCGGGTGGCCGATCTGGAACTCGATCTCCTCGCGCGCGCCGCCGAACGCGGCGGCCAGAGGATCGCGCTGACCAACCGCGAGTTCGCGTTGCTCGAGCTGCTCATGATGGCCGCGCCGAAGCCGGTGAGCAAAACGGCGATCGTCGAGCATGTGTGGGACCAGCACTTCGATTCCGGCACGAACGTCGTGAACGTTTACGTGAACTACCTGCGCGCCAAGATCGACAAGCCTGGGCTGCCGCCGCTGATCCACACGGTGCGCGGGATCGGCTACGCCTTGAAGGAGCCGGACGCATGAAATCGCTGCGTTGGCGGATGACCGCATGGTTCGCGCTCAGCGTGCTGCTGGTGACGGTGGTGTTTGCCTCGATCACGTACCTCCACTTGCGACATGAGTTGCGTTACGAACGGTGGGAGCGGAAGCACCCCGAGCACGCGGATTGGAGGCTCCACGGCAGCTACTCGGAGTCGGAAGTCGATGACATCGCCGGCGAACTGTGGCGGCTCTCGTTGATCTATGCGCTACCGGTGGCGGTCTCCGCGCTCTGCATCGGTTATCTGCTCGCGCACCGCTCGCTCGCGTCCGTCGCCGATCTCAGTCGCCAACTCGCCGAGATCAACGCCCGCAACCTCCGGCAGCGCGTGCAGCTTCCGTGCGCCGACCGCGAATTCGAGGCGATCGAGGCGAACATCAACGGCCTCCTCGCGCGCATGGAAACATCGTTCGCTCAGCTCACCGAGTACTCGGCCAATGTCGCGCACGAGTTGCGGACGCCGCTCACGCTCATGCGCCTCAAGGTCGAGGATGCGTCGAGCGAGATCCGCCCCGAGGTGGCCGAAGCGCTTCAGGAAGAGCTTGCTCGCCTCTCCGAGTATGTCGACCAGTGCCTGCTTCTCGCCTCTGCCGATCAGGGGCGCCTCGTCATGAGGCCCGAACCGATCGCCCTGCGCCGGTTCATCGAGGAAATATTGGATGATTACCAACTCTGGGCCGGACAAACCGGCCGGACGGTGACGCTATTGGCCGTCGATGATTTTGCGGTCGTCGCAGATTGCCGTTACGTCAAACAGGTCCTCCACAATCTCCTCACCAACGCGGTGAAACACGGCGCCGGGCCGATTCGCATCACTTTGGCGAAGGACCCGCGCGGCGCGTGCTGCCGCATCGAAAACGCGATCGGCCCGGCGGCTGCGGCGGGACAGGGGCACGGCATGGGCTTGCGCATCGTGCGGGCGCTCGTGCCCGGGCTCGGCTGCTCTATCGAGACGAGTGCCGCGGGCGGACAGTTCACCGCCGCAGTGCGCTGGGAACGTTCCACCGTTTCCGGTGAACGGACGGAGGTGGCATAGTGCTCGGGCCCCGCGCAGGCCGCTGCGAGGCGGCGCGGGACGGGCGAACGCAGCGCTGTGCTCAACGTGCCGTTCTATCGATCTCATGCCATTCACCCTCGATCAGATCGTGCCGTGGGGCCGGACCTTCGACGAGTACCGGCGGATGTTTGCGCTGACAGATGCCGACCTCGCCCGCCGGATCATCGGCTGCGGCGACGGGCCCGCGAGTTTCAACGCCGAGGCGACACCGCGCGGCGCGCGTGTGGTGTCGGTCGACCCGATCTATGCGTTTCGAGGGGCGGAGTTGGAGCGCCGCTTCGAAGCAGTGCGCGCCGAGGTGCTGCGGCAGACGGAGCTGAACCGGCACGAATTCATCTGGAAGCGTTTCCGCTCTGTCGCGGAACTCGGCGCCGAACGGGGGCGGGCGATGGCGGGTTTCCTTGCGGATTTCGACGCGGGGAAAAGCGAAGGACGCTATCTCGTCGGCGCGCTGCCGCAGTTGCCGCTCCCGGACGACGCCGGCGACCTCGTGCTCATCTCGCACCTGTTGTTCCTCTACAGCCGGCAGCTGGATCTCGAGTTCTACCGGCGCGCATTGGTGGAGTTGTTGCGGGTCGCGGCAGAGGTGCGAGTGTTTCCGTTGCAGCAACTGGGCGCGACTCCTTCGCCACATCTGGAGCCGCTGGTCGCCGAGTTTTCACGGCTCCACCGCGTGGAGATCATGCCGGTCGACTACGAGTTTCAGCGCGGCAGCGATCGCATGCTGCGGATCCGGCGCGGCCCGGGGTAGGGGGCGATGGGGACGCCGGAGGTCATGGATAGGGGAAACCCTGATTGCCGGAGCCCGGGCTTCCCCGTTTCTTGGATTCATTGACCGGATTGCTGTGGCGAGCATTGACGGTTGTTCGGGCGGCCCCCAACAGAGTGGCATGCGACATCCGCTTTGTTTTACCGTCCTGGCCGGCGCGCTCTGCCTCACTACGGCAACTGCGCGCGCCACGCTGCTCGATGCCGCCGTGGCGCAGTTCGACCAGAACGTGCGCAACTACAACCTGATCAGCTTCGGCAACGCTTCCTTCACGAGCTATGGTGACACCGAGGGAGGCCTCGCAATTGCCGGAAACCTCTCCTTGGACGGTGGCGCCATCGCGGCGCAGCCGGGCAAATTTGGCCTCACGAACGATCCGACGCTCTACCTCGGCGGCAGTCTTTCGGTGAACAACACCGCCTACCTGCAGAGCGGTTATGCGGCGATCAACTCGGTGGCGAACCCTGGCTGGTCTTGGAGCGCGATCGACAACCGCCTCACGAACGGTGGCTCGACCTTCAGCACAATCAACACGCCGAATCCGCTCGGCGACATCGACCCGCGGCTCAACGCCGGCCCGAGCGGCTGGAGCTTCGCGAGCCTGCAGTCCAGTTTCCTCGGAATCTCGCAGACGCTCGCCGGCGCGACGGCCAACGGATCGATCTCGATCTCCGGCCAGACGCTGAATCTCGCCGCCAACAATCCGGCTGCGACCGGTGTGATCGTCTTCGATCTCGACGCGAATCTGCTCTCCGGCAGCAGTTACAACGGCCAGTATTTCAGCAACGTGCAGTTCAGCGTGCCGACGGGCAGCGCCTACGTGGTCAACGTCCGCAACGCCGCCGGCCGCACGCTCTTCGGCTCGGGCGTGAACTTCAACTCGGGTTCCGGCTACGAGCACCTGCTTTGGAATGTCGTCGACGCCACGGCCGATTCGGCCGAGGACGTGCGCTTCGGCAACGGTGGGCAGTTCTTCGGCGCGATCCTCGCGCCGACGTTCAACGTCTTCAACGACCTCAACACCGCGGTGAACGGTCAGGTTGTCGCCGGTTCCTACACTCACAGCGGCGCCGAGCTGCATTTTACCGGTTTCGACTACAGCTACGAGGTGCCGGAGCCGGCGACCTACGGCGCACTTGGTGCCGCGGCTTGCTGCGCGTTGGCGCTGCTGCGTCGGCGCCGCGCGCAGGCCGGCGCGAAACGCTGCTGAGCGCGTTACCGGATACCGGTTGTCCAAACCCGACGCGATGGGTGCGTTGGGTTTTTGCTTTTTCGCACGTGTGGTCGCGCGTGGCCGGTTGTGCGTGGGTTTTTCGGGGACCGAATCGGGATTGAAACGCACTGGGCCGGAGCGCAGCGTTTTCCTTCCATGAACCTCAACGACCTCGCCCAACGTCATGTGATGTCGCAGCCGGTGTACGAGCCGGGCAAGCCGATCGAGTATGTCGCCCGCGAACTCGGGCTCGATCCGGCGACGATCGTCAAGGTGGCGTCGAACGAGAATCCGCTCGGGCCGTCGCCGCTGGCGGTGAAGGCGGCGCGCGCGGCGCTGAAGGAAACGCAGCTGTACCCGGACGGCGGTTGCGTGCGGCTGCGCGACAAGCTGGCGGCGAAGCTCGGGCTCTCACCGGCGCAGATCGCGGTGGGCAACGGCTCAAACGAGCTGCTCGAGCTGCTCGGCCACGCGTTCCTCGGCGCGGGTGACGAGGTGGTGATGGGGAATCCCGCCTTCATCGTCTACAAGCTCGTGACTTTGCTCTTCGGCGCGAAGGCGGTCGAGGTGCCGCTGGTCGGGCACAAGCACGACCTGCGCGCGATGGCGGCCGCGATCACGCCGCGCACCAAGCTCGTTTTCCTCGCCTGCCCGAACAACCCGACCGGCACGGCGAACACCGAGGCGGAGATCCTCGAGTTCGTGCGCGCGCTGCCCGACCACGTGGTGTTCGTGCTCGACGAGGCGTATGCCGAGTACGTCGAGAATCCGCCGGATCTGCGCCCGCTCATCGCGGAGGGGCGGAAGGTGATCTGTCTGCGGACGTTCTCGAAGATCTACGGACTCGCCGGCTTCCGCGTGGGCTACGGCTACGCGCCTGCTGAGCTGATCGCGCTGCTCAATCGTGTGCGGCAACCCTTCAACGTGAACTCGCTCGCGCAGGAGGCGGCGATCGCTGCGCTCGACGACGAGGCGTTCGTGCGGCGTTCGCGGCGTGTGAACGCGGCCGGGCTCAAGCAGCTCACCAAAGGTTTCAAGAAACTGGGTCTCGAGGTCGCGCCGAGCGCGGCGAATTTCCTGCTGGTGAAAGTGGGCGACGGCGACGCGGTCTTCCAGCGCCTCCAGAAGGCCGGCGTGATTGTGCGCCCGGTCCGTGGTTACGGGCTGCCCGAGTGGGTGCGCGTGACCGTCGGCACCCGTGCGCAGAACGAGCGGCTGCTCACGCTGTTGGCCGGCTGAGGTTCGGCTGTCGGGGAGAACGGCTGGCGCGGACCGGAGTGCCGCGCCGCGGGCCGCCCTCTGCGCGGCGGGTGCGGTGGTTTCCCCGTGTCATTGGGGCGACAGGCGGAGAAGTCGGCTCGATCGCGCTGCGGTGCCGGCGTGAACGTGCGGCTCGGATCCTTGTTCAGGACCCTTTCGGGACGGGGGCTGGGCCGCGGTCGAGTGCCGTTTGCACAGCGGTGAGGAGTTCGTCGCGGCCGGCGACAAAAAGAAACCGATCACTCGAGAGGCGTGTGCGCGCTTTCTGAAGGAGGGCGATGGGCGGGCGGCGCATCGTGAGGAGCTGATGGAGGTTCGCGACGAGCTCCGGCGAGGGGGCGCGCTCGAGATCGAGTTCGATGAGGAGCGCGAGCGCGGGTTGGTTGCGGGGATTGAGCGCCACGGCCTGAGCCAGGACGCGGCGGGCCTGCGGTCTGGCGTCGATCGCAATCAGGCGGTTGGCGATCGCGGAGAGGTGTTCGGCGCGGAGATTGGGTTGGCCGAGGAAGTGGCTGAGGTAGAGGTCGCCCTCCTCGCGTTGGTCGAGGCCGTAGCAGGCGACGGCTTGGAGGCCGTTAACGACGCCGAGGAACTTCTGCATCCACTCGGGTCGGGCGCGGCCGAGCTCGATGATGAAACCGAGGGCTGCGCGGTAATCGTGGGCGACGAGGTGAGCTTCCGCGACCATCAGGCCTGCGGCATCGGACTCCATCTCGCGATGCTTGAGGTGCTGGTAGACGCGCAGGGCGAGCGGGGCGTCGCCGTTTTCGGTGGCGAGATTGCCCAACAGGAGCAGGCCGGTGTGATCCGTGGCGAAATCGCGGAAGAACGATTCGATCTCACGATCGTATTTCGTGCGGTCGGCGCGCCGGTAGGAGCGCAGGAGATCGATGCGGGCGGCCGTGCTGCGCGGGTTCGCGATCGAACGGAGCAACGCGAACTGCTCGACGGCGGCCTCGCGGCCCAGTTCGCGCGAGTAGCTCGTGAGCTGGTTGTAGAACTCGTCTTCGCCGGGAAACTCGGCGAGGTAGCCTTTGAGGCGCTCGAGCGCCAACGTGTGGTGGCCGCGTTCCCAGTCGAGGCGGACGGACAGCAGCCGGCCGTCCATCGCTTTGGTGTGGGTGAGTTGGTAATCGGCGATGAGTTTCTCGGCAGCGTCGTAATCGCAGCGGTAGGCGCTGGCGCTGGCCGCGGCGAGGGCGATGAGCTGGTTGCGTTCGGAGAGCACCGGCTTGGCGGGCAGGAGTTGGACGGCCACGCGCCGGACCTCGTCGTCATCTTGGTACTGCAACAGGAAACCAAAGAGGGTCTTGAGGAACTCGAAGTCGTCGGCCGCGTAAGGCACGCCTTCGACGAGGGTGCGCTGCGCGAGTTCGATGCGCCCGGCGATGGTGAAGAAGTGGGCGAGGATGAGGCGGCCTTCGGTGTTCGAAGGGGACGCGGCGACGCCGACGCGCAGGTGGTGGATGGCCTCGGCCCAGCGCTGCTGCGCGAATTCCTGTTTCGCTTGGCGGACATAGTAGTCACCGCGGGCGACGCGATAACCCGACCAGCGATTGGGCAGGAGGATATCGACGATGCGCGCCTCGCTGAAACCGCGCCAGTACTTCACCCAGAGGAAAACGACTCCGCCCATCAACAACCAGGCTGCCACGGCGGTCGCCAGCAGCAGCAACCCGAGTCGCTTCCACGCGATCTGCACGTGCATGCCATCGGCTTCCTGGTGAATGGAGATGGGAAAACTCCACCAAGGCTGCGAACGGGCGGCTGCGGTCACCTTCTGTTGGGAGTGCTGCATCGGGACGAGGCCGGGGAGAATCGACAGGCCGTCACATGAACGCGACCAAATTAGGACTTGCTGGGCACGCTGTGTGTGAGGTTCCCTCACAAAGCCCAACCCTAATCGCACCCTGCTATGAACATTCGCTCTCTCGCCATGCTTGCCGGCCTCTTCGCTGCGGCCGTTACCCTGCGCGCCGACATCAACATCGACGCGGTCGTCAACGAAGCCAAGGCTGATGCCGAGAAGGCACCGGCAATCGTGGCCAAAGCGGCTGTGGAGAACCCGGATTTCGCGGTGCAGCTTGTCTCCGCCTCGGTGAACGCGATGCCGCAAAAGGTGATCGAGATCGTCTGCGCTGTGTGCAAGGGCCTGCCGAAGCTTTCCCCGGAACTTGTGCGTGCCGCGCTCGATGTGTTCCCGGATCGTTCCGCCGAGATCGTGGTCGGAATCGCCGACTGCGTGCCGCCGGAGGTGCGCGAAGCCCTCGCCGCTCCCGCCGAAGCCGCGCCGCGCCCGACCCCGCCGTTGCCCCAGCCGATCAATCCCGACGTGGTCAGCCCGTCGGTCTGATCGCAGCTCACAACCCCACTTACTACAGTTATGAATCCGAAAACGATCCTTGGGGTCGCCGCGGCGGTGTGTGTTCCGGCAATTGCTTCGGCCGAGGCGGGTTTCCCGATCGGTGAAGCCGCGATGCTGCATCTGGTGCTCGACGGCCAGATCCGCTATGACGACAACGTGGAGCTGACCAGCGGCGGCGACGACGACATGGTCTACATCGTCGCGCCTGGCGTGGAGCTGAACTACAACGGCGGCCTCTCGAAAGGCTTCATCGGCCTGACGGAGCAGATCATCCGCTACGGCAGTCACAAAACGTACGCGGGCGAGCTGTTCTCCGCTCTCGGCGAGTACTCCTACGAGGGTGCCGCCAGCACGACCAAGGCTCGGGTGAGCTATCGTGAGCTCAGCCAAGCGAGCACCGCGATCCAGAATCGCGATCAAGCGGTTCGGCACGATGAGTTCGCCTCTTCCCTCGGCAGCGATTGGGCGCTGACCGGGAAAACCCGTTTCGGGGCCGGGCTGTTCTACAACCACACCAATTATCCCGGCGCCGCCTACGCGGACCTCGAGAACTACGGCATCCCGGTGGACCTCTACTATGCCGCGACCCCGAAGGTCGACTTGAGCGTCGGTTACCGCTACCGCATCTCGCGCGTGAAGGAGGTAGCCTCGGCCACGGTGCCGCAGGATTCGAAAGACGAATTTTTCAATGTCGGTGCGCGCGGTGAGTTCACCCCAAAGCTGAAGGGGCAGGTCCGCATCGGTTATGGACTCCGCACTTTCGATCACGTCGCCGCCGGCCAGGACGACACGGTTGACCAGTTCAGCTTCGACGGTCTCGTGACGTACGTCTTCTCGCCCAAGACTTCGTTCGATCTCGAGTTGTCCAGGGACTTCAGCAACTCCGTCACCGGTGTTTCGCAGGAGGTGTTCCGCGTCCGCGGGGGCGGAAAATTCGAGTTCACGCCCGAATGGAGCGCTGTCGCCGGCGTGAGCTACGAGATCTCGCGCTACGCCAACGGCCGCGACGACGACTTCGTCACCGGCGACGTGGGCGTGCTCTACACGATGAGCGAGAACGTCTCGTTCAACGCCTCCTACCTCCACCGCGTCAACTACTCCACCTTCCGCGTGTACGACTTCAGCAACAATGTGCTGAGCGTCGGCGTTACGCTCCGTTACTGAAGTGATCCGCTCCGTGTTGGTCTGCGTCACTGCCGGGATTGATCGCCTGAAACCCTCGCGTTTTCACGCGGGTCCCGCGCTCGTGCTCTTGGCGTTTGCGTTGCTCCTGTCGCCGATCTCGGCGGTAGGAGCTTCCGATACCGCGAAGGACTACACCCTCGAACCCGGGGATGTGGTGAGCGTGAGGGTCTTCCAGGAGCCCGACTTGGATCGTGAGCTTCGCGTTTCCCAAGAAGGCGAGCTCTACTTTCCGCTCATCGGGCGTGTCGAGGCGAAGGGACGGACGATCGCCGCCGTCGAGCAGACGGTGCGCGAAGCCTACGACAGGGACTTCCTCGTCAATCCACAGATCAACATCGTCGTCATCAAATATCAGATTCGGACCGTGAACGTGCTCGGCGCGGTCAACCAGCCGCAGGCGGTCGAGTATCCGCCGGAACAACGCCTGACCATCCTCGATGCCATCTCCCGCGCTGGCGGCTTCAATCGCCTCGCCGACCGCCGCCGGGTACGGCTCACCCGCACCCTCCCTGACGGCCGCACGGAGAATTCCACGGTCAACACCGACGAGCTCATGGCCGGCTCGAAGGACCCGCTCATCCTGCAGAAGGATGACGTCATCTTTGTTCCCGAGCGCGTCCTATGACCACCGGTGTACCATCCGAATCCGGCTCAGGAGCCGCGCCGGCTTCTCGCCGTAACAACCCGTCCGCACCGCACGCGGGCGGTGGTGAAGGCCACTATGGCTATGGTTACTCGCACGACGCCTACGGCTACGGCGAGCCGGAGAGCGCGCCACAGCGAAATTTCCGCGACTACCTCCTGATCCTGCGGGAGCGGATGTGGTACGTGATCGTGGTCTTCCTTGTGGTGCTTACCGCCACGTTGGTCTACACGTTCAGCCGTCCGAAGCTCTATACCGCGAGCGCGACGATCGAGATCATGCGTCGCGATGCGAAGGTCATGCAGGTCGAGGAGGTGCGCGACACCGAGTTGCGCGGCCCCGAGGATCTCAACACCCAGGTGAAGCTCTTGGAGAGCATCGCGATCATCGAGAAGGTCGCCGAGCGCCTCGTCGGCGCCGACGCCAAGGCATTCATGGCGCCATACGACAAGGGCGGCACTGGCGACCCGATCACCCCTCGCGAGATTCTCGGCGACAACCGCAAGATCACGCCCATCCGTCAGACACGCGTCCTGGTCGTCTCCTACACCCATCACGATCCCGCGACCGCGGCGAAGGTCGCGAACCTGTTCGTCGACGAGTTCATGACGTACAACGCCAAGCAGCGCATGGACGAGTCGCTGAAGGCGGTCGAGGACCTCAAGAACCGCGCCGACACGCAGCGCAAGAAAGTGCAGGAGCTGGGTGAGAGCCTCCAACGCTACAAGGAGCGCAACAACATGGTGTCGCTCGACCAGCGGAAGGACATCGTCACCGAGCGACTCAAGGCGCTCAGCATGTTGCTCACGCAATCCTCGACGCGGATGAAGGCGGCGGAGATCCGCTGGCTCCAAGTACAGGAAGTGCAGAAAAGTGGAGGATCGTTGGCCGACCTCACGTTTGTTGCCTCGATCCCGCTCATCCAGACGCTCTCCCAGCAAGTCGCGGCGCAGAAAATCGCCGTCGCGCAGCTCCAGCAACGCTACCGCGCGAAGCATCCCAAGATGCTCGAAGCGACGCACTCCATGGCCCAGACCGAGGCCGAGCTGCGGCGCGCACTCGAGACCGCTGCGAGCAATATCCGTAGCGAGTACGAGACCGAGCGGCGTTCCTACGAACAGACCCGCGCCGACCTCGCCGCGCAGGAGACCGAGGCGCTGAAGCTCGACAGCATGCTCGTCGAGTACAAGGCCGCGCAGAACGAACTAGAGGTGAACGAGCAGTTGCTCGCCAACATCGTCGGCCGCATGCGTGAGACCACGATGAACGCGAGCATCGAGACGCAGAACGCCCGCCGTCTCGATCGCGCCCTCCAACCTCCGCCGAGCGACTACTCTTCGCCGAACTACCTCCTCAACACCGCGCTTGGCCTCTTCGGCGGCGCCGGGCTCGGCTTGGCCTTTGCCTTCTTCGTGGCGTTCATCGACGACCGCGTGAAGAGCGCTTTTGACATCGAGGCCGTGGTCGGACTACCGCTCATCGCGATCGTGCCGCAGATCCGTCGCATGGAGGCGCCCGAGAAATCGCAGGTGGCGATCTCCAACGCCGATCCGCAAGCCGCCGAGGCGTTCCTCTCGCTGCATTCGAACCTCCGGCTCAAGGACGAGAGCAAGACCGCCAAGGTTATTCTCGTCACCAGCACCACGCCGAGCGAGGGCAAGTCGTTCGTCACCTCGAATCTGGCCCTCACGTTCGCCGCCCACGGCGAGCGCACGATCCTCATCGACTGCGATCTCCGGAAGCCGAATGTGCACCGCCAGTTCGGAGTGGAGAACCTGAAGGGCGTGATCGATTTCTGCACCTCCGGCGCCGCGCTCGATTCACTGATCGTGAAGAACCATCAGCAGAATTTCGACCTCCTGCCCTCCGGCGGGCGCGCGAAGAATCCGACTCAGATCCTCAACAGCCCCGAGTTCGAGCGTCTCTTCAGTGAGCTGCGCAAACGTTACGACCGCATCCTCGTCGACACTCCGCCGCTCGCGGCCGTGAGCGACGCGATGGTGATCCTGCCGCTCGCCGACGGTTCGATTTTCACGATCATGTTCAACCACGTCCGGCGGAAGGCGGCGCAGTTCTGCGCCCGCCGCCTCGTCGGAACGAACGTACCGTGCTTTGGCGCGGTGCTCAACGCGCTGAATCTCTCGGTGAGCGGCTACTACTACGCGCAGTATTACGACAAGTCGTACAAGGACTACTTCGTGGTCGCCGACGAAGGCACGCCGAAGGACAAACTCGGCTAAGCGGCCTGACTCGGAACAGCATTTAGAAGGGCGGAGCGAGGCTCCGCCCTTTGCGTTTCCGGGGGCAAGGCGTGCCGCGCCGATTCCGCGAAGACGAGCACGGCGCCTCCGGCCCGCGCCGCTCCCGCATCAATGCCCCGCGCGTTTCGCTGCGGCGCGCCGCAGCCGATCGTTCACGGCGACTCCGGCGCTTACCTCTGGCGCGAGCTCGGCGTGCAGTTGGCGCAGCCCGGCGCGGTCGAGCGAGTGCAGTTTCGCGAAGAGCCGACGCGCAGCCTCTTGCGGACGACCGCGCGGTGAAAGCACCTCCACGGTGGCCTTCGTTTTCGGCAAACCGCCGGGCGGAGCGGCGTAGAGCAGAAATCCTTCGTCCTCGCCCGCCCGCCGTAGCAGCGTCGCCGGGATCCGCGCGTGCAGCTTGAGCGGCGTGCGTGGGCTGTAATGACGTGTCAGCAGGCCGGGCGCGCGGAGGCGGCCCGCGGCCACAGGCGCGTTACGAACCGGCACCGGGCAGCCGAGCGCGGCGGAGAGCTGCTCGGCGGTGACACCGCCGACGCGCAGCACCTCGGGGCGCAGCGGATCGGAGAGATCGACGATCGTCGACTCCACGCCCACTCGGCAGGCACCGCCATCGACGATGTGGGCGATACGCCGGCCGAGACCTGCCTCCACATGCGACGCCGTGGTGGGGCTGATACAGCCGAACGGATTCGCGCTCGGCGCGGCCAGCGGTACGCGCGAGAGCTGCAGCAGACGCCGCATCACCGGATGCGCCGGGCAGCGAATGGCCACCGTGGGCCCGCCGGCGGTGACGATTCGCGGGACGACGGGACGGCGGGGGAGAATGATCGTCAGCGGTCCCGGCCAGAACGCGCGCATGAGTCTGCGCGCGGCGGCATTCACCATGCCCAGTTTGCCGGCGGCGGCAGGCGAGGGCACGTGGACGATCAACGGATCGGTGAGGGGCCGCTGTTTCGCGCGGAAGATCGCGCGGCACGCCTTCGGGTCGAGGGCGTTGGCCGCCAAACCGTAGACGGTCTCAGTCGGTACGGCTACCAGGCCGCCAGAGGCGAGCACGCGCGCCAGCTGCCGCAGGTTGGCGGGAGTCGGTTCATGGATGGTCGCCATATGCCGGTGTCGGGGCCCAAAAAAAGCCGGAGCGTTAACTCCGGCTGCAAAAGGGGGACGGAGCGGAAGCTCAGGCCATGAGGTGGATGTTGCGGGCGCGCTTGATGGTCTTGGTGACCTTGCGCTGCTGCTTCGCCGACATCCGGGTGTACTTGCGGGGAAGGAGCTTGCCCGTGTCGGTCGTGTAGCGGCCGAAGGACTGGGTGCTGTGGAAAGGAATCTCGTCCGGGGAGAGACTGCGCGACTTGTTCTCGGGCGTGGTGGTCATACGAAAGGCGCCGAGGCTCGGTTGCCGTGGGGCCAAGTCAACCCCTTTTTCCACGAGAGACTCGCCGAGTGGTGTCGTCGCCGAAAACTGCGAGCTCGCCGGAGTTCGTCGGGAAAAGGCCTTGCACTCGACCTCGGGGAGGCTTTGATCCGCCGCACCTTTTCGGAGAGATGCCCGAGTGGCCGAAGGGGGCGGTTTGCTAAACCGTTATACGTGTAACAGCGTATCGGGGGTTCGAATCCCCCTCTCTCCGCCAGTTTTCCGAGTGCGCTTCGCCTCGCGCGCACCACGAAAGCGACAGCGCTGCGGGCGCGAAACATCGCGGCTGGCTCGCGCGGATGGCTGTCGCCGCGGTGCTTCACCGCCGCTCTGGTTCCGCCTCGCTCAGAACGGCTCTTCGTCGTCGCGCGGGCGTTCCTGGCCTTGGCGGCACTCGCGCACGACGCGCAGGCAGATCTCGCGCAGGTCGAAGAGTCGGGGCAGGGCGAAGGCGTTCAGGCTGGACTCGATCGGCGTGTCATCCTCGGCCGTTTCCGGCAGGAGGGACATCGTGCGATTGAGCAGGCCGAGCGCGCGTTTCAGCTGGGAGATGCCGAGCGCATCGTCGCCAAGATCGAGCGATTGCACGCCGAGCACGACCGCCATCTCGGCCTGGTGCAACACGCGCAGAAGCGGGAACGCCTGCGCCGGGTCGAGCTCCACGCTGCGGCTGGCGGCGGCCTCAACGCGGCTCGCCAGCGTCGCGAACAACGCGCGTGTCGCCACGTAGACCGGATTGCGATGCAACGTGTACGGCTCGAGATCATCGTCCTCGAATTCGTCGTCATCCTCGTCGCCGAGGTCGCCGTCGAGCGTGGGTTCCCAGCCGAGTTGGCGGGCCACCTCGTCGAGCCGGTCGGG
>DATGXA010000221.1:0-13612 GCA_035299125.1 Opitutaceae bacterium
GGCGCCGGTGAGGGCCTTGGCCGCGGCGGCGGCGAAATCCGCGCGGGCGGCGGACGCGATCCGGCCTTCGCCGGCGCTGCCGTGGAGCGCGCCGAGCGCGAGCGCGGAGGGGAGCGAGGCGGTGTAGTTCTCGGTGTACCAGCCGTTGCGGAGGATTACGTACGGCAGGCCGGATGTTTTGAGGAGCTGCTCGGTCTCGCGGTGCTCGGGGGCGAGGTCGAGCGCGGAGGTGTCGGCGTGGAGCAGGCTCGTGTAGATGAGCAGGCCGACGCCGCGGCGGCGCGCGGCCTCGATCACGTTGCGGTGTTGCGCGACACGGCTGCCGAGTTCGCTCGAGGAGATCAGCAGCAGCTTGTCCACGCCGGCGAGGGCGTGCTCCAGTGCTGCGGGATCGTCGTAATCGGCGGCACGGACCTGCACGCCGCGGGCGGCGAGTTCGGCGGCCTTGGCGGGCTGGCGCACGAGAGCGGCGATGGAGTCCGCGGGCGTGGCGGCGGCGAGAAGTTGTTCGAGGACGAGGCGGCCGAGCTGGCCGGTGGCTCCGGTGAGGGCGATCATGGTTTGTCGTTGTCGTGGGTGGCGGTTCAGTTTTTGTCCTTGGTTCCGAAAGAATACCAAGAGGCGCGCCGCCCTCCAAGAGAGGTCCTGAAAGTAACCCGGTTACCGCGCCGTAACCGGCCCACGTTTCTCCGCCATGAGCCTGAAATTCCTTCCCGTCCTGCCCGGCACCGACCACGCCAGCCGTTGCCCCGTGCGCGACGTGCTCGACTGCATTGGCGACCGCTGGAGCCTGCTCGCGCTGGGCACGCTCTCCGAGGGCACGCTGCGGTTCACCGAGATGAAGCGCGCGATCGGCGACATCTCCCAACGCATGCTCGCGCAGACGCTGCGCGGGCTCGAGCGCGACGGCTACGTCACCCGCAAAGTGCATCCCACGGTGCCGCCGAAGGTCGAATACACGCTCACGCCGCTCGGTCGCTCATTGTTGAAGAAGCTCGAACCGCTGGTCGAGTGGGCCGACGCCAACCACGACCGCGTGCGCGCCGCGCGGAAGGCCTACGTGCCCCCGGCGGCGATCGCGGCGTTGTAGCCGCACCGGTTGCGTGACAGAGCCGCTGCTCTCGCGAGAGCGCTATCGGCGAACGAGCGGCGCTACGCGGGGCTGCGCTTCATGTGCGGCGTAGCGAAAACTCCGCGGCGAGGTGGCCGGCGTGCCAGCGGCCGTGGCGCAGCTTCAGCCGGTGGACGGCGACGCGTTCGCAGTCGAGGTCCACGAGGTAGGCGCCGAGCGGACCGGTGAACGCGCCGGTGTTCACGACCGTGAGCGCGCCGCGCCGCCAGACTTTTGGATAATGGACGTGGCCCGTGACGACGACCTGCGCCTGTGGGAACCAGCGCGGGGCGACGGCCGCGACGCGATCCGGCAGCGAGCGCCACGCGTGGACCATCGCGAGCGGTTGGCGCGGTGGCCAGAACTCGGTGACAAGCCGGCGCAGGCGATGGAAATGGCTCGTTGCCTCGGGGTCGTGTTCGCGCGGCAGGCCGGTGCAGGCGAGCCGGTGCAACGCGAGCCGACCGTCGAGCGTGGCTTCGTCGAACTCGGGATGCGCGGCCCGCGCGGCGCGGATGCGCGCGTCGAGCACGCCGCGTTGGCGGCTCCACGGGACAGCGCTCTCGAAGAACGCATCGCCGTGGGTCGCGCAGAGCCGGCCATCGGCGGTGGCACACCAATGGTCGCTCGAGATGTCGGGGTCGTGGTTGCCGGTGAGAAACCGCACCGTTGGCACGCGCTCGCGGAAGAAGCGGCGGATCGCCTCGACGTCCGTCGGTGGCATGCCGGTCTGGTTGTCGCAAGTGTCGCCGTTGAGCCAGAGTTCGTCCACGCCCTCGAACAGCGGCTCGAGGTCCTCGAGCCGGCGGAGGCGGGTGGCGGCGTCGCGAAAATGCAGATCGGAGAGAATGCGCAGCATCGGCGACCGAGAACAAACGCAACAAGCCGTCGGTCGCCAACTTGGTTGTGCGGTTACAGCCAGCCGAGGCGCGCCTTCAGGATCGCGACCGCGGCGACGCAGGCCGTCTCCACGCGCAGGACGCGCGGGCCGAGGTGCACGAGCGCGAAGCCGGCGGCGCGCAGTGCGGCGCGGTCGGAATCGGCCCAGCCGCGCTCGGGGCCGAGCGCGAGCACGGCGGCGGCCGGCGTGGGCGAGGGCAGGGCGATGTCGGCCAGGCCGGCGCTGGCTTCGTAGTTGTCCAGCGCGAGGCGGAGCGCGTCGGCAGGAAGGGCGTCGAGTGTGGTGGCGAGCGGACGACCGGAGGTGACGACAGGCAGTCGCGTGCAGAACGCCTGTTGCGCGCCATCGACGAGGTGCTCGCTCCACTCGCCCGACGACCAGAGTGTGCTCTGCGCGTAGTTTGGGTCTGCGCGACCGGTTCCGACGAAATGCAGCGCGCCGACGCCGAGCGCGGTGCATTCCTGCAGGATCTTGCGGGCGGTCTGCGGTCGCGGAAGTCCGATGACGAGGTGCAGCGGCGGGAGCAGCGGCGGCTCGTCGCCGAGCGTGGCGGCGAACTCCACCGCGCCATCGGCGGGCAGCGCCGTCACTCGGCCTTTGCCACGCGGGCCGTCGATCACACCGAGGTCGAACTCCTCGCCCACGCCGCGCCGCAACACGCTGCGCAAGTGGCGCGCGCGCGGATCGGCCGCCGGCAGAGCGCGGCCGAGTTCGTCGCGAGCGAAGAGCAGGAGATTCATCGGAGGGAGGAGGGTGGTGGAAGGCGAGAGGCCGGAGGTGCGGAGGTGTCGGCGCAGCGGGCGCGCGGCACCGGTTTTCCGCGAAGCGCGGGCGGTTGTCCACCGAGAGGTGTGGCGGCCGGACGCTTGCCGGAGGGTGGAGCGCTCGCAGACTCGCCCGCCGCATGCGCGCGAAGGTCGATTGGTTTCTCCTCGGGATGTTGGCCGCGGTCGGCCTCGCGTTCGCGTTTCCCGGCCCGGGCGCGCGCGGCGGGTGGTTGCAGCCGGAGCTGCTCAACAAGCTCGGCGTGGCGTTGATCTTCTTCCTGCATGGCGCGGGGCTGCCGTTTGCGGCGCTGAAGGCCGGCACGTTGCGCTGGCCGCTGCACCTGGTGGTGCAGGCGTGCACCTACGTGGTTTTCCCGCTGCTCGGGCTGGTGTTGCTCGCGCTCGCGGGCCGGTGGCTGCCGGAGGATCTGCGGCTCGGTTTCTTCTACCTCTGCGTGCTGCCGTCGACGGTGTCGTCGTCGGTGGCGATGACGGTGCTGGCGCGCGGCAACGTTTCTGCCGCGGTGTTCAACGCCACGCTCTCCGGCCTGCTGGGCGTGTTCCTCACACCGCTCTGGGTGAGCTGGCGTCTGCAGACGACCGGGCAGGTGTTCCCCGTCGGCGATGTGATCCTCGATCTGGTTTGCTGGCTGCTCGTCCCGCTCGCGTTGGGCCAGCTCTCGCGGCCGTGGCTCGCGGAGTGGGTGGTGCGGCACCGGAAATTGGTGAACCGCGTCGATCGGGGCACGATCCTGTTGCTGGTGTACACGTCGTTCTGCGACTCGGTGCGGTGGGGAGTGTGGGCCGGGCGGGGCGTGGGGTTGGTGGCGGCGACGCTGGTCGGAGGACTCGTGCTGTTTTGGTTGTTGTTCGCGGTGACGAACGCCCTGGGGCGCGCCTGCCGTTTCCCGCTAGAGGACCGGATCACTGCGGTGTTTTGCGGCTCGAAGAAGACGTTGGCCTCGGGCGTGCCGATGGCGCAGCTGATCTTCGCGGGGCATCCCGGCCTGAGCCTGATTTTGCTGCCGATTCTGATCTACCATCCGTTGCAGCTGGTGATCTGCGGCGCGTTGGCGGCGCGCTGGGGGCGGCGACCCGCGTAGTCGGAGCGGCGAATATCGCGGCGCAGTCGGGGGTCGGCGGCGACGCTCGGTGCTCGCAACGGGCGAGCTAGACGCGGATGTCGAGCTGTGTGCCAAGCGTGTCCTCGGAGGCGCGCACGACTTGGGCGTTCATCTCGTAGGTGCGCTGGCCTTGCAGCAGCCCGACGACGTTTCCCGGATCGAGGTTGCCTTGGGCGAGCGCCTCCGCGGCCGTGCTGTACAAGCTTTGCCCGCGTCGCATGCCGGCTTGGGCGGTGGCGACAGGATCGGGCAGCGAGGAGGAGGTGAGAGCGGAAATCACGGGTCGGACGAAGGTATTGGGCCCGCGCGGCAATGGCCAACGGCTGGAACTCCCCAATCTGGTGGGCCCCGGCTTGCGCGCGGCATCCGAGCGGCGGGTGGGGGAATCCACCTGCGCCCGATGGAATCGGTACCGCGGGTTTGGGCTCAAGCCCACGGGGAAAAGTGACGATGAACGGATTTCCCGAGGCGGGGCGCTCCCGCCGCGCCATTTCTCGCGTCCGTCATGAAAGCACGTTCTTCCACCAGTCTGCGTTTCAAACTCGTGGCGATGAGTTTCGCCTTCGTGCTCGGAGTATGCCTGCTCCTCAACTGCGTCGCCTATTTCGTGATCGGCAGCCGGTTGCGCGGGGAAGCGAGACGGGAAATGGAGAAGACGATGAACGCCGCGTTGGGTTCGCTAACCGCGGCCGAGACGGACATGCAGCGCAGCGCGCGTCTGCTCGCGACGCGGCCGGACCTCCTCGAAGCGATCGCCAGCGGCGACGCTCCCACCGTGCAGCGCATCGCACGGGATATTTGTACGGCCGAGAAGATCGACGTGATCACGATTTCCGATGCCGCCGGCAAGGTGCTCGGGCGCGGCCACGCGACCTCGAGCGGCGACTCGGTGCTCAACCAGGCCAACGTGCGGCTCGCGCTCGCGGGCAAACCCTGCGTCGGCTACGAACCCGGCACGGCCGTGAAGCTGGCGTTGCGCGTGGGCCAACCGGTGCTCAAGGACGGCAAGGTGGTCGGCTGCATCACGACGGGCGTGAACGTGTCTTCGAAAAACACTCTCGTCGATGCGATCAAGGAGGCGTTCGGCTGCGAGGTCTCCATTTTCAGCGGCAACGAGCGCGTGAGCACATCGCTCGTGAAGGACGGCCAACGTCTCGCGGGGACGAAATTCGAGGATGCCGCCGTCGAGGCCGAGGTCCTGCGCGACGGCCGCACCCGTTTCGAATTCAAGAAGGTGGCGGGCCGGCCCTACGAATACGGTTTCCGTCCGCTCCGCGCCCCCGACGGCAAGATCGTCGGCATGCTCGGCTTGCGCGAGGAACTCACCGGCATCGCCGAACTCCAGGCGAGCATCCTGCGCAATCTCGCTTGGGGCACACTTGCGGCGCTCGTTGTCGCCGGCGCGATAGCGGCGCTCGTCTCGCGCCGCGTCGCCACTCGTCTCGCCGCGCAGACCGAGCGTGTGCACGCGGGCAGCGCGGACGTGCTTCGCGCCGCGATGCAGGTGGGCGAGGCCAGTCAAAGCCTCGCCGAGGGCGTCAACAGCGAGGCCGCCTCGTTGGAGGAAACGAGCGCCTCGATCGAGGAGCTCGTGAGCATGACGAAGCGGAACGCCGAAAACACAGAGAAGGCGGCGGCGATCGCCAAGGAGGCGCGCAAAGTCGCCGACAACGGCGGTGCCGACATGCAGGCGATGTCCTCCGCGATGCAGCAGATCAAGCGCAGCAGCGACGACGTGGCGAAAATCATCAAGACCATCGACGAGATCGCTTTTCAGACGAACATCCTCGCACTCAATGCCGCTGTCGAAGCCGCCCGGGCCGGCGAGGCTGGCGCCGGTTTTGCGGTGGTCGCCGAGGAGGTGCGCAATCTCGCGCACCGCAGCGCCGAAGCGGCGAAACAGACCGCCGCGCAGATCGACACCGCGATCACGCAGACCAACGCCGGCGTGGAGCTGAGCGCGAAAGTCATCGCGTGCCTGCAGGCGCTTTCGGAACGTGTCCGCACGGTCGATGCACTCGTCGACGAGGTGACGGTTGCGTCGCGGGAGCAAAACCAGGGCCTCGTCCAACTGAACTCCGCCATCACCTCGATCGATCGGGTGACGCAGGCCTGTGCCGCCAGTTCGGAGGAAGCCGCGGCCGCCGCGCGCGACCTGACGGGTTTCGCGCAGGTGATGGCTTCCGCCGCACACGCGCTCACGAGCGAAATCCAAGGAGGCAGCAGCAGCGGCTCCGCAGAGGAATCTGTTTCGCCCCCGGCCGCGCGGAGTACGGCTCCGGCGGCGGCCCCGGCGCGCACGCATACGCCCGTGACGGCCGGCTGATCGGGTTTCGCTGCGACTCGCTAGCGAAGCGGTCCGATCGGAAAATGGTGCGGGCGGAGGGAATCGAACCCTCGCAGCCAGCTTGGAAGGCTGGCGTTCTACCACTGAACTACGCCCGCGACGGCGCTCGATTGAGGCGTCGGGAAGGGCAGCGGCGATTGCCGGGAGCGTCAAGCCCGTTGCGGACCGCCGCGCGCGGCGCCGCGCTCACTGCGAGTCCTTGCCGCCCGAGCCGCCCTTGGCGCTCCTCGAGCGCGCGGCTTCCTTGGCGGTGTTCGTGTTGTCGAGCGAAGCGTTGCGGAGGTCGTCGCGGAATTCGCGCGCCTCTTCCGGGTCGATCAACGCGACCATGCGGCTGAGCCGCGTGAGGCGGGCCTGCAGCTCCTCATTGCGGCGGGCGAGGTGCGCTTCGCGGGCGCGCGCCTCCTTGCTGATGCCGAACAACGGAATCGTGAAACGGTTCAGGACGTAGCGGTCGAAGGCCGAGAGCTCGCGTTTCACGAGTTCCTTGTCGTACGCGCCCTTCATGTAGAGCGAATCCTCCTCCATTTTCTGCATGGCGCGCTCGATGACCGTCATCGGCTGGAGTACGACCAGGTCCGGATCGGCTTCGGCGGCCGCCTTCGCCTCGGCTTGCGCCTTCGCGACCGCCTCCTGCTCGGCGACGAGACGCTCGTGCTCCTCGTTCGAATAGGCCGGCATGCGTGCGATGACCTGCTGGCGCGGCGACGGCTTGGGCTCCTCCTCCGCGAGGAGGAGCGGGCCGGGGATGAGCAGGGCGGCGGCGAGGAATCGCTTCATCGGGGCGAGAAGTTGTGGCGGAGGGCGCCGGAGGCAAACGCGCTTTGGGCGAACGGCGGCCGCGGCCTGCGATCTGCGACCGCGGGCAGGACAGGCGGTTCCCACGGTGCCACGTTTCGCGCTCCTCCTCCGCGGCGGAAACGTGCACCATCGTCGCAGTCTGCGCCCATGAGCCGCGAATACATTCTCGAAACCACCGTGCGCTTCGCCGAGGTCGATCGCGACCAGGTGATGTTGCTGCCGGCACTTCTGCAACTGCTGCAGGAGGCCGCGATTCGCCACGCCGACCTATACGGCGTGGGCGCCGAGGGCATCGCCGAGCGCGGCACCTCGTGGGTGCTCAACCGCCTCTCGCTCTCGCTCACGCGCTACCCGCGGCGCGACGAGGCGGTGCGCGTCGAGACCTGGTCGACGGGCGTGCGCGGGTTCCGCGGCTACCGTGAATTCCGGCTGTTCAGCGGCACCGAGCAACTGCTCGCCGGCTCGTCGCTCTGGCTCTGGATCGACCTGCGCACCCGCACGCTCACGCGCGTGCCGGAGGAGCTCGAGGCGAAGTTCCCCGTCGGCGGCGAGGGACGCCCGCCCCACCGAGCCGAACTCGATCGCCTTCGTTTCGCGCCGCCCGCCGCCACCGCGCCCACGACGCCTGTCACCGTGCGCTACTCGGATTGCGACGCCAACGGCCACGTGAACAACACGGCGTTCTTCGACTACCTCCAAACTGCGCTCGCGCGTCAAAACCGCGCACCGCACCCGCGCCGCCTCGAGCTGCAGTTTCTCCGCGAGATCCCGACGACTGCCGAGTCGGCGCACGTCCGCTTCGAAACGCGCGCCGACTCCACGACCGGCTTTGCCATCGGCGGGCCCGAGGGCGACTACGCGGTCGGCGTGGTGGGGTGAGGCGCACAGCCACTCTTGTGGGTGGCGCCCATTGGCGAAACGTGGAGCTGCTCGCGAGAGCAGCTCTCAGCTATCCGCGGTTCTTTGCTCCTCCTACTGCGCCCCGAATCGAAACCACACCGTGCCGGAAGTCGTGAGCCCGTGCCGCAGGCCGAAATTCGGCGCGCCCTGCGGTCCGTGCTCGGCGGCGGTATGGAACTTCGTCCCGATCGGCGCGATGCCGTGCATGATCGAGAGATCGCCCGGCGGAAACTCGACGTGCGTGGATTTCGGATCCACTCCCTCGGCGGGCGTGAAGAGACGCAGGAACAAATCGTCGCTGCCGAACACGATCGTCATCGGCCGAGCGCCCCCGAGCACCGCCCAGTACATGCCGGCGTGGAAGCCCTTGAACTCCGGATAGTCCCAGCTCTGGCCGGTCGCGGTGTCGTTGAACATCTTCGCCCACACGTCGAACTCCGCGCCCTTCAGCCGGTTTTTCCACACGCGGTACGGGCCCTTGCCGAGCCAGCGCATCCCGGTCACGCCTTCGGTCGCATGGTCGAAAGTCACGCCGGCGCACGGCAGCGCGGTGTTTTCCGGCAGCCGGTAGACGTAGTCGAGCCGTAGCCAACCGCTCGCATCGAGCCTCCAGGTGACCCGCTGCAACATGCCTTCATAGCCGCACTCGATGATGTGCGCGCCACCCTCGGCGCGGTGCGTGAACTCCTTCAGCTTCGCCTCGCCGCCGACGATGCGCGGGCCGTTCCTGAGCGGAAACACTTCGGCGCCGCGACGCGCCTCGCGCAACTCGCCCGTCGCGCGGTCGAACACGACCGTCGTGTCGCCGGCGCGCAGAACGAGCGCGGTCTCGGTCTCCTCGGCTGCCGGCGCGGCCGCGCTCGCGGCAGTCGCCGGGACGATGCGTGCGGCGAACTGCGGCGCGCGGGTGATCATCCACGTCCAAGTATAGATCTCGCGGCCCTGGGGATCGATGGCGGTGAGCGCGAGCGCATCGTACTCGCGCCAGTCGGCGGGCAGGCCAAGCGAGAGCGAACCCACGCCGCGTGCCGGCACGTTGGGCGCGGAAGCCGTGCCGTGACCAACGACGACCGGCTTCCCGGCGTCAGCTTCGCTTGGTCCCGGCAAATGCCGCAGCTCCCACGTGAAGTGCAGCTCGCACAGGTTCGTGAAATCGTAGCGATTCTCGACGCGAAGCTCGCCATCGAACGCCGACGGCAGCCGGTCGAGTTCGCCGAGCGGGAAATACACCGGCGACCAGATCTCGCGAATCGCGTCGTAGCTTCCCTCCTTCTGACGGAATGGCCCCACACAGCCGTCGGGCGCGGCGTTGCCGGCCACATCGATGCGGCCGCCCTCGTCGTTGCGGACGACGCCTTCGTCGACGAACGCCCACAGGAACCCGCCGACCCCGAGCGGGTGGCGCAGGAGGATGTTCCACCAGTCGTCGAGCCCCGCGCCGGCGCCGCCGTCGTAGAGCCCGTGGAGAAACTCGGTGGGCATGATCAACGAATCGCCCTGGAAGAAACGGTCGGTGCCGGCGCCGTAGATCTCGTAGTGGCTCGTATTGATCCCTCCGAACTCCGCCCAAGGGTGCAGCACCGTGCGCCGCTGCGGGTCGTGTTTCGCGAACTCGCCGTCGAGCGCGGTGTTCCATCCGCCCTCGTTGCCGTTGTCCCAAAGAATGATCGAGGGGTGGTTCACGTCGCGCCGCACCATCTCGGCGACGAGCGGTCGGCCGGCCTCGGTCGAGTACGCGGCCTGCCAGCCGGCGAGTTCGTCGATCACGTAGAGGCCGAGCCGGTCGCACGTCTCCAGGAAATGGGCATCCGGCGGATAGTGGCTCATCCGGACGGCGTTCATGTTCATACCCTTGATCAGCGCGACATCCTGCTCGCTAAGCGTGCGGCTGGTCGCGCGCCCGGTCGTCGGGTAGATGCTGTGGCGGTTGGTGCCGCGGATCCGCACCGGCTGGCCGTTCACGTAGAGGCCCATGCCTTCGCGCACTTCGATCGTGCGGAAACCGAACGTGCGGGAAACGTGGTGGATCTCTCGCGCGCCGTCGTGGAGCGCGAACTCGACCGTGTACAGGTTCGGCCACTCGGCGGACCACGGGCGCACGCCCGCGAGCCGGCCCGTGAGGTGCGCATTCGTTTGTCCGGTCGCGAGCTCCAGCTTGAGCGGCTCGCCCACCGACTGCCCGACCGAGTCGCGGATCGTGGCGACGACGCGCCGCGCCCCGCCCACTTCGGCGAGTTCGAGATCGGCGGCGAACGCACCATCATGCCGCGCATCGAGGGCGACATGCGCGATGCGTTCGACCGGCGAGACCTCCAACCACACCGGCCGGTAGATTCCCGAGAACAGCCAGTAGTCCGCCTGCCGCTCGGCGCGGTTCACCGACTCGTCCGCCGAGAAACGCTGCACCTCCACTTCGAGCACGTTTTCCTCACCGCTGCGCAGAAGCGCGGTCACATCGTAGCGGAATTCGTAGAAGCCGCCGCGGTGCGTGGGGCCGACGGGTTGACCGTTGAGGCGCGCGGTGGTGTCGGTCATCGCGCCGCCGAAGACGAGTTCAACGTGCTTGCCGCGCCACTCGGCGGGCGCCGCAAAACGGTGGCGGTAGTAGCCCATCTTGTCCGGCACCTCCTCGGTGCCCCAGTCCTTCCAATACCGGAAGGTGCCGAAGCCCTGCGTTTCCCAGTTCGACGGCACGGCGATCGTCGTCCACTCGCCGGCGCCGCGACCGCCGCTGAGCCGGAACTCCCAGGGCACGGTGTCGTCGCTGCCGGTGCCGGAGAGGTGGCGCACGAGCGTGGGTTCGGCGAGCAGCGTGATCGGCGCGAGCAGGAGCAGGGCGGGGGCGAGGAGGCGCATTGGCCAATGTTGAACGACCCCTCCGGCGAAGAGCGAGTCGGCATCATTGTCGTATGAATCAACGGCAAGTTCCGCGCCCGCGGTGGTTGACCACGACGCTCACCTCGCGCTGCATGGCGCGACAAACGTCGCCATGATCACCCCGTCGTTCCCCTCGCTCGGTTGCGCGCTGCTGCTGGCCGTATCCTTCGCTGCTCCGTTGCTCGCCAGCGCCACCTCTGTGCTCTGGTACGATCGCCCCGCGCGCGAGGCGATCACCGAGGCGCTGCCCGTCGGCAACGGCCGGCTCGGCGCGCTCGTCCTCGGCGGCGCCGCGCACGAACGTCTCGCGCTCAACGAGGCCTCGCTCTGGTCAGGAGGCCCGTACAACGCCGATAGCCCCGAGGCGCTCGCCGCCCTCCCCGAGATCCGCCGGCTGATCTTCGCGGGCCGCTACGAGGAGGCCAACGACCTCGCCGCCGCCAAGTTCATGGGCCGGCCGCTCTCCCAATCCGCGTACCAGCCGCTTGGTGATCTGTTGCTCGATTTCCCTGGCCACGAAGCCGCCGCCGATTACCGCCGCGAACTCGACCTTGAGACCGCGATCGCGCGCGTCACGTACACCGTCGCCGGCGTGCATTTCACCCGCGAGGTCTTCGCGAGCGTGCCCGATCAGGTGATCGTGGTGCGCCTCACCGCCGACAAACCGGGCGCGCTCGATGTCGCGCTCGCGTTGGCCTCGCAGCAACCCGGCATCCCGTCGTGGCGCCAGAGTGTCGAGAAATGGGGCTCGACCGGCGAACTCGGCATGCGCGGCCGCAACCGCGATTTCGGCGAGATCAAAGGTGCGTTGCAGTTCGAGGCCGTCGCGCGCCTCCTGCCCGAGGGCGGCTGGGTGATGCCGGGCGACGAATGCGTCAATGTGCGCCGCGCCGATGCGGTCACATTGATCTTCGCTGCCGCCACGAACTACCGCAGTTGGCAGGATCTCTCCGGCGAGCCGAAGAAGCTCGTGGACGCCACACTCGAGCGCGCCGTCGCCAAAGGCTACGCGGCGCTCCTGCGCGACCACCTCGCCGATTACCAGCCGCGTTTCCGCCGACTCGCCATTGAACTCGGACCGCAGCGCGACTCCGCGGCGGAGAAGCGCCCGACCGACGAACGCGTCGCCCGTTTCGCCCGCGGCGAGGATCCCGCGCTCGCCGCGCTCTACGTGCAGTACGGCCGTTATCTCCTGCTCGCCTCGTCCCGTCCCGGCGGCCAGCCCGCGACGCTCCAAGGCCTCTGGAACGACAAGGTCAACCCGCCCTGGGGCAGCAAATACACGATCAACATCAACACCGAGATGAACTACTGGCCCGCCGAGCCGGCCAACCTCGGCGAATGCGTCGAGCCGTTGGTCCGCATGGTCGAGGACCTCTCGGTGAGCGGCGCGCGCACGGCGAAGGACACCTACGGCGCCCGCGGCTGGATGGCCCACCACAACACCGATCTCTGGCGCGCCACCGCGCCTATCGACGGCCCGTATTGGGGGCTGTGGCCGATGGGCGGCGCCTGGCTCTGCCTCCACCTCTGGGACCGGTACGAGTTCTCCGGCGATCGCGCCACACTCGAGCGGATCTACCCGACGCTGAAGGGCGCCGCACAGTTCTTCCTCGACAGTCTCGTCGAGGAGCCGACGCACCACTGGCTCGTCACCAGCCCCTCGCTCTCGCCGGAGAACTTCCACCCGGGCGGCGTCGCCCTCTGCGCCGGACCGACGATGGACAACTCGATCCTCCGCGCGCTCTTCGCCCGCTGCATCCGCGCTTCCGAGACGCTCGGTGTCGACGCCGAGTGGCGCGCCCAAGTCGCGAAGACCCGCGACCGCCTCCCTCCGCTCCAGATCGGCAAGGCCGGCCAGCTCCAGGAATGGATGGAGGACTGGGACCTCGAGGCGCCGGACCGCTATCACCGCCACGTTTCCCATCTCTTTGCGCTGCACCCCAGCGATGAGATTTCCCCGCTCGCCACGCCCGCGCTCGCCGCCGCGGCGCGCAAGACGCTCGAGCTGCGCGGCGACGCCGCCACCGGCTGGAGCCTCGCGTGGAAGATCAACTTCTGGGCGCGGCTCCACGACGGCGCGCGCTCCTACGATCTGCTCAAGCTTCTCCTCAGCCCGGACCGTACCTACACGAACCTCTTCGATGCCCACCCGCCGTTCCAGATCGACGGCAACTTCGGCGGCACCGCAGGCATCCTCGAGATGCTCGTGCAGAGCCACCGCGGCGAGATCCACCTGTTGCCCGCACTCCCGCCGGTCTGGCCGGAAGGCCGCGTCACGGGCGTCCGTGCCCGTGGCGGCGTGACAGTCGATCTCGAATGGCGCGCCGGCAAACTCGTCGCCGCCACGCTCACCGCCGATCGCGACGGCCCCCATCTTGTGCGGCTCTCGCCCACCGCGGTGCGCGAAGTCACGCTCAAGGCCGGCCAGCCGCTTGTGGTGAAGCCGTAGCCCGTAGCGGAACGCGTGAGCGTTTCGTGCCTTCGATCCGCAAAGGACGTGATCGAAGTTCTGTCGAACTCCGCTACGCGAGCAGCTGGCTACAGCCCTCCGTGAAACTTCCAGTTGAAGCCGGCGCGGGCTCGCGTACTCCTTGGCCGCCGTGTCCGAAAAAACCTCCGCTCCGTTCACTCCCACCGCCGCCGGCCAACCGCTCGTCGGCATCGTCATGGGCAGCACGTCCGACTGGCCCGTCATGGAAGCCGCCGCGCGCCTGCTCGACGAGTTCGGCATCGCGACCGAACGTCGCGCGCTCTCCGCGCACCGCACGCCCGACGCCGCCC
>DATGXA010000222.1:0-3301 GCA_035299125.1 Opitutaceae bacterium
CCGATGGCGGCGAGCACGAGCCGTTTCTCGGCGGGGGTCATCGGGAAGTCGAGGAGCTCGGAGTCGGAGAGCTTCGCGGTGCCGTTGAAGTGGGCGGCGAGGCGGGCGTGACGGCCGCCGTCCCGCTTCCAGGTGGCGATGAGAAATTTCCAGAAGAGATCCGCATCGGCATCCTTCGCGACGCAGGCGGAGAGGTAGAGGAGCAGTTGCCCGACGCCGTCGGTGGACTCGGCGCTCGTGTCGACGAGGGTGCGGTACGCGGCGGCATGATCGTGGAGGCAGATCGCGCGGGTGACAGCGGCGAAACCGGTGGAGTCGGCCGGGATGCTGGCGGCGTAGGTCTTGAGGTCGCCCTCATAATAGGCGAGGCGGCTCTCGAAGGTCTTGCGGATGTCGGCGCCGGACTCTTTGCGGGCGTCGGCGGGAAGGCGGGCGATGAAGGTGTCGAGGACCTGCTTGGCGGCGGCTTTTCCGCCGGCGGCATAGGCCAGGTGGAGCTCTTTGGCGGCGCGGGCGAAATCGGCCTGGGCGGCGGGCTTGCGGCGGAGTTCCTGAAGCGCGTTGGCGGGGCGGCCGAGGGCGAGCAGGCATTCGATGCGCTGGTCGCGGATGGTGTCGTTGTCGAGGCCGGCGGCGGTGGCGCGATCGAGACCGGCGAGGGCGGCGGCGAAATCGCCGCGAGCGACGGCGTTGTAGGCGAGGGCGAAATGCGCGTGGGCGCAGGGGCGCTTGGCGGCGAGCGCGCGCTCGAACCACGAGGCGTCCTCGACGGGGTTGTCGAGGAGGCGACCATAGAGGTAGGCGAAGGCGCCGTCGTCGGGGTTCGTCTCGGCGAGCTGGCGGTATTCGGCCGCGAGCTCGGTGTCCTGATGTTGGGTGCGGCGGAAATTCTGGTAGGCGCGGTGCCACTCGACGAGCACGGGGCGGGTGGCGAGGTGCTGGGCGAAGAACGCCTTGGCCTCGGCGGGCTGGAGCGTCTCGGCGGCGGCTTCGATCATCTGGAGATCGTCGGGCAGACGAGCGCCCAGCGTCTGGAAGAACGCGACGAGCGCGGGGCGACCGGAGTAGCGCTCAAGGACCGCGGCGGTGTTGGAATAGGTCAGGTCGGCGTGGAGTGCGATCCGGTGCTTGGCGATCCGCTCGGCGCTCTTCGGCATGCTGATGGATTCGGGAAACTCCTCGAGGAAGTAGTCGGGTTCGCGGAACGAGTAGGCAGTCCGCCCGGCGTGCAGTGTTGGTTTTGGGTTTTCGCCGGTGGGGTTGGCTTGTGCGGTGTAGATCGTGGTCTCCTCGGCAACGAGCGCGGCGCCGTCGGGGTTGACGACGGTGGCGTCGCGGGCCTCGAACGTGAAGCTGCTCCGGCCAAGGCCGCCGGGCAGGGTCGCTGTGACGGTGTGCGAGCCGGCTGGGAGCTCGATCTTCTCGACGCTGTGCGGGCGCAGCGTGCGTGCGACGCCGTCGATCTCGGCGGTGTAGGCGGTGTCGAGCGCATTGGCGAGCGCGACGGGCCGGTGTTGTTGCGCGTAATAGTGGCCACCGGCGGCGACGAGGAGAACCGCGGCGCCGAGGAGGCCGAGGGCGGCGAGCGGGCCGGCGTTCCAGCGGCGCGGTGTGGGCGCGCCTACGAGCGCGGGCACGGCGGGGACGCCGTGGGTGTTGGCGAGATCGGCCGCGACGGCGTCGGTCACGTCGATGCCGCCGCGGAGGTTGGTCCAGAGCGAGCCGATGGTGTAGATCGGGCCCCACGGGATTCCCCACCAGCCGCCGACGAGCGTGAAGGCGCTCCAGAGGAAACCGGGCAGGAAGCCGGTCTCGCCGGGCTTGAGATAGTAGATGCGCGTGCCGCGCTTGAGGGTGACGACCAGCAGCGAGAGGCACCACTGGTAGGCGACGAAACGCGCGCCGCGCGCGATCTCGTTCTGGATGTCGGCAGGGGTGAGGCCTTCGGTTCCGCGAATGGTGCTCATGGTGATGGACGGGGCGTTTGGGGTTTCGGGACGAAACCGGCGCGCCGCGGCACTGGCAACGCCGATTGTGGCGAGATTTCGGCGACAGGACAGCGCGCCGTTTACGGCGCGAACGCGCAGGATCGGCCGCGGGGGATACGGCGCGTCCGCCGCCGGCGAGGGGCGTTTCTGCCGCATGCGCCGGATCGGGTCTTGTGTCGGCGGCGACGGTGGACAGTGGTTGCGACATGATCATCAAATCCGCGAGCTTCGAGGTGAGTGCGGCGAACCTGTCCGGGGCGCCGGCGGGGGCGTTGCCGGAATTCGCATTCATCGGCCGTTCGAACGTCGGCAAGTCGTCGCTGATCAACCTGCTCACGCAGCGGCGCGATCTCGCGGCGGTGTCGGCCACGCCGGGCAAGACGCGGCTCCTGAATTTCTTCCGCATCAACAACCAGTGGCGCGTCGTCGATCTGCCCGGCTACGGTTTCGCGAAGGGCAACAAGAACGAGCGCGCCGACTTCAACGTGGCGGTGGCCGACTACCTCGAACGCGGCGCGAACGTGACGTGCGTGTTTGTGCTGGTCGACGCCACGATCCCGCCGCAGCGGATCGATCTCGAGTTCCTGCGCTGGCTCGACGGCTGCGACGTGGCGTACGCGGTGGTGCTCACGAAGATCGACAAGATTTCCCGCGGCAAGCTGCAGCAGGCGACCGCACAGTTCGAGCGCGAGCTCGCGGCGGCTGGCGTGGCGTTGCCGGAGGTGTTCCCGGTCTCGTCGCAAACACGCGAGGGCCGCGACGAGTTGCTGGCCTTCATCGAATCGTACCTCGGCTCCGGCGAGGCGCACCTGCCGCGGGTGTGAGGCGCGGGACGGAGGGCGGACGACGGACGACAGAGGTCGGACGGACAGGACACGGAGATCAGAGCTCGAGGACGTAACGCTCTGGCGGATCACGCGCCGCAGGTTCGCGTAGGCGCTGCTTGTCGGCGCCCGCTTTCTGTCGCAGACCACAGGTCAACGCGACGCCCCTACGGCTTTTCGCTGTAGCCGGGGGCGTTGACCCCGGCTACAACGGCCGGCCTCGACGCGGCCGGCTACAGGATTTTCCGGTCGCGCGCTCAGCGGAGGTTGAACACGACGCGCGGCGGGATGGCGGGATCGGTCGCGGGTGGTGCGGCGTTGGGCGCGAGGAAGACGCGCGCGGCGTCGACGCCCTTGCCGGTGAGGTATTCCTGGATGCGTTGGGCGCGGCGGGCGGCGAGAGCGGCGAAGTCGGCATCCACCGGCGTGATCGTGGCGAGAGCCTGGGTGCGCAAATCCTCGACGGACGGCAGCGTGGGCGCCGTGGAG
>DATGXA010000223.1:0-1614 GCA_035299125.1 Opitutaceae bacterium
CGACGGCGCTCAGATCGTGACCCCCGCCGAAGAGGCCGCCGAGAATGGAGAATGGCGCGGTGGCCGCCTTGACGATGAGGTTGGTGATCGCGTGCCAGACGACGCGGCCGTAGCGGAAGTCCGGATCATCGAGATTGCCACGGACGGGCAGGCTTTCGGAGATGCGGCCATTGCGGTCGCGCAAGATCGCGAGTGCGAGCTTGAGCGGGAGTTTGATGGCGTCGGGGCTTTCGACGGCTTGCCCGAAGGTGAACTGGTCGAGGGCGAAGTTGTTCTCGGCGGTGAGGTCGCGTTTTTCGAGGCGGTAGCGGAGATCGAGGCTGAGCTTGCCCTTGTCGATCACGTAGCCGGCATAGCGGCCCGAATACGGCGTGAACGGCGGGAGCTCGATGCCGTTGAAGGCGACCTGCACATCGGAGAATGCGTCGGCTGCGAGGAGGTTCAGCTGGCCGGTGATGCGAAGCTGCGCGGGACCGAGGCGGCCGGTGAGGTCGACGCCCGCGCGCGCGGCGGGATCGGAGGAAAGGCCCGTGATCATGCCGCCGAACTCGGTGAGCTCGGTGGTGAAGACCGGGTCGATCGAACGGTCCGTGGCGGCGAAACGCGCGCCGGTGATCGTGAGGCGGGCGAGGGAGATCTCGGGTGATGGAGAGGTGGTTTCGGGTTTCGGGTTTGGGGTTTCAGGTTCCGAACTTCGGGACTCGGGTTCGGCGCTGCGCAACGGTTTGAGCGCGGCCATCAAGTTGATCTGCCGATCGGGCATCACGACGACGTGCGCGAACGGCTCGCGCAGCGCGACCTCCTCGAGCGCGAGGGCGAGCGGCTGCGAGGTGAACTTGATGCCGGTGAGCGCGAGATCGGTGAAACCGAAGAGCGGTTCCGAGAATGCGGCGTCGATCGTCGCGAAACCGGCGAGGCCGACGTCGCCGGTCCAGCGGAGATCGGGCGCGGCGTTCGCGGGCAGGGCGATTTCGGCATGGCCCTTGGCGCGCGCGGTGCCGCCGGTGATGAGGACATCGAGGAAGGGCGCGAGGTACGGATCGAGGGGGCGCAGCGCGATGCCGTCGGCCTCGATGTCGAGCGAGGCGGCGAGGGGTTGCGGGCGCACGGTGCCGTGGAGCGAGACGCGGCCGCTTTCGTTCCAGCGGAAACTCGCGGCGAGCGGCACGTCGCGGTCGAGCGCGGTGCCGACGTTGGTCAACGTGAGCGCGAGCTGGTCGACGGCGAGTGTGGCCGCGCGTGGCGTGGTGCGGTCGGTGAGGCGGAGCGCGGTATCCGCGATCTCGAGCTTGGCGAGGGTGGCGGAGAAGGGGGGAGCGGGAGAAGCGGTGGCGGGCGGCGGGGCCGGTGCGGGGAGGGGCGGTGCGAGGAGGGCGACGAGGTCGATGGTGCTGTCGGCCCGGCGCTCGGCGGTGACGTTGGCGCCGCGGAGCAGAAGGCTGCCGGCGGAGGCGGTCTGCGCGACGGCATCGGCGGCGAGATTCTCGAGGCGGATTTCCGCGGCGGTGACGGCGGGTGCGGCGGCACCGGGCGCCGTGAGCTGGAGTCCGGTGACGGCGAGCGAGCCGTTGGCGAGGCGCAGGACGCGGGTGGCGTCGAGGCGCACCTCGTAAT
>DATGXA010000224.1:0-41623 GCA_035299125.1 Opitutaceae bacterium
GCTAGGTGGTGGCCGACAACACGCAAGGACGGCCTGCGCAGGACCGCGGGGCGGGCCGCGGCCGGAGATTCACGGCGCCGTATCGTTAGCGGGCCACGGGGCACCGAGCCCGGAGCGGAGGTGGCGTACTGACGCCGATCAGGAGTCCACCGCCGGCGCGCCGGCGAAACGAGCCGCGGCAGCCGGCACTTCGGATGGCGAGGATGGGGCGGCGCGGGGCGACTCGGAGCCCGCAGATGGAGCGGTCGAGGAGCCGGTGACGAGGCGCAGCAGGGTATCGACGTTATGGAGCAGCGTCGCGGCTTGGGTGTTGAGCACTTCGGCGGCGGCGGCCGTCTCTTCGGCATGCGCTGCGTTGGCCTGGGTGACCTGATCGACCTGTGCGATCGCACAGGAGATTTGCTCCAGCCCTCGCGTCTGCTCCTGCGAGGCGGTGGCGATTTCGGCGACGAGTTGGTGGACCGAACCGCTTTGAGTGGCGATCTCGCCGAGGTTGGTGGCGACCTTGGCGGAGAGGTCGACGCCGAGATCGCTCTTGTGGATCGAGTCCTCGATCCTCCCGGCGGTCTCCTTGGCGGCAGCGGCGGCGCGTTGGGCGAGGGCGCGAACCTCGTCGGCCACGACGGCGAAACCCGCCCCGGCTTCACCGGCGCGGGCGGCTTCGACCGCGGCGTTGAGCGCGAGGAGGTTGGTCTGGAACGCGATCTCGTCGATGGTCTTGAGGATCCGCGCGATGTTGTCGGAGGCGGACTTGATTTCGCGGACGGCGACGAGCATGCGCTCCATCTCCTGATTGCCGCGGGCGGTGGTCTGGTGGGCCGCTTCGGTGTGGGAGCGGGCCGTCGTGGCATTGTCGGCATTGCGGCGCGCCTGACTGCCGATCTCCTCGAGCGAGGCGCTGGTCTCCTCGATGGCGGCGGCTTGCGCGGAGGATCCTTCGGCAAGCGATTGGCTGGTGCCCGACACCTGCCCGGCTGCACTCGACACATGGCCGGCGGCTCCGCGCAGCGCATCTGTGATGGCGAGGAGCGGCCGGAGAAGCAGCCTGCGCATCACAAAGAAGACCGCGACGAGAAGGATGAGGTTTGTGACGACCGTGCGTGCTCCGATGGACCAGGCGAGAAACCGAAGCTTGGCCTGCATGGCGGCGGGGGAGAGGCCGAGTTCGACGGTGCCGAGGGTCTGCTTGTCGCGCTCGAGTGGCCGCGCTTGGACGAGCAGCGACGGGTCGACGGTGGCTTTCTCGGCGAGGCTACCATCCGGCTGGCGGTAGAGCGCGCTCACGACGCGTTCCGTCTTGTCGACCTGCTCCTTGACGACGATGCGCGCGACGGCGGGATCGCTCATCTCGGAGCGAATCACCTGCACGATCTGGTCCTGGTTGAGGTTGTAGACCGGGTCGACGAGGTTGGCCTGCAAGCGGCCTGCAATCTGGGTGCTGCGACCGGCGAGTTCGGCGGCGAGGGCGCGAGATTCGCGGACGTAGTCGAACACACCCAATGCGACGAGCGTGCCGGAGGTGGTCACGACCAACCAGCCGATCAGGCGTATGGTGATGCTGCGTCGGGCAAGACCCATGGGGGCGGCTGGTTACGGAAGCGCGGCGCGGACGATGGCCTGGAGGGTGCCGTTGCGTTCGATCTCGGCGAGGCCGCGGTCGAAGGCGGCGCGTTTCTCGTCCTGATCGGCCGCCTTCTTCGAGAAGGCGATGTAGAGCGATTTGGCCTCGAGTGGCGGCTCGACGAATTCGAGGGCGTCGGCGAGGGCGGAGAGTTCGTGGGCGAGCAGGTACTGCGCGACGTATTTGTCGATGACGGCGAGGTCGAGGCGTTTGGCGGCGAGCTTGCGGAGGTTCATGGCGTCGTCATCCGCCTCCTGCTTCTTGAGGAAGGTGGCCTGGTCGAACTTGGCTTCGTTGACGTAGCCGCGGACGACGCCGATCGAGTAGGGTTTGAGCGCCTCCAGGGTGGTGAAGGTGATCGGGTTGTCCTTCCGCTTCACAAAACCCACGGGACCGCCAGGGAACGGGGCGGAGTAGACGAAATCGGCGAGACGAGTCTCGTCGAAGTATTCGGGGAAAAGGCCGTCGTAGATGCCGTCCTTGGCCGCGGCGACGGCGCGGGCCCAGGGCTGGAACTCGATCACGACCTCGTACCCTTGGGTCTGGTAGGCGGCCTTGACGATCTGGGCGACGAAACCCTGCTGTGGGAGGCTCGCGCCGATGTAGGGCTCCCAATCGAGGGTGACGAGCTTGACCGTCTTCTGCGCATGGGCGGAGAGAGCGGCGGCGAGCGCGAGGCAACTTCCCAACAGGATACGGCGAAGGGTGGTCTTCATGGGCAAAGGCGCGGGGACTAGAGGCTGAAGTTGAGGACGACGGCCGCGTAGAGAGTGTGGGTGTCGGTGCCGAAACCGTAGGTGCTGATCGCCTGACGGGCATTGCGGCTGAGCGGGAAGGTGTAACCGACCTTCGGTTCGATGGTGAAATGCGGCGAGAGCACGATGGGCAGCGTGGCGACGATCTCGCCGGCGAAGAAGTCGTTGAACTCCTCGCCGCGCGCGTTGAGGCCCATGTAACTGTTCTTCCAGACGGAGCCCGCGTTGGCCGTGATCTTGAGGGTGGTGGACTCGCCGAACGAAAAGGAACGGGTGACCCCCACCTGGGTGTAGGCGCCGTCGCCGTACGTGATGTCGACGTAGCCCGCGCAGGCGATGGTCCAGTTGGCCTTGGTCCAGGCGGCGAGAAGGTAGATCTCGTCGCTGTCCGCGCCGTCGATCACACCGAAGTGATTCCAGCCCAAGTTGCAGGCGATGCCTTCGACGGAGAAGGCGTAGTCGATGGTGCAGTCGACTTCGTTCAACCGATGGGTGTCGAAATCGTAGTTTTTCCAGAGCGAGAGCGACACCCCGCTCTTGTGTGCGGCGGTGAGGGTGGACTGCCAGACGCTGCCGTTGCTGAAGCGCAGGCCGCGCCACATGTAGCGGCTCCAGAGTGCGGTGTTGCCGCTGAATGACAAAACCGGCTCCGGCTGGGTGTCTTCGGCGTGCGCAGTGGCGAGGAGCGCGCCGAGTGAGAAGACGAGAAGGCATCGGGCGCTCGCGCGACGATAGATCGATTTCATGGATTCACGGTGGGCTAGGCCCTGATCGGTCGAGGAGAATGAAAATTGAGGTGCGCTTTCCGCAAATGGGCGGACTTGGGCCGGAATGCCGGCCGCAGGGCCGCCGAGATCTCGCGGCGCGGTTTCGGATGGTGGCGGCGCGTGCGGCAGGACTCCGCCGGCCGATCATCGGCTGTCGTCGCAGGGGCTCGCTCCGCGATGGGCGATGGCTTTCCCGGTGAAGAATCGCTCCACCGCTCGTGGACGCCCGGTGGGCGCCCGAGAACGCAGGCACAGGTGGGGGCGTGGAGGGATGCAGGGGAATCGTCTTTCGAAATCCGACAGCGAGCCGATCAACCCCTCGACACTTGAAACTCCCGCAAGCATCCTCCATCAATCGGGCCGTTTGGGGGGGGCGCACCTCCCCTCCTCGATTTGCCCGATCCCAAGCCGTCGGGCGGCAATGCTGGCCCGCGCACTGTATCCGATCGATAGATTTCGAGCAGATGCTCTAGGCCGAACGCCGCTATCTCCACCAAATGAAAATTCCGGTTTCCCGGGCGGGAGTCCTCATTCCAGCCCTGTTTTGGCTGGCGCAGGCCTTGGTGCCGGAGTCCGCCCGGGGGCAGGGTTCATCAGGTCCGGAGATTCTGCCGATGGTCCCCGGCAAGGATCTCCGCTTCACCGTCCTCACGGGGGAGGATGGGTTGCCGTCGGGCAATATGTATGGCGTTGCTCAAGATGCCGCCGGCTTCCTGTGGTTCGCCACGGACGATGGCTTGAGCCGCTACGATGGACGTTCGTTTCGTACCTTCCGGTTCGAGCGAGGTAATCCCAACAGCCCCAGCAGCAGCTCCATCGCGGCGATCGAGCGGGGGCGGGACAACTGCCTGTGGCTGGCCACCTCCGGCGGCGGGCTGGATCGGTTCGACCCCGTCACCGAAACCTTCACCCATTTCCGCCATGATCCCCAGGACCCCCGCAGCTTGGGCGGGAACCGGTTCAAGCAGGGATGTCTTCACGAGGATCGCAGCGGCGCGTTGTGGATCGTCACCGTCGACCGCGGGCTGAATCGCTTGGATCCGGCAACGGGTGCCTTTACCCACTACCGCCACGATCCGCGCGACGCCAACAGCCTGAGCAGCGATCGCATCGCGTGTCTCCACGAGGATCGCCGCGGTGCGCTGTGGATCGGCACTCAGGATGCGGGCCTCAACCGCCTGGACCCGGGCACGGGAAACGTCACCCGCTATCTGCCGAATCCGGGAGATCCGCAGGCTCTGCCCAATGCGCTCGTCTATCAGATCTTCGAAGACAGCACGGGGCTGTTGTGGGTGACGACCCGCGAGCAATTGGCGGTGTTGGACCGCGCATCTGGTCGGTTCACCCGTTACGCGATCGCCCCCGGCGACCCGGACGCGTCACGGTTGAACTCGATTTGGCACTTTCACGAAGACTCGGCGGGCAACTTGTGGATGGGGACGAGCGGCGCCGGTGTTCTGAAACTCGAGCGGCAGCAGCACCGGGTCGTGCAGTACAAAAACGCTCCGGGCGATCCGCACAGCTTGCGCAACAATTTCATCAGCGGGCTCCACGAGGACCCGTCCGGTACGTTTTGGGTGACGACCCTCGGTGGTGGAGCGAACATGTTTTCCACCCGGCCGCCCAAATTCGCCCATCACAAGCACGAGGCCGACGATCCCAACAGCGTTGCCGACAATTTCATCTTCTCGATTTTCGAGGACCGCACTGGGATCGTGTGGGTCGGCTCGTCGCGCACGCTCAATCGTTGGGATCGCCAATCGAACACCTGGCGAGTCTATCGCGATGATCCCACGAATCCGCATGCGATCACGACCGGCTCGGTGACGGCCACGCAGGAAGACCCGGATGGTACGCTTTGGTTCGGCACCTATCGGGGAGGGCTCAATCGGTTCGATCCCAAGACACAACACTTCAAAGCCTACCGATTCCGTGGAAACGACCCCCAGAGCCTGAGCGACGACATCGTCCGGTCTCTTCTCCTCGATTCAAACGGCGTGCTGTGGGTGGGCGGCTGGCACAACGGCCTGAGCCGCTTCGATCGGAAGACCGAGACATTCCAGCGTTTCTTGCACGATCCGGACGATCCGACGAGTCTTGGCGGGGGCTCCGTCACCGATATCTATGAAGACCGCGCGAAGGCATTGTGGGTCGCCACCGAGAACGGCGGAGTGAATCGCTTCGACCCGACGACCGGCAAGTTCTCCCGCTTCAAATACGACCCGCAGAAGCCGACCAGCCTCGCCAACGATGATGTGCGGGTGCTCTACGAGGACCGGGCCGGCCGGTTCTGGGTCGGCACAGCCGGGGGCATGTGCCTGTTCGATCGCGCGAACGGCACCTGCACCGTGTACACGGAAAAGGAAGGGCTACCCAACAACACCATCGAAGGCATCCTCGAAGACGATGCCGGGAATCTGTGGATCAGCACCAACAACGGGCTCTCCCGATTCGATCCGGTAAACCACACCTTCCGCAACTACGACACCTCGGACGGCCTGCAGAGTAACGAATTCCACGTTTTCACCGCGTTCTGCAAAAGCCCGCGGACCGGCGAGATGTACTTCGGCGGCATCAACGGCTTCAATGTCTTCGACCCTCGGCGCGTGGTGGACAATCCCGTGAAACCGCCGGTCGTGCTCACCGATTTCCGGCTCTTCGGCAAATCGGTCCCGGTTGGCGGTGCGGTGCTGCAAAAGAACATCAACGATACGCGCCGTCTGGTGCTGCCATACAACCAGAACAGCCTGACCTTCGAGTTCGCCGCGTTGAGTTACGTGGTCCCCGCCAAGAACCAGTACCGCTACATCATGGAGGGCTTCGATGCGGACTGGCGCACCGTGGGTAGCACCGAGCGACTGGCCGTCTACACCGGTCTGCCCGCCGGCGAGTACGTGTTCCGGGTGCAGGGATCCAACGAAGACCGAGTGTGGAACGAGGCCGGCACCTCTGTCGCGATCACCATTACGCCGCCGTGGTGGCAAACGTGGTGGTGCCGCAGCGCCAGCGCCCTCGCGCTGCTGGGCCTGTTCATGACGGCCTACCAACTGCGGGTGCGAAGCCTCCGGCAACACAGCCGCGACCTCGAGCGACTGGTGGCCGAGCGGACCAAGCAACTTGCCACCGCCAAAGAGGCCGCCGAAGCCGCCAGCCGCGCCAAGAGCGAGTTCCTCTCCAGCATGAGCCACGAACTGCGGACCCCGCTGAACGCGATCCTCGGTTACACCCAGATTCTCGCGCAACAGGACAATCTCACCTCGCGGCAGCACCAACAGCTGGATGTCATGCATGCCAGCGGCGAACACCTCCTCATGCTGATCAACGACGTTCTCGATCTCAGCCGGATCGAGGCGCGGAGACTGGAACTCACCGAAGCCCCGTTCCGCCTGTCGCAACTACTGGAACAGGCGATCGAGATCACGAAGGTCAAAGCCGATCAGAAGGACCTCTCACTCCACTTTGAAGCGGACCCGCGACTTCCACAGTGCGTCTGTGGCGATGAGCGCCGCGTCCGCCAGATCCTGCTGAATCTGCTCTCGAACGCCGTGAAGTTCACCCGCCAAGGCAGCGTGACATTGCGGGTCCGTTACGATCAGACCAACGCCGGCTTGCTCCAATGCGAGGTGATCGACACCGGTGTCGGCATCGCGAGCGACAAACTCGAGACCATCTTCGAACCGTTCGTCCAGCTTTCGTCCGATGAGCGGCAGGGGCGCGAAGGCGTGGGCCTCGGCCTGACGATCACGCGCCGGCTCGCGACGCTCATGGGTGGGACGGTGACCGTCGAGAGCCGCGTGGGCCAGGGGAGTACGTTTCGCTTCTCCGTGCCGTTGCCGACGGCGACCATCTCCGAAGCGGTCGCGGAACCATCTCTGCGGCAGATCCGCGGCTACCGCGGTCCGCGCAAACAGGTCCTCGCCGTGGACGACAACCCGACCAACGTCGGATTGCTGGTCACCCTCCTGGAACCTCTCGGCTTCGAGGTCAGGACGGCCGCGAACGGACGTGACGCTCTGCGGCAGGTGCGGGCGCATGCGCCGGACTTGGTGTTGCTCGATCTGGTGATGCCGCAGATGGACGGTGTGGAAACCGCTCGGACGATGCGCCAGATTAGGGAGCTGGATACGACGCGCATCGTGGGCGTCTCGGCCACAGTCACGAGCTCCGAGCGGAAGCTGGCGTTCGCCGCGGTATGCGACGGGTTCCTCGGCAAACCGATCGAGCTGCGCGAGCTGTTGCGGACAATCGGGCGACTGCTCCAGCTCGAATGGGACTTCGCTGCGGAGGAGGAGCGACCGCCGAGCGACGACGCGAGTCCGGCTACGACAGCCGTTCCGCCGCCTGCGGTGCTCGAGGCCCTGCGGCGCACGGTCGAACGCGGCGAGTTTGGCGAGCTGGAACGTCTCCTGCACGAACAGGCCGCCGACCCCGCCTACGCCGGCTTTCGCCAGCAAGTGCGGCGATTGGCGGCGCGTTACGACGACGATGGGATAGCCGCCTATCTCAACCAACAAGGGAAAGCTCACGATGGAAACGGAAACCAATAATCCGATCACCATCCTTGTGGTGGACGACACCCCGGGGAGCATCGGCATCGTGCAGGCGACTCTCGAAAAAGCCGGTTACCGAGTCGCGGTTGCCACCAGCGGAGGAAAAGCGATCCAGCGCGCGGCGCTCGTTTTGCCCGACATCATCCTGCTCGACGTGCTCATGCCGGGGATGGACGGCTTCGAAACATGCCGGCGGCTCAAGGCGCAGGAGTCCACGCGCGACATACCGGTGATATTCCTGTCCGCCATCACGGAGACCTTCGACAAAGTGAAGGGCTTCGGCTTGGGCGCGGTGGATTACCTCATCAAGCCGATTGCCCCGGAGGAGCTGCTGGCGCGCGTCCGGACGCACGCCACGGTCGGTCGCCTCGAGGCGGAACTGCGGGCGGCGAACCGCACCTTGGGCGAGCGCGTGGAGGCTCGCACCGCCGAATTGCGGGCCGCGAATCGGCAGCTGACGGACGAGATCGAGGTGCGCAAACGGGCGGAGGAGGAAATCCGCAGGCTCAACGCTGAGCTGGAGCAGCGCGTGCGGCAACGCACCGCACAGCTGGAGTCCGCCAACCGCGAACTGGAATCCTTCAGCTATTCCGTCTCGCACGATCTGCGCGCTCCGCTGCGGAGCATCGACGGGTTCAGCCAGATCCTGGAGGAGGATTGCCGCGGCAAGCTGGACGACGAAGGCAAGGCGAACCTCGCCCGTATCCGAATGGCCACCCAACGCATGGGCGAGCTGATCGACGACATGCTGCAGTTGTCGCGCAACGCGCTTAAGGAAATGCACTTCACGTCGGTGGATCTGAGCGCCTTGGCCCGCGTCGTGTTGGGCGAGTTGCAGAAAACCCAGCCGGACCGGCGCGTGGAACTGGTGATCGCGCCGGATCTGGTCGCCGCTGCCGATGCCGGCCTGATGCAGGTCGTGCTCGAAAACCTCCTCGGAAACGCTTGGAAATTCACCGGCAAACAAGCCGATCCCAAGATCGAGTTCGGCAAGATGATCCGCGACGGAGTCACCGTCTTCTTCGTACGCGACAACGGCAGCGGCTTCGAGATGGCCTACGCGCACAAGCTGTTCGGCGCGTTCCAGCGGCTGCACTCCTCAGCGGAGTTTTCCGGCACGGGCGTCGGGCTCGCCAGTGTGAAGCGCATCATCCAACGCCACGGCGGCGAAGTGTGGGCCGAGGGCGAGGTCAACCGGGGCGCGACGTTCTACTTCTCGCTGCCAGCGGCGCGCTAGGTCGCATACGCCACACTCCCGACGGAGGCCGCAGCGGGGGCTGTGGCGAAATTCGCCAGAATCTCGGTCTGCGCCGCCGCGTCGAAAGCCGCCAAGGCTTTCGCTCCGCTGTGTCGAATTCGGACGATCCGGATCACCGGGCGGTTCGGCCCCGCCGGTGCTCAGAAGACGAGTCTGATACCAGCTTGCACCTTCCAGCGGCTCTCCGCGTTGTTGGGGCGGATGACCGAACTCGACGTGGCCTCGGCAGCGGGCACGTTCGCACCGAAGATCAACGCGTTGTTGGCATCGAGCGACAGCACCGTCGTCGTGCCGTCGCGGAAGGTCGGCCGGATTCTGCCATCGCTGGAATTGTAGGTGGCTGCGCCGAGCGCGCGCGTCTGGACGCCGGTCGTCGAGACCACGTTCAGGGTCTCGACGTAATTGAACAAATCGGGACTGAGCCAGGCGCCGAAGTTGATGAAGTCGGCGAAGAACTGGAGCTTCGCCTTGCGGGCCAGTGGTACTCGGCTCAACGGGAGATCCTGCACGATCCGCAGATCCAGGCGGTTCTGCCAAGGGGTGAGAAACGCGTTTCGCGGTGCGTGGCCTCCGGCAAAGCGCGACAGTCCGCTGCGCTCGAGGAACGCGAAATAGGCGTCTTGCTGGACCTGTGTCATGCCCGAGAAATCGAAGCGCGTATCGTTCGGCCCCGAGGGCACGGCGACGAGGTCGTTCGCGCCGAGACCGTCTTTGTTGAGGTCGTTGCTGTAGACGTAGCTGAACGGCATGCCGCTGCGCCCCTCGTAATAGAGCGAAATGGTCGTAGGGAGGTGCTTCGTGAGCCGGAGTTCGCAGCTCAGGGCCGCTTGTAGGCGATCGCGGATCTCGTAGTCGGAGCGGGCGACCTCGATCTGGTTCTGGTTGAAGACCGGGTTGAACTGCCACTGGGAATTGGCAGTGGAGCTACTCAACGACTGCGCCTCCGTGGCGTGCGTGTGGGTGTAGGCCAGCGCGTAGGCCCAGCCTTTGGCCATCTCGCGCTCGAGCGAGATCGCGACAGCCTGCGAGCTGCCCGCGTGGATGTCGCGCGTCCGGATGACGTTTGCGAACCCGGCGATGCGCGGGGCTGCGGTCGCGGAGCCGGCGAAGAGCTGTCGACCGTCGATCGCGGTGGATGTCGGACGCAGGTTCATGTTGTCCACGAACAACGCCGAGAGTTGGCGGGTGTCGATGTACTCGATCGAGGCGACGGCGCCCAGGAAGGGAATCTTGCGATCGATGGCGAGGTTGCTGCGCTGGATAGTCGGCAGCTTCATGCCGGGCCTGATGAGGTTGACCGCGGATGCCGTGCCGGTCGTGTCGGTGGTCCCGACCGGGTTTTCTGGATCGAAGCGATACTGCGGGTCGGAATCGGGGTAGGTGCCGCTGAGGTACTGCGCCAGCGAGGGAACCGTCGACGACGCGCCCACGGGGATCGGCGTCGTCTTGACGATGTTGAACCGGCCGACGCCGGTGTTTCCGTACGAATTCGAGATCCACACCCAGGGATTGCGGCCGAGGAAGACCCCCGAGCCTCCGCGGATCTGGGTGTCGCGTTTGGCGTCGAGGGCGTAATTGAAGCTCAGTCGGGGGGCGGGGATTGTGGCGCCGTCGATCGTGCCGGAGTTTGTGATACCAAACGCGGTCTTGAATCGCGTGTTTTCCGTGGGCGCGATGGGGCTGCCGAGATGGTCCACACGGATTCCGGCCGTCACCATGAACCGCGAGGTCGGTTCCCACTTCACCTGTCCGAAAATGCCCGTTTGCTCGAACTTGCTGATGTCGGCGACGGGCAAGCCGGACTGGACGAGCGTGCGAAGGAACGCGAACGGCTTGTCCGCCTCGAAATCGGCCAGGTTCTGATAATCGAACACGCCGTACGAGCCCTGCCGGAAGAGGTTGGAGTAGTCGCTGGTTTCGTGGTCGGCACCGAGGGTGAAAGTGAACCGGTTCCAAGTGTAGTCGGCGGATCCGCCGAATGTCTCGGTCTTGATGTGGAGCGCGTTGCCTTGGCTGCTGATTTCGGTGCCGAAGCGGAATCCGTTGCCGTCGGTGACGGTCGCCGTTCCCGTGCGGCCCGGGACGTTGAATATGCGGACCTCCGGAAACCGTATTGGAACGCTGCGAACTGAATCCTGCTTCGTGTGCGAGTAGCTCAGCTGCGTCGAGAGAGCCGAGGTCCAGTTGTTGAACAGCTGCGCGGCCCACACGTGTTCTTTGACCTCGGCCGTGAAGAAATTCGAGGACAGCCCCGTGACCGTGTTGGGAAACGACGTCGGCTGGCCGGGGATGGTGGCGGGCTGGCTGACGCTGTTGGAGTTCACGCTACCGGTCTCGGGCTGCGTACCGATCGTGTCGCTGTAGCGCACCGACAGGCGATGGCCCGTGGCGATGTTCCAATCGAGCTTCGCCAGCCGCTTGGTGTCCGCGAGGCGGGCGGTGTTGCTCCCGCCGAACGTGCCGATGTCGGGCGCGTTGGGCAGAGTCGCCACCTTGGCTTTCACGGCATCGATGAAGGCCTGGTCGGGAGTGAAGTTCGGAGTGACCGGTGCGGTGTCGCGAGTGAAGCGCTCGTAGTTGAGGAAGAAAAAGAGGCGATCGCGGATGATCGGGCCGCCCAACGTAGCGCCGTAGGTGCGCTCCTCCAGCGGCGAACGCTTGCCCCGGTTCGTGCCGACGAGGTCCTTCCCCTGCCAAGTCTCGTCCGTGTAGATGTTGTAGACGCTGCCGTGGAACTCGTTGGTACCGCTTTTGCTCAACACGTTCATCGCGAGTCCGGTGAAGCCGGTCTGGCGGATGTCGTAGGGGGTGAGCGAGACGCTCACCTGTTCGATGGCCTCGAGCGAAAACGGGTTTTGCAGCGAGAAAAGGCCGGTGAGCGAGCCGAAGGAGGCGTTCACCTTCGCGCCATCGAGCAGGATGGTGTTATACCGGCTGTTCGTGCCGAGGGCCGTCGCTTGGGCCCCCGCGCGCAGATTGACGAAGGGGTTGGTCTTCATCAGGTCCGCGAAGGAGCGGTTCACGGTTGGTTGGGCGTTCAGGCGACGATTGCTGAGAGCCGTGCCGGCCCCGGTAGCGTTCGCGTCGAGGTCGCTTCGCGAACCTGTCGTGACCAGTTCCTCGAGAATGACTACGTCCATCTTTGCGGCGAGGCGCACATCGGTGTCGCCACCGAGAGACGTTTCAACGTCGGTGAGCGGCACGATCTCGATGCCACCAGCCACGGCGGAGACCCGGTAGGGTCCACCGACCGGCATTCCGCGAAACGCGAAACGTCCATCCGGTCCCGTGGTGGCGGTGAACGTCGTGTTTGTGGGAGTATGCACGGCGGTCACGTTGGCGCCTACGACGGGATGGCCTTGTGGGTCCGCCACCGCCCCTGTCATCCCGGCGGAGACCATCTGTGCGTGAACCGAAGAGGCCGCCAAGCCGAAGGCGAATGCAAGGGCGACCGGAAGACACGGGAACGTTTTTTTGGCCATGGTGGGGTGGGCTCCAAAGATTCATCGGCTCGAAGGCCTCTTAACCGCAGGCCGATATCGTATTCGAACCGTGTGAAATTTCCGTAACGAAAATTAGGGATTACGGAAGACGTTACGGTGTCCTCGTGCTTGAGGCGTTTTTCGGGCGGATCCTGCTCGGTATCCGCCTCGCGCCACGGCAGCCGCGCTCCTCGGCCGACCGTGCGGGTGGCGGGTTCAGCGGCCGGCGGTGAGGCGGTCGCGGGCGGCGCGGATCTCCTCGGCGAGGAACGGGAGGAGTCGGTCGGCGGTTTCCCAATCGGCGGCGCCCGCGGCGGACTCGAGCAGACCGAGCTGTTCGGCGATGTCGTTCTCGCCGGCGAGGAGGAGCAACGAGCGGAGCGCATGCGCCGCGCGGCCGGACCGGGGATCGCGGAGACGGGTCTGCCCCTCGGTCTGTTGCCAGCCGGCGGCGATGTCGGCGGAAAGCTTCTCGAGCGTCGGCGCGAGTTCGCCGAGCAGGGCGAGGGCCGGCGGGGGCGCGGCCGGGCGACTCACTTCTGCGGCGGGGCGCGGCTGTGGACCGGTGTCGAGGTTGCGGATGAGCTGCTCGAGCTTCTCGCGTGTTATAGGCTTGGTGACGAAGCCCGCCATGCCGGCGGCGCGGGCGGCGGCGAGTTTCTCGGCCGAGGAATAGGCGGTCACGGCGACGATCGGCGGGCGCGGCGGAGCGAGCACGGCGACGAGTTGGCGGCAAAGTTCGTCGCCGTCGATGTCGGGCAGTTTCCAGTCGGTGAGTATGAGGTCGTAGGCTTGGCGGCGGGCGAGTTGGAGTGCGGAGGCACCGTCGACCGCCCAGTCGATCTCGTAGCCGAGCGCGCGGAGGGCGTGGCCGAGCGCGAGGCGGTTGTAGTCCTCGTCCTCGACCGCGAGCGCGCGGGAGACGGTCGCCGACGCCGCATCGCGGGCGACGGGACGGCGCGTCGAGGAGAGTACGAGTTCGAGGGCGAACTCGGTCGTGCCGCCCGCGCTGGCGGCGGTCATGCGGCCGCCCATGCGCTCGGCGAGGCGGCGGCAGACGGCGAGGCCGAGGCCGAAGCCGGGAGTATTGTCGGTACCGGAGCCGCGGCGGAACGACTCGAAGAGCCGCGGCAGCTCGTCGGGCGGGATCGTGGGGCCGGTGTTGCGGACGGCGACACGCAGACGAAACCTCGCCTCGGGCTCGGGCGTGAGGACTAGTTCGATGCCGGCTTCGCGCGGGCGGCCGTACTTGAGGGCGTTGGAGACGAGGTTGCAGACGATCTGCCGGATTTTCCCGGCGTCGCCCTCGAGCCATTGGGGCGTTTCCGGAAGTTGCAGCGTGCAGCACTCGAGCGCGGGATCCATGACGCGCGTCGCCTCGTCGACGAGCGCGCAGATCTCGAACGGTACTGGTGTGAGCGTGATCTCGCCGCGGTCGATGCGGGAGAAATCAAGCACGTCGTCGAGCATGGATCGGAGCTGCTCGGCGCAGCCTGAGAGGACGCGCACGAAGTTCTTCTCGCGCGGGCCCACGGGCGAATCCTGCAGGATGGCGCAGATGCCGACGACGCCGTTGAGCGGATTGCGGATCTCGTGGCTGACGCTGGCGAGAAACTCCTCCTTGGCGGCGTTGGCCTTGCGGAGCTGCACCGTGCGCTGCTCGACGGCGGTCTCGAGCGCGCGTTTCTGGCGGAGGAGGTGGCGGAGCCGCCAGCGCGCGAGGCCCCAGCCGAGACCGGCGAGGGCGAGCACTTCGAGCGCGATCGACCAGGTGCGCAGCCACCATGGGTACGGGCGGACCACGACGAGGTCGCGCTCGGCAAGCACGCCGTTGCGCTCGGCCTGGAGGCGGAGGGCATTGGCGCCCCAGCCGACCGGAAACGTCGCGGGCACGCCGGGGGTGAGCGAGATCCAGTTTTCGGCTGAAGTGCGCAGGCGGTAGTTGGTCGGCGTGACCGGAGGCGTCTCCCACAGGCCGGCGGCCAAGGACGCCTGATCGATCGCTTCTCGCGACAGCTCGAGGCGAGGCGTCGTGGAGCCGTCGGCCCAGGCCCAGGTGGCGACCGGTGCGGCGGCAGGACGGAGCGGCATCCGGACCTCGATTACGCCGCGGCGACCGGCGACGTAGAGGCGGTCACCGCTGACGGCCAGCGCCTCGGCATCGATCTCGGCCAGACCCGGGATCTCGAGCGGCACCCAACGTTGCTGGTCGAGACGACCGATCACCGGCGGGCCATCGGGGCGGGTGGCGAGCACGGCGAGTTTTCCCGTTTCGCGGGAGCCGTCGGGGAGCAGGAGGTCGACGAGGGCGGCGTCGCGCGGGTTGCCGCGGGGGACGTGGGCGAGCAGGCCTTCGCGGGCGGAGTGGACGTCGCCATTCCAGAAGAGCAGCAGCACGCGATCGGGCGTGATTTCGCGAACCTTGGCGCGGCCGGTACCGAGATTGCCCGCGGGGCGGCCGTCGGTGGTGAGAATCTGGACACCGTCTGCGTGCGTGCCGATGTAGAAGCCGTTTTCGTCGGCGCCGAGCGAGGTCGCGCCGCTGTTGAGCACCTGCTCCGTCGCGGTCGGGGTGGCGCGGGCGAAGAGCACGCGATTGCCGAACGCGACGGCGGCGGTGTCGCCGCGGACATCGAGTCCGTTGACGTAGCGGGTCGGCAGCGGAAACTCCTTGTCGCGGAAGTGGAGCGTGCGGTCGGCGGCGCGTGCACCGTCGATCTCCGGCCAGAGCAACCCGGGCGAGCTCGGAGCCAGTCCACCGAGATCGAGGATGCCGCGGAGGGTGACGAGCCTCGCGCCGTCGCGCTCGGCTTGGAGGTAGAGGATCTCGCTGTTGTCGAAACGCGCCACGCGGACGTGGTTCGGGTCGGCGATGCTGAACGCGCCTTCGGAGGTGCCGGCCAAGAAGTGCGGGCCGTCGCGGCCAAACGCGTAGCAGGCGCCCGGGGCGGACCAGGTCCAGTCCGGCGCGTCCGATCCCTCGCGGAAGGCGAGCAGCCCGCGCCAGTAGGTGGCGAAGAGCAACCAGGGGCGAGTATTGGCGGCGCCGATCAGTCCGGCTTCGTCGAGCAGCGTCGCCGAAGCGGCAGGCGGAAGAAGCGGTTTCTCGCCCGACAACGGCAGTAGGCCGTCGCGGGTGAGCCACAGGCCGTCGCACTGGAGGCGGAGCCCACGCGGGAGCGCGCCCTCGGGGGCGGGTTCGAGGCGATTCCGGGTCCAGCGCTGCGCCGGTAACCGGGCGAACAGGACGAAGGGCCGGGCGGGATCATCGCCGGCGACGAGTTGGTTCACGGGCGCGGCAGCCAGTTTTCGGGTGTCGCCACCGGGCGACGCGAGCCAGAGACCGGCCGGACCGGCGAGCAGCCAGCCCTCAGGGACGGCGCGCGCGGTGAGGATCTGCCCCTCGATCCCGGGCAGAGAGGCGAACATGGCGTTTTCGACGAAACCCGCGCAGCTGCCGCCGGCGGCCAGAATCCGCCCGTGCGCGGCGACAACCATCTGGATCGGGCTTCCGTTTGGCGAGGCGACGATGGTCCAGCTCCCGCCGGGCACGCCGAGTGCAATCCCTCCCTCGAAACCGGCGGCGAGCCGTCCGTCCGGCAGGCGCCCGAGGGCCCAGATCGCTTTGCCGCGCAGCGTCTCGGGCAAGGCGATCGGCACCGCGAGCGGCGCGAATTGCAGCCCAGCAATCCCGGGAGTGCCCAGACAAGCCAGCCACAAAACCACCCAGATCCATGTGGGGCAGCGCATCGTGAATGGGGGAGAAACATCAGTCGGCGGCTGGGCACCGGCAATCGATTTCTCGGAACGCCATGACAAAGACTACCACGATCCTCCTCTCCGTCGGCGTCCTCTCCGCCGCGTTTGCGTTCTTCTCTGGCAACTCCGCTCCCGTGTCCGCGCCCGGCATCGCGTGGGAGCAACCGCCTTATCCGCCCCCGCTACCCGGGGACGACAAGACGCAGAAGAGCATCGTGATCCCCGCGAGCGAGTTGCTCGCTTGGGAACAACCGCCCTGTCCGCCGCCGCTGCCCGGCGACGACCGGACCCAGAAAGCCACTGCGCGCGCGGCGACCGTCGTCGCCTGAGGGCAACACGAGATCCACACCATGGTTTCCTTGGCAGCCCTGAAATATTCCGACGTGCTCGCCGAGCACGGCGGCCCGATCGAACGAGTCGACACGGGCGAACTCTCGGTGCTCGGTGAGAAGCATTCGCTCGCGAACGCCTACCTGCGCGAGGAGCTCTCCGTCGGCAAGCAGGCGGCGGCAATCTTCGGCGAGGCCGACGGCACGGGGGTGGCCACCTCAGTCGGCGCCTCCACCTACATGGCGATCTCCGAAGCGCTCCAGCGCTGGGCGTTCCTCGCCGTGCAGGAGGACGCGGCGGCGGCGACGTACGGGTTCGACGTGGATCGCAGCTCGAACGGGATGGCGGCGTTTCCCGGGCTTTTCCGGCGACAGGCGCAAGTCTTCGCCCGCGGCGATGCCGTCGCTCGACACACGCTTGTCTCCTGGTGGGATGGGCGCCTGCCGGCCGAGCGCACAGCGTCGCCATTTCCCGGAGTCGAGGCGGTGCGGATCCATCACAGCGCCGGACCGGGCGAAGTGGTGATCGTCTTCCGGCGGACGCGCGCCGGCTACGCCTACGGGCACGCCTATGGCGGCAATCTGCAACAGGCGTTGCGGAAGGCCGTGGTCGTGCTGGCTCGGGCGGAGCACGTGCTCACCGCGCATCGCGCGAAAGGGGCCCTGGCGGCTCCGGCGAATTTCCTCGAACGCCGCGCGCTCTTCTTCGCCAGCGAGGAAGGTGCGGAGCTCTTCGGCCGGCGACTGCTCACCCACCAATCGAAACCCGCGCGCGCGTTCCTGCCGTTCTTCGACGGCGAGATTCCCGGCCCGTGGGCGCGCTGGGCCACGGTGTGGCGGTGCTGTGTGCAGCTGCCGACGCTCGACTACCTCGAACCGGAAGCGGACTTCTTCTACTGGTAACTGCTTTCTGGGGGCGTGCCGGCATCCGCAGGTTGCTCGTTATGTGGGGCGAGCCTCGTTTCGCGGACCGGCACGCCTCCACTGTTTCGTGGCAACCGAGGGTTGCGCGGCCTCAGGCAGTGACAATCGGGAGATCGCGCGCGGCCAGCGGCCGGTCGAGCCGGCGGCGCAGCCGGGCGCAAAGGAACAGGAAGAGCTCGGCGGTGGTGAACGTGTCGCCCGCGGCGGTGTGCCGGTCCATCGGCGGGATGTCGCAATGGGCGCAGAGCTCCTCGAGCGTGGGCGGGCGTTGGCCGGGATAGGCCGTGCGGCCGAATGCATCGATCGTGCGCATGGCGAGTGCGGCGGTGTCGAGGCGTGGATTGCGCAGGGCGATGTTGAAATGGCGACGGAGCGCCTCGTCGATCATCGCGCAGTCGAAGCCGATGTGGTGGCCGATGATGATCGCGCCGTGGAGCTGCGGCAGGAGGGCGGCGAGCACATCGCGCTCGGCGGCGCCGTGCGCGAGATCGGCCGGGAGCAGACCGTGCACGGTGGTGGCGGCGTTCACGCGGGCGGTGGGCTGCTGCACGACCCACGTCGCGGCTTCGCCGACGCGCAGATCGCCGCGGCGGATCGGCATCGTGGCGAGCGAGAGCAGGCGGTCCTGGGCGATGTTGAAGCCAGTGGTCTCGGCATCGAGCACGAGGAAGCGGAGCTCGTTCCACGCACGGCGGCCGGGCACGCGGCGCGGTGTGGCGTCGCGGTAGGCGGCGGCGAGCGGGTCGAGCCGGCGGCGAAACGGCCAGAGCTTCACAGGCGGGAGGGGATGTTGAAGTCGCCGCGCACCGCGTCCTGCACCATGCGGACGACGTCGAACACGTTGGCGAGCTGGGCGCGTTCGAGCTTGGTGAGGTCGGCGGGGTCGATGTAGCGGCCGGAATCGCCGCGGCGCAGGCCGTTGAGGTTGCGCAGGCGGAGGAGGACATCGTAGCCGTCACGGGCGAGTGTCGCCAGTTCCTGGTGTTTGGCCACCGTGCGCCGGATCTCGTCCCAGCGACCGAAGGTGGAGTAACGGCGGTTGAGGCGGTGGCGCAGGGTGAGCAGGCGGGCGGCGTCGCGCAGGGGCGCCATGGCGCGGTTCTTGATGTCGAACTCGCCCGCGCCGCTGCCTTGCGTCTCGACGACGAACTTGCCGAAGAAGTTCAACGGCGGCGGCGTGTCGACGACCTGCTCGGCGAGACGGCCCTGGAGGGATTCGCTGGCGGACACGGAGGCGAAGATGCGGTCGCGGAGCGGTTCGCTGATCGCCTTGTCGCCGGCGACGAAGCGGAGGTCGTAGAGGACGACTGCGCGAAGCAACGCCTGGCTGTCGTTGCTTTCCGGTACGCGCTCAATCTCGGCGAGCCACTCGGCGGCGGTCTTGCACCATGTGCGGTTGGCCGCCATCACGCCGCCTTGGCAACGGGCGTAGCCGCAGGCGACGAGGCGCTCGACGACGCGGCCGGTGAATTCGAGGAAACGTTTGCGCGCGGCCTCGTCGGCCTCGGGCGACGCGCTCGACGTGAAGACGAGGGCGTTGTCCATGTCTGTGCGCAGGATCTGCTCACGGCGGCCATCGCTGCCGACGGAGAGCCACGCCCAGGACAAGTCGGGGAGTGGTGTGCCGGCGTCGGCCATCTCGGTGGCGGCGAGGTCGAGCAGGCGATGGACGAGCTCGTCATTGAGCTCGGCGCAGATCTGCCCGAGGAAGGCCGCGGAGACGCCGGCCCCGAGATAGCTGCGTGCTATCTCCTCGATCTCGTCGCAGAGCTCGCGGAAACGCGCCGGGGTGCGCGCGGCGCGGATCTCGCGCAGGAGGCCGGCGGGGTGGTGGCCGCTCTGGGCGAGCAGGTCCTTGTGCGAGCAGACATCGAGCGCGGCGGTGTTCGCTGTGCCATCTTCCGTGATACAGACTTGGCCGATGCGTTGGCGGAGCATCACGAGCATCGCGGCGGTGGCGCTCGAATGCGGCGCGACCGTGACGACCGGCGTGGTCATGATGCGTGAGACCGGTTCGGTCTTCGGCACACCCTCGACGACCACTGTCTTCATGAACATGTTTGCCGTGACGATGCCGACCGGGTGGCGCTCGGCATCGACGACGAGGATGGAGGGCACGCGTTGCGCGGTCATCCGTTCGGCGGCGGATTGGATCGTCTCGTCGGGGCCGCAGGTGAGCAGGCGGCCGGCGGGCCGGGGCTCGATGGTGCGGGCGCCGTCGAGGTGGGCCTGGAGGATGTTCTTTGCGCGGCCGGTTACGCGGGATTCGGTCGGTTCCGGCAACGAGATGGAGTCGCCCACGCGTGTGGCCCAGAAGAGGTGGCGGCGCGCGTAGTCGCGGGCGTCGTCGTGCGTGTCGAGCAGCGTGCGCATCGCCGGCCACGGCAGCGCATAGAAGAGGCTGTCCTCGACGACCTGCGCGGTGACGCGGAAGGGCTCGCCCTTGAGCAACGCGGTGAGGCCGAGCACGTCGCCCACGTCGCGCACATCGACGAGTTGGCTGCGATCATCGACCTTCCAGATGTATTCGACGCGGCCGCGCGCGAGGAAGAGCAGCTCGTCGCCCGGGCGGTCGCCTTGGGCCCAGACCTTCTCGCCGGCGGCGAGGACGCGTACGACGGTGTCGGCGGCGAGCGCGGCGACCGCCGGCTCGGGCAACATCGAGAACGGCGGAAAACGGCGCAACGCCTCGGCGATGCGTGCGGGGATGACGTTGTTTACGCCCATGCTGGCCAGCAGTGTGGGGAACCGGCGGCGCTTGGCCAGTCCGCTCGGCGGAGACGATGCGTCAGCGCACCTCGATGCGTGCCCAGTAGGCCCAGTCGTAGGCGTGATCGGCGCGCGGCAGCGTCTCGAAGCACAGCGTCTCGCCCGCGACGGAGGTGTACACGATCTCGCGGTGCTGGAGTCCGCGATCCTCGGGGTGTTTCACCGGGCGAAGCGTTTCCCGGAATAGCTGGCGCTCGGTGCCATCGGGCGCACGGCCGGTGATGCGGAAAACGACGCCATCGGTCACGCCGTCGGGGTGCGGGCTGCCGGTGATGTCGAGGCCGTAGTCCCACACGATCGTGCGCGCCTCCGGCGGGCCGGGTACCCAGAGCCGCGCATCGGGATGGGCGGCGAGCACGACACCGGAGGCGGTGGAGCGGAGAGGCAGACCGAATTGCGCGGCGTAGCGCACGGGCGCCGGATGGACGTTGGGAAACTCGCCGGCGGCTTGCTCGGGCGTGAGTTCGACGATGGCGGGTGCGGCGCGGTCGGCCTCGGAGGAGGCGGCGACCAAGGCGAGGTTGGAGTAGTCGTTGCCCCATTGCGCGATGTCGCGGCGCACCTGCGTGTCGAGTTCTCGCGAGAAGTAGACGTCGCCGATGCCGTGCGAAAATGTCGGTTGCTCCGAGAGTCCGGCGAGCCCGGTGACAAAGCGGGCGAGGCCGCGGTTGCCGCGCGCCCGACCGGCGAAGATCACGGCGCCGATCTGTTCGCCGTCGAGCGCGGCGATGCGCTCCTCGATGAAATCGAGATCCTGCTCGCGGCTGGCGGTGATCATCAGCGCGCGGCGGCGAGACTGGTAGGCGATCGAGGCGTTCCAGTCGGCGCCGACGATGACCAGCACGCTGTCCTCGGGCGTGAGATCGCGCAGCGCCTCGGTGAGGCCGGTGCGGCCGTTCGTCCAGACGCGCTGCATGCTCCAGTAGCCGCCGGGCTGGAGATACGTGGTCCAGAGCGCCGCAAACGGCGCGGCGAGAAGCAGCGCGCGGATCCATGCGGGCCACGGCCGCTCCATCAGGCCGACCAAGCCGAAGCCGAGCGCGATCAGGAGAAAAACCGTCGCGGCGTAGAAGTAGTAGTCCTGGAGCGCGTAGGCATACGGGATCGCGAGCTGCGGGACGAAGAACAGCGCGAGGCCGATCGCCAGCGGGACGCGGTGGCGGCCGGCGACGGAGAATCCGAGAATCGAGCACGCGGCCAAGAGCCACGGCGCCATGATCGCCTGGCGCCAGCCGTCGAAGAGCCCTTGCCACGTTTCCCCCGAGAGCCGTGCGGCGAGGGTAAACGTGCCGTAGTTGGACACCCCGAGCGCCTTCGAGGTGAGAAACGCGGTTGCCGGATTCTGCGCCTTGATCGAGTCGGCGAAATGCGTCCACCACACCGTCAGCACGATCGGCACCACCATCGCGCCGCAACCCCAGCCGACGGTGGCGAGCAATGCCCGCGGGCTGCGCGTCTGGCGCCACTCGTGCACCAACGTCCACGCGCCGAACAACGCCGCCGGCGCGACCCATGCGCCGAAGGTGAGGCTCTTCATCATGCCTGCGGCGGCGCCGAGCAGGCTGGTGAGCGCGGCCCAATGCAGGCGGCGCGTCCGCAGCGTCTTTACGAACGCGAGGAGGAACCACACCGAGAAGCACAGCACGGTGGACTCCATGAGGTACGCGCGCGAATAGAACACGTAAACCGGGCAACTCAGGATCAGCGCCAGCGCCGGCCAGCGTTGGGCGCGCGTCAGGCCGGCTTCGCCGAGAAGCAAGTACACGGCCGGCAGCATCAGGTAGAAGAACGTCGCCGAGACGGCGCGTGCGGCGACGAAGTCGGGCCAACTCATCTGCCGGCGCACGAGCACGACCATCCATTCGTAGAGCGGCCACTCGAGTGGCGCGCCCCAGGGTTTGCCGAAGAGCGGCGTATCGTACCGCAACGAGAAGTTGTCCTGCCGATCGATGTGGTCGGCGATGAGCGCCGTCTGCGCCTGGCGGAACTCGTGGCCGACCAGAAACCCCGAATCCCAATTGCGCGAGAGCGCGAACACGTGCGCTGCCAACGCGGCCGCGAAGAGGAGAAGCAGCAGCCATCCGTGCGCGAGCGACGACGCCGTCGCGGACGCGGCGGCGGGCGGCTGGGGCGAGGTGGTCGCGGAGACCGCGCTCCCCGGTGCTCCCGATTTGGCTGTGCTCATAGACAGATTCTTTCTTAACCAAGCGCGCTGGGGAGGCGTCAAACCCGACGTGGCGACGTGTCGGGCTTCGCTGCGGTCGCGGAAAACAACGAGAGCGCGACGTTGCGGAAATTGTCCTTGATTAGCCCGCGGCAATACCTGAGCTTCGCACTTCCTCCTCACCGAGGATGGAGTTGTTCTTTCGAAGACGCGTCCCCCACAGGATGCTTCGCCAACGGTTCGCCGGCCCTATTCAAGGGCGGGTCGCGTGAGGGGGCAGAGACCTCGCCGATTGGAGAACACGTGGTTGGACAACGAGATCTGCAAATCGGGGTGTAGCTTAGCCTGGTAGAGCGCTACGTTCGGGACGTAGAGGTCGTGAGTTCGAATCTCACCACCCCGACCATTTGAAACCCGCGGCCGAAACGCCGCGGGTTTTTTCGTGTCCGCAACGCTGCTGCGGTCTTGGAGTTGCCAGGGCAGGACGGGCCGGCCACCTTACGGCGCCATGAAACGGGTCTTGTTCTTCTTCGGATTGGGTTGTGCGCTCGTCGCCGGTGCTGGCGCCGAAACGATTCGGCTGACCGACGGCCGCACCTTCGAGTCGGCGCGGGTGATCTCCGCTTCAGCGGGGCGCGTGTGCATCCGACACGCGGGAGGGCTCGTGCAGGTCGAGCGAGGGTTGTTGCCGCCGGAGCTGGTGGAACGGTTTCCGGCCGATCCGCAGGCGGTCGCGGCGGAGGATGCGAAACGCGCCGCGGATGCGGAGCGCAAGGCAGCGCAGGACGGGCGCGCGGCGGAGGAGTTCAAGATGGCGGCGCGCACGGCTCCGCCCGCGGCGCAACCGGTGGCGGCCTCGGCCGATGCGATTCGCGAGACGGCGGAGGACTACGCGCGGAGTTATTTTCGCAACAAGTACCAGAGCGGCGCCAACGACTCGGTGACCTTGCGCGTGATGGTCGAAACCGAGGATCCGCAGGAGATGTCGGGCTGGAGCGACCAATGGCGGGTGAGCGGCGAGGCATCGTTTACCCAGTACCGTTCCTACGGCTGGGGCACGTACCAGAAGGAGAGCCGGCGTTTCGAGGCGGTGGTCTACGCGCCGGCGGGCGCCGCGCCGCGGGTGAAGGATTTCACGCTGCGTTGAGCCCCGCCGACGGCACGCGGCTGGCGCTTCGCGGCTCCACCGCTTCGTTACGGCTCAGGCTGGCGTAAGCACGCCTTTGGCGAGGAGTTCGCCGCGCAACCAGCGGGCGGTCTCGAGCAGCGACGGGCCATCGTGGATGAGATTCCGGCCGCGGGGGATGCCGCTCTCGATCACGACGTGTGGCCAGGTGCCGGTCCAGCCGCGCTCCGCCATCAAACGAGCGACATCGACCGGATGGTCGTCTTCCTCGGAGAACACGACGATCGCCTCGGGTTTTGCCGCCGCCACCGCGGACAGGTTGAGGGCGAGGTAACCGGCCGCGGCGCTGCGGAGGACGTTCACACCGCCGGCCAGTTCGAGAATATCGTGCACGAAACTCAGTCCGCCGGCCATGCGCGGGTGGCGGCCGAACCACAGCTCGGCGTAAATGCGCGGGCGCACGGCCGGGCGGAGCGCACGGAGCGCGGCGGCTTCGGCAATCATGCGTTCAACGAGCTCGTGGGCGGCGTCCATCTCGCCGAGCAACGCGCCGAGTTTGCGGATGTTTTCCAAAATCCCGCCGAGGCTATCGGGCAGGTGGAGCACGAAGACGGGCAGGCCCGATTGCGCGAGCCGGCGGGCGAGCCCGAGCTGTACGCCGCTGGTCATCAGGATGAGGTCGGGGCGGATTTCGCGCAGCTTGTCGGCGTCGATTTTCAGGTAGTCGCCTGCGACCGGGAGGTGGCCGACCGGCGCGTAACGCGTGCAATAGTGCGAGACGCCCGCCAACCGGCTGCCGAGCCCCATCGCGTGAATCGCCTCGGTGAACCCGGAGACGAGGGAAACGACCCGTTGCGGCCGCTCCGGCATCTGGATGAACGCGGCGATCGGCTCGCATTTCACCCGGCGCACGACGTTGCTTTGGGCAGGGGAGTTCACCGAGCCACAAGACGCCGTGAGGGCGGGGCCGTCAACGTTGCCGCCGGGTTCGACGCCCAAGGGCGGAGCGGTGCCGGGCGCTCGCGGGGATAGGATGTGAATAACTTGTGAGTCAGTGGGCTTCTCCCGAGCGAAACGCGGCTGAAGTCTGGCGGCGGAGCGATACCGGGCGGGCGGGTGAGCGGAGGGCGTCGAGGCTGCGGCCGCGCTGGAAGGAGCGTCCCGCGCGAAACTCAGCCGATCCCTCGGAGTGAGACGCCGCGGATGCCGGGCGCCAAATCGTTGCGCTTCTCGCGGATAATCAGCAGGAAGAGACGTTTCTTGGATGTTCCGCCGTTTGATTGTTTTGCGTTGCTTCCCCGAGAGCTGAACGGAGCCGTTTTCAGAGGGAAAAACGAATCCGCGGCAGATCAGTTGCCGGGCGGGCGGCAGCGCGGAAGTCCGCCCGGTGACGTTTCCGTGACGGCGGAATTGTGAAGAACTCCGAATCTGCGCGTGCTGGCCCGGCGCGGCGGAGCGTCAGGCGGCATCGGCCGAGGCGTCGGGCAGCGTGAAATAGAACGTCGCCCCTTCACCCAGATGCCCTTCCGCCCACACGCGGCCGCCGTGGCGCACAATGATGCGGCGGACGTTGGCCAGACCAATGCCGGTGCCCTCGAATTCGCGCGCGTGGTGCAGGCGTTGAAAGACGCCGAAGAGCTTCTCGGTGTATTTCGGATCGAATCCGACGCCGTTGTCGCGGACGAAAATGATTCGCTCGCCCGGCCGCTCGCCGGGCTTGGCACCGATCTCGATCAGGGTGGGCTTCCGGTCGCGGGTGAATTTGAGCGCGTTTGAAAGGAGGTTGGCGAAGACTTGGCGGAGCAACGTGGGGTCGGCGAGCACGGTCGGCAGCGGTCCGACGCGAAACTCGACCGGGCGTTGGCCGATTTCGGCCGCGAGGTCGGTGCGGGACTGGTCCACCAGGTCGAGGAGCGCGACGGGTTGGAGCTTCAGCTCGGAGCGGCCGAGGCGGGAGAACACCAGGAGCGCGTCGATGAGTTGTCCCAGCCGCACGGATTCCGAGGAGACGATGTTGAGGAAGCGCGCAGTCTCGGCGTCGGCGTGTTCATGGAGGCGACGGCGGAGGAGATCGGCGAAGCCGGAGATGTTGCGCAGCGGCGCGCGGAGGTCGTGGGAGATGGAGTAGGAGAATGCCTCGAGTTCGCGGTTGCTGGCGGTGAGCTCGGCGGTGCGGTCCTGCACCCGGCGTTCGAGGTCCTCGTTGAGTTTGCGAAAACGTTCTTCGCTGGCGGCGAGAGCGGCGGCCTTCTCGAGGGTCTCGTGCACCTGGCGCTCGAGGCGGGTGTTGGCGTCGTTCAGCGCGGAGGTGCGTTCACCGACGAGGTACTCGAGGCGGGCCTTCTCTCGGCGGTCGAGATAAGAGAGCCACCACGCGCAACCGAGCACGACGCCGGCGGCGGAGAGGAAATAGAGCACGTAGGCCAGCGGCGTGCGGAACCACGGCGGCCGGATGCTGAACGCGAGCGTCGTTTCCTCGCCGAGTGCGGAGCCCACGCGCGGACGCACCCGCAAGATGTAGTGGCCTTCCTTCAGGCGATTGAAAGCGGTCGATCCCGTGCTGCCTGAGGAGAGCCATTCGCTGCCTGCGCCATCGAGGCGGACTTCAAACGCGACCGACTGGCCGAACGGCGCGCCGGGCGCGAGATAGTGGACCACGAGCGAGTTGTCGGTATACGGCAGCGGCGCCAGCTCGGCGCCGACGGCGAAAAGGTGCCGGTCGCTCGTGGAGAGGTGCACTTGGCTGAGGATCGCACGCAGCGGCGGCGGTGGCGGCGGCTCGGGGATCGCAGGATCGTAGCGGAGGAGGCGGCGCGTTTCGTGCAACCACATGACGCCATCTTTCTCGACCGTGAAGTGGAACGGCATGCCACCGACATGCAGCTCCTCGTCGCCGGTGGACGGGGCGTCGGTGACGATGTGGACGCTGCCGTTGGCGGTGACCCAGAGGCGCCCACGGGAATCGCGCACGGGCCGGCCGACAATGCCGGCCATCGCAGGATAGCGGCGGACGAGCTCGGTATCTTCGGTCAGGCGACGCTGCGTCTCGTCGAAGTGGAAAAGGTGGGCGGCGATGTTGAAGTACGCACGACCATCGATGATGAAGATGTTCACCCAGCCGTCGGTGACGCCATCGGCCGAGGTGAAGATTTCGAGACGCGGTTCGTCCCGGTCGCAGCGGATCCGGCCGATGCGCGCGTAACCGAGCTCGAGCCAGACGGCGCCGGTCGCATCGGCGAAAACGCCGTAGACATCGCCCAGGCCGGGATGGGGGAAACGCGTGACGGCGAAACCGTCATCCGGGCCGGCGATCCAACCGAGCTCGTCGCGGGCGACGTAGAGCCAGCGGCGTCCATCGAGGGACGGCACATCGATGCGGGCGTAGGGGATACCAGGCGCGACGAGTTGCCAGCCACCCTCGCGCAGGCGGTAGATGCCGGTCTCGTTGGTGGCAGTCAGTGGGCCGAGTTGGGTGGAGAGCGAGTGGACGAAAGAGCCGGAGGGCGAGTCGTCGACGAAGCGCAGGAGACGGCCCTCGGGGCTGTAGATGCCGCGCTGGGCACGGCCGTCGGCGCGCAGCCAGAGACGACCCTCGTGGCGGATCGGCTGGGCGGCGGAGAGGCCGGTGGCGACGAGCGATTCGAAACCGGAGAGGCGAGACGGGAAACGAATGCGGGCGATGCCGTCGTTGAGCAGAGCCCACAGCGAGCCGGAGGCGTAGAACAGCCGTTGCACGCGGCCGAGCCGGTTGTCGAGGTTGCGGTCGAGCGTCTGGACGATGTGGCCCGCGTCGTCCAAAAATACGATACCGGTGTTGTCGAGCGCCGCGGCGAAATACCCGCCGCCGGTGCCGCACAGGTCGTTGATCCGGCGGTTGGCGGGCAGTCCGGGCGCGGGGAACGGGCTCAACTGCGCGCCGTCGAAGAGCTTCAGGCCCTCGGCGTTCGTGCCGACGAGCAGATGCGTCGCATCGAACACGGTGCCGCAGGTGATGGTGTCATTGGGCGTGGTGTGCGCGGCGGGGATGACGATCTCGACGCGGTCGCCGGTGGCGCGCAGCAGGGAGCCGTCGGAGCGGTTGCTGATGAAGCGGTCGGAGCCGAGCGTGAAGACGGCGCCGACGGTGTTGGCGTCGCCGACGATCCGCGGGGTGGCGCCGGGTTGCCACGAGATCACCGCGCCGCTTCCGGAATGCCAATACCAGCCGCCGTCGGTCACGATGACGTTGGTCGGGACGTGACGAACGGTCTTCGCGTCGCCGGCCGGCAGGGCTGCGACGGCGGTGAGCCGCCATTTGCCGTCGGGCCCGAAATCCACGCGTCCGAAGCCGCCGTCGACGCCGGCGTAGATCACCCCGTCGGCGCCAATGGCCACGTTCACCGTGTCGTGGCCGCGCTCGGAGTCTGCCTGGCGATAGACTTCCCAGCGCACGCCGTCGCCCAGCGCGAGTTCGGTGCGTGCGACGACAAGCATGCGGCCGTCGGGCAACTGGCGCAGGTCGGTCGGTGGGCCGCTCAATCCGATCGATTCGGGGCCGAGCACGACGAATGCCGGAATGCCGGCTTCGATCACACCCGGCGCCGCTCCTTCGAAAGGGACCACCTGCGCCCGCGCCATACCGGCCGCCGCGCAACTCCCGATCGCGACGAGGGCACGCATGCCCGCCGCGGCGAGGGTGCGTTGCAGTCGCGACAGATACCGGAAGGAAACGGCTGGAGGCGACGACACGCGACCGGGAATATCGGTCTGCTTGGGGCTGGCTTGAATGTGCTGACCTCGATCGGGCGCTGTGGCTTGCCGTGGCGGCCCGGACGACCTCCAATGCGCGCCGCAGACGCCGCCGGCGGACCGTTCGTGCATCCGTGCTTCCGCTGCCCGCGCGCTCCCGCATCCTGTCGCCGTGCCCGCACCGCTCCCCACCACTGCAAAACCCTTCCCGCCCGATTGGCGCGGCTACCGGTTCTACTGGCGAACACAGATCGTCGGCTGGTTGGCGGTGAATTTGTTTCTGCTCGTGCACGCCCAGCTCAACGCCGAGCCGCGCGCGAGCCTGCCGCTCCGCCTGGTGGCGCTCGGCTGCCTCGCGTGCTGCGGTATCGCGAGCACGCATCTGCTGCGCGGCTGGTTGCGCTCGGCCGCGGCCGTGATCGGACCGTGGCCGCGGTTGGCCGGCTACGGTGGCGTGGGCGTGGTGGGCGCGGGGTTGCTGATGGCCGCGGGTATCTCGGCGCTGCCACTGCTCGTGCCCGGGCTCGCCGCCGAGATCTGGACCGACCGGCCGGCGATGGCGTTTGTGGCGCGGTTGTTTCTCAGCGCCTCGCTCTGCGCGGGCTGGTTGCTCCTCTATCTCGGCTACGAGTCGGTGCGCAGCTACCAGTCGGCGCTCACCGATCGCGCCCGCTACGAGACGGCGCTCAAGGATGCCGAGCTGCGCGCGCTGCGCGGCCAGCTGAACCCGCACTTCCTTTTCAACGCACTCAACGTCCTGCGCCGGCTCGCCGCGACCGATCCCTCGCGCACGCGGCAGGCGATCACGCAGCTCGCCGGGTTGTTGCGCGACACGCTCAACGGCGGCGAGCAGGCGGCGATAAAACTCTCCGCCGAGCTGCGCCAGGTCGACGCATACCTGCAGCTCGAGAAGCTGCGTTTCGAGGAGCGGCTCGAGCTCGCCTGGGAGGTGCCGGAAGACGCGATGGGGCGCCCGGTGCCGCCGTTCGCGGTGCTCACGCTTGTCGAGAACGCCGTGAAACACGGCATCGCCAGCCGCATCGCCGGCGGGCGGCTCGTCGTGGGCGCCGAGCTCACTCCGGAGGCGACGCTGCTGCGTGTCACGAATTCGGGCACGCTGCCCGCCGACCCGCGCACCGGGCGCGTGGGCATGCAGAACCTCCGCGAACGGCTCCGCCTGCTCTACGGCGAACGCGCCACGCTCGAGCTGCGCGCGCTGCCCGGCGAGTTGGTCGTGGCCGAGTTGCGCGTGCCCGCCGAGTGGCCGGCGCCGGGCTTGACGAGCCCCGCCGCGCCGTCTGGCTCAGTTTCCACCCCATGAAAGCGCTCATCATCGACGACGAACGGCTGGCCCGCGAAGAACTGCGCGAACTGCTCGCCGCTCACCCCGAGATCGAAATCGTGGGCGAGGCGGCCAACGGCCCGGAGGCGCAGAAACGCATCGCCGAGCTGCAGCCCGACCTCCTCTTCCTCGACATCCAGATGCCCGAGCAGAACGGCTTCGAGTTGCTGCAGTCGCTCGAGCCACCGGTGCCGGAGGTGATCTTCGTCACGGCCTACGACAAGTACGCGCTGCAGGCCTTCGAAAACAGCGCGCTCGATTACCTCGTGAAACCGGTGGAGCCGGAGCGGCTCGCGCGTGCCATCGGCCGTCTGCACAAGGTCGAGGCGGCGACGGGTTTCGCGCCGGCGGCGCCGAGCGGCGCGCTCACGGCTGAGTCGCAGGTGTTCGTGCGCGAGGGCGACCGCTGTTGGTTCGTGGCGCTGGGCGACATCGTGCTCTTCGAGGCCGAGGGCAGCTCGACGCGCGTGTTCTTCGGCGGGCACAAACCGGTGCTGCCGCGCGCGCTCACGGCGCTCGAGGCGCGGCTTCCGGCGGACCGCTTCTTCCGGATCAACCGCTCGCAGATCGTGAACCTCAAATGCATCGAGAGCATTGAGCCGTGGTTCAGTCGCTCGTTGCGCGCGAAGCTGAAGGGCGGCCTCGAGGTCGAGTTCTCGCGGCGCCAGTCGCTGGCGTTCCGCGAGGCGCAGGGGCTCTGAAGCGGACGGGGCGCGCGCCCCGGGCCGTGTCTTCCGCATGGCGCGGAGCGGCTCGGCGCGCTCGCGTCCGGCTACGGTTTCACGGGGACGGATGCGCCGGCGCGCTGCTCCGTCGCGGCGGCGGAGTTTTTCGTGCTGGCGGCGACCATGCGCTCAAGTGCGGCGGTGGAGGTGCGGAGGTTCTCGATGAGGTGGTGGAACTCGAGCACGGCGCTCGCGTTTTCCTCGGCGGTGGCGGCGTTGCGTTGCGTTATCTGGTCGATGCGACTGAGCGCGTCGCGCACCTGGTCGAGGCCCTCGGAGTTCTGCGCCGTCGTGGCGTCGATCTGCTCGACGAGGCGACGGTAGTCGTGGGTCACGCGCGCGATTTCGCTGAAGCGTTCGCCCACGAGCCGGCTGAGCTCGGCGCCGCGGAGATTGCCGGCGATGGAAGATTCGATACGCAAACGCGTCTCGCGTGCGGCCTCGGCGCTGCGGCCGGCGAGATTGCGCACCTCCTCGGCGACGATGGCGAAACCGGCGCCGGCCTCCCCGGCGCGGGCGGCCTCGACGGCGGCATTGAGCGCGAGGATGTTCGTCTGGAACGCGACCTCGTCGATCGACTTCAGGATCTTGGTCACGTCCTCGTTGGTGCGCTGCATCGCGGCCATGGCCTGGAGCAGCTCTTCCATCTGGCGCGAGCCTTCGGCGGTGGAGGTGTCCGCGGTGGCGGCGAGTTGGACGAGCTGGCCGACGTGGTCGCGGTTCGAACGCGTCATCGACGAGAGTTCCTCGACGGACGAGCTGATCTCCTCGAGCGCGCTGGCGGCCTCGCAGGCGTCCTTGCTCAGGTCGCGGGTGGCGCCGGTGATGGTCTCGGAGGAATCGGCGCCGCGGACGGCGGCTTCGGCGAGCCCATGGCTGAGGCGCCGGAGGGGGCGCGCGATGCTGCGGCCGATGAACGTGACGGCGAGCACGAGCACGAGCGCCATCGTGCCGACCGCGACGACGACCAGCCAGAGGTGGCGGTGCGCCTGGGCGAGGTGGAGCTCGGTGTAGCCGACGATGCTCGCGGCGACGGCGGCGGAGAGTTTCGCGTAGGCGGCTTCGACGCGCGTGAACGGGCCGGACTGATACGCAGCCTGGGTGGTCCCGAGGCTGGAGAAGTCCGGTGCCTTCACGCCGAGCTCGAGCGCCTTGTCGGCCATGGCGACGATCTGAACGTAGTCCGGATCGCCGAGCAGTGCGTCGATGGCGCGGGCGGTGTCGGGATCGGCGAGGTTGCGCAGGCGCGAGATGTGGTCGTCCATCGCGAGGCGCTTGGTCTTCAGCTCGCCGTAGGCGACCTCGCTCAGGCGGTTGTCGCGCAGGACGGTGTTGACGAGGCCCTTGGCCTTCCAGAAGTCGCGTTGGAGCCGGGCGACGTTGTCCTGCGTGGTGATGCGGCGGACGAGTTCGGGATTTTCCGACTCGAGGCAGAGCACGGGCAGGAAGTTCGCCTGGGTGAGCAGGACGACATCGTAGGCCTTGAGGGCCTTGGTGCGGAGGTTGGTGACGATTTCGCGTTCGGTGGCGCGGGCGGGATCGAGCAGTTCGGTGCGGATCGGTTCGATGGTGGCGCCGGAGGCGAGTGCGCGCTGGAGGGCTTCGTGGAAACGCGGGGCGAACTGCCGGTTGGTGTGCGCGGCGAGCGCCTGCAGCTCGGTCATGCTGCGTTGGGAAACGCGAATGGACGCGGCGTAGCGCGCGAGTTGCTCGGCCGGGGGGCCTTCACCGCTGAAACCGGCTGCTTGGTAGGCGAGCTGGCGTTCGCGGGTGACGTTGTCGGCGAGTTCGTAGGCCTTGAGCGAGATGTCGGTCGTGGCGCGGAAATGCCGGAGGGCGGCGGACTCGGTGAGGCCATCCTCGACGAGCATCGCAGACGGGACGAGCAGGCCGGTGACCGCGGTCAGGCCGAGCGCGAGGAGCTTCTGCTGGAGAGTCATGACGGACCCGCGGCGCGACGGGGTCGGTGCGCCAGGGAGGGGATGTGCAATCGACATCGGCCATCGGGGCGCCATCTGAAGCGGCGGAGCGGCGCTCCACGGCCGGTCGTTGCATCGAGCGGTCGGCAGGCCCGTATCGTTTGATACCGCCGCAGAAAAAGGAAACGGCCGGCGCCCCCAGGGGACGCCGGCCGCCGGTTGTACCATCGCTGGGAGCAGTTTCCCAGTGCGACCTACTCTTCGCACCAGGGCCCACGCTGCTCCCAGAGGCCGGAGCGGGCGCGCGTCGGTCGGACGCGGCCAGCAAAGTGTTTGCGTGGAGATCCTGCTTCGACTGCCGGTGCCGGAGCGTGGCCGTGCCGATGGGCGCGGGAGGCGGGCGAGATGAAGCGGGTTGCGGTGTTCATCAAAGATCTGCGGCTGACTCCTGCCACAACGGTCGCAGCTTGCCAAATTCCAAGGGGAACGTCTCGCGTGGAGTGACCGGCGGCAAAGGTGGGCGGATGGACGGCTGTCGGGACTGGCGACCGGCCGCACCGAGGCGGGCGAGCGGTCGTGGGCACAGCGTGACCGGCGGCGGGGCGAGGACCAGCGCGCGTTTGTGAAACGTTGACTTGCACGGCGGGCGACGGGCAGTTTCGCCGTCGTTTCCGCAATGAAATCGATCGCGATCATCGGCTCCGGCGCCATCGGTGGTTTCTACGGCGCGATGCTGGCGCGCTCCGGCTTGGACGTGCGTTTCCTCATGCGCTCCGACCTCGCCGCGGTGCGGGCCAACGGGCTGCGCGTCGTGGCGCCGTTTGGGGAGTTCCGGATCGAACGTCCGATCGCGGCGGCGACAACCGAGGAACTCGGTCCGGTCGACCTCGTGATCGTGGCGTGGAAAACGACGTCGAACCGCGCGCTGCCCCGCGTGCTGCCACCGCTGTTGCACGAGCGCACGCTCGTGCTCACGTTGCAGAACGGTCTCGGCGCCGAGGAGGAGATCGCGGCGATCGTCGGCGCGGAGCGCACGCTCGGCGGGCTGTGTTTCGTGGGCATCAACCGCACGGAGCCCGGCGTGATCGTGAACCCGGTCGAGGGCGCGGTGACGCTCGGCGAATTCGGCCGGCCGGCGAGCGCGCGGCTGAAGGCGCTCGTGGAGTTGTTCAAGTCCGCCGGAATCAAGACTCGGGCGACCGACAGTCTCGCCGAGGAGCGCTGGCGGAAGCTCGTCTGGAACGTCCCCTTCAACGGCCTCACGATCGCCGCCGGGGGGATCACGACCGACCGCGTGCTCGCCGACGAGGCGCTGCGGAAACTCTCGCGCGAGCTGATGACCGAGGTGCTTCAGGGCGCGGCGGCGCTGGGTTTCTCGATTCCGGAGAGCTACGCGGATTTCCAGATGTCGCGCACGCCTCCGCTCGGCGCCTACAAACCCTCGAGCCTGATCGACTGGCAGGCCGGTCGCGAACTGGAGGTCGAAAGCATCTGGGGCGAACCGGTGCGGCGCGCCGCAGCGGCCGGCCGGGCGCTGCCGCGGATGGAGATGTTGTACGTGCTGCTGCGCGCGCTCGCTGCCCGCAACGCGAGCCGCTGACCGGATCATGGCCAACGAACGTCCGGCTCCTCGACTCTGGCTTCCGCAATACTGGCCGGCGTGGGCGCTCATCGGCTTCCTGCGTCTGCTCGCGCCGCTGCCGTGGGAGCTGCTGCTCTGGTTCGGGCGTTGGCTCGGGCGCGTGATGTTCCACGTCGTGCCGGTGCGGCGCGCGGTGACGGTGCGCAACCTTGAGCTTTGTTTCCCGGAGCTCGACGCGGCGGCGCGCTGGAAACTCGCGCGGCGCTGCTACGAGTCGTTCGGCATGGGCGCGCTTGAGGCAATCATCGCCTACTACGGCCGGCCGGAGCGTTTTGAGGGCCGTTACACGATCGACGGCATCGAGCATCTCGAGGCGGCGCGCGCGGCCGGGCGCGGCGTGCTGCTGTTGAGCGCGCATTTCCACACGATCGAAATCTCCGGCCGCATCGCGAACGCCCACCGGCCGCTCAGCGCGTTCTACCGCAACCCGAACCACCCGGTGTTCGCGCGCGAGATCCTGCGGCTGCGCACGCGGCGGCTGCACCGGATGTTTCGCGCCGACGACCTGAAGGGCGCGGTGCGCGCGCTGCGCGAGGGCGACGTGATGTGGTACGCGCCGGACCAGGGGAAACGTATCAAGGATTCGGCGATTGCGCCGTTCTTCGGCGTGCCGGCGGTGACCAACGTCGCAACCGGCAAGATCGCGCGGCTCGGTCGCGCGCTGGTGATCCCGTGGGGCGCGGTGCGCGAGCGGCGCGACGGCCGCTGGCACTATCGCGTGACGATCGGCGCGCCGTTGCCGGAGCTGCCGGAGGAGCCGGTGGCGGAGGGCACCGCGATCAACTCGGTCGTCGAGCATTTCGTGCGCGCCGCGCCGGAGCAGTACCTCTGGCAGCACAAACGTTTCAAGAACCGCGGCGAAGGTTACCCCGACGTCTACGGCGGGCTGAAGTGAAGCCGACGGCGGTCGTGGGCGCGCGTCAGGAAACGCGCCGGCGTTGGCGCACCGCGGCGGCCAAGGTGTCCAGCACCGGGATTGTATCGGCGAGCGAGAGACAGCCGTCGGTGACGCTCTTGCCGTACGCCAGCGCGGCGAGCGGGCCGAGTTCCTGTCGGCCGCCGGCGAGGTGGCTCTCCAGCATCGCGCCGACGATGCCGCGCTGACCGGCGGCGATCTGCTCGGCGAGCGCCGCGGCGACGAGTGGCTGCTTCGCGGGATCTTTCCCGCTGTTGCCGTGGCTGCAGTCGATCATCACCGCGGGGTGCAACCCGGCGGAGGCGAGGGCGGTGAGCGCGGGCGCGACGGCGGCTTGGCCGAAATTCGGTCCGGAACGCATGCCGCCGCGCAACACGAGATGAGCGTACGGATTGCCGCTGGTGGAGAGGATCGCGGGCGCGCCTTCCTTCGTCAGCGAGGGGAACCAGTGGGGCAGGCGCGCGGCGCGGATGGCGTCGATTGCCACTTGGACATCGCCATCGGTGCGGTTCTTGAAGCCGACCGGCATCGAGAGGCCCGAGGCGAGTTCACGATGCACCTGGCTTTCGGTCGTGCGCGCGCCGATGCCGCCCCACGTCACGAGGTCGGCGAAATATTGGCCGAAGATCGTATCGAGGAACTCTGTCCCGGCCGGCAGGCCGGCGCGAGTGACCTCGAGCAGGAGACGGCGCGCGAGGCGGAGGCCTTTGTTGATCTTGAAGCTGCCGTCGAGATCGGGGTCGTTGATGAGCCCTTTCCAGCCGCCGATGGTGCGGGGTTTTTCGAAATAGACCCGCATCACCACGAACAACTCCGCCGCCAAGCGCGCGGCCGCTGGCTGAAGTTGCCGCGCATAGTCGAGCGCAGCTTCCGGATCGTGCACCGAACACGGCCCGACCACGACGAGCAGTCGGTCGTCGGCGCCGGTCAGGATCGCTTCGGCCGTGCGTCGGCTTTGCGCGACAAAATGCTGCACCGGCTCGTCCGCGGGCAGTTCCTCGAAGAGGATGGCGGGCGCGAGCAGCGGGCGTTGGCCGGTGATACGCAGGTCGTCGGTGATCGAAGGCACGGCGGCCACTACAAGGACGTGACGCGAGACCGGCAAGCGCGGCGCGACGACTCGGCGGTAACCGTTCGGCCGATTCGCAGCGGTGCTGTTCGTCGTCGCCTATCGCGCAGCGGTTGGCCGGCTGTGCACTGCCAGGCCGAACGGGCGTCGACGAGCGACGCCCGAGGAGCGCATAGGGACCTGCCCGCGACCGGCTCAGCGGTCGGTGCGCTTGGTCTTCTCCGTGATGAACTCGCGGATGACGGCCATGCGCTCGCGCACGCGGCGCTCCTCGTCGATGTCGTCCTTCGTGCGCTGGGTCTCGATCCGGCGCATGGCTTTGCGCATCTTCGAAATCGCAAGATTCTGGAGCTGGCGGACGCGCTCGCGAGTGACGTTGAAGAGCTTGCCGACCTCCTCGAGCGTCATCTCGTTGTTTCCGTCGATGCCGAAGCGCAGCTTGATGATGCGCGCCTCGCGTTCGTCGAGGGAGTCGAGCAGGTCGCGGAGATCGCCTTGGATGTTCTTCTCGCGGAGGGTCTCGTACGGGCTGGCGGCGTTTTCGTCGCCCACGATCTCGCCGAACGGGCTGCCGCCTTCCTCGTCGTTGATCGGCGCGTCGAGCGAGGCGGGGCGCACGCTCACGGATTTCATGTGCGCGATCTTGTTCACCGGGATCTGCATCTCGATGGCGATCTCCTCCTCGGTGGGCTCGCGGCCGAACTCCTCGGTGAGCGCGGTGGCGACCTTGCGCATCTTGGAGATCTTGTCGACGAGGTGGACGGGCAGGCGGATCGTCTTCGACTGGTTCGCGAGCGCGCGCTTGATCGACTGCTTGATCCACCACGCGGCGTAGGTGGAGAGCTTGCCGCCCTTGGCGGGATCGAAGCGTTCGACGGCTTTGATGAGGCCGATGTTGCCCTCGCTGATCAGATCGAGCAGCGGCAGGCCGAAATCCTTGTAGTCGTGCGCGATCTTCACGACCAGACGGAGGTTCGCCTGGATCATGTGGTTTCGCGCTTCGCGGTCGCCGCGTTTGATCCGTTTGGCGAGCGCGACCTCCTCGGCGGGGGTGAGCAGCGGCGTTTTGCCGATCTCGGCGAGGTATTGTTTGATCGTGCTGCGCTCGGGCTGGAGCTCGCGTTCGGCGGCGGGAGCGACGCGACCGGTGCCGGGCGCGGGTGGCGGGGCTTCGTCGACGGCGGAATCCGTTTCCGCGATGATCGGTGCCGGCGCGGGCGGCGGTGCGGAAACAGGTTTGGCCGCATCGTCGCGCGATGCGGGGGCAGCGGACCGGGCCTTTGTCTTCGGACGCGATTTTGCGATGGTTCGAGTCATCACGGCGGTCGGTGGCTGGCGGGCTGGTAGCGAAGCGGGCCCGCGTTTCGAGTGCGCGCGGAGGCTAGGTGGCGCGTTGCGGCTGGGCGAACTCTTTTTGCTCCAAACGGGAAAAGATCGGGGGGCGACGCCGGGGTTTCCCCGATGGAAAAACGACAGAACGTTTTTGTGACGACCGAGTCGCGGATACGCGCGCTCAGAACGGCAGGTCTTCGGCGGCGGGCGCGGCGGCGGGGGCTTCGACCTTCTTTTCGGCACGGCTGTGCTCGGCGTGCGCCTTCACGATGATCGCGCGGGTTGGGCGGACCGGGCAGGCGTATTCACAAGCACCACAGCCGATGCAAAGCTCGGGATGCATCTCGGGCAGACGAAGGTTTTCGCCGTACGGGACGGTGCTGACGGCCTGCGTCGGACAGTGTTCGGAGCAGGCCGCGCAGTCGGTGCCGTTGGCCTTCACGATGCACAGGCGATAGTCGATGTGCGCGACGCCGAGGCGGGTGAGCTTCTTGTCGTCGAGCGCGAGCGGGAGGATTGCGCCGTCGGGGCAGACCTCGCCGCAGCGGTTGCACTCGAAGTTGCAGAACGAGTGCTCGAAATCCAGGCGCGGTTTCATCGCGCCGGCGAGGCCGTATTCGAGAAACGCGGGCTGGAGGACGTGCGTGGGGCAGGCGCTCACGCAGAGCTGGCAGGCGGTGCAACGATCGAGGAAACGTGCGACGCCGCCCGAACCGGGCGGACTGATAGGCGCGCGACCGAAACGGTGCGGACCTTCCGGCGGCTGCGAGTCGTCGGCGGACAAGGAAGCCGCGGACCCGGCGGCGAGTTGCGCGAGCACAGGGACGACTCCGGTCGCGGCCGTGAGGGCGGCGGCGGTGCCGGTGATGAAGGCGCGGCGCGAGGCGTCGGTTGGTGATGCGTTTTCGGATTGAGCTGCGCCGGAGCCGGACGCCGCGCCGGCGCGCGGGGTGGCGACGGCGCTCTCCACTTTCCGGTCAGCGCGTTCCGGTTTCCACTTGAGCCGGTGATGGATGCCGTGCTCGTCGCAGCTGCTGATGCAGTTGAAGCAGGCGACGCAGCGGGAGTTGTCGACGGTGCCGGTGCGCAGGTCGATGCACTGGGCCTTGCAGACGCGCAGGCAGTCGCCGCATTTGCGGCAGCGTGTCTCGTCGATTTCGATGCGCCACGCGCCGAGGCCGGAGAGCAGACCGAGAAGCGTGCCGACGGGGCAGACGGTGTTGCAGTAGAGTCGTCCGCGGCGGGCGGCGAGCACGGCGATCAGCAACAACAGCGCGGCGGGCAACGCCAGCGCGCCGACGGCGGCCCATTGGGGCGGGACGCGGTACAACGCGTCGAGGCCGAGCGCGTTGGCGGGGGCGACGAGCCAGTTGTTCACGGTCGTGACCACCGGACGGAAGAGCATGGAGCCGACGCGGCCGAAGATGCTGTAGGGGTCGAGCAACGTCAGAGTGAGCCCACTCCAGCCGGCGACGATGCCGGCGACTGTGGCCCAGAGAAACGTCTGGCGCACCCACGTGGCCGGTTTCGCAAAGCGCAGCAGGCGCGGTTTGCGTCGGACCCAGCCGGCGAGACGCGCGACGGCGTCCTGGAGGAGTCCGAGCGGGCAGAGGATTGAGCAGTACACGCGACCGAACGCGAGCGTGACGGCGAGAATCGCAATCGCTGCGACCGAGGCGGTTGCACCGGTCGCGAGTGCGATCGCGGCGGGGACGAATTGCACCGAGGCGAGCGCGTGCGAGAGATCCTCGTCGACGAGGTCGCGGAAGTCGACGAACGCGGCGCCGAGCAACGCGAGCACGACAAGCGCCGCGGTCGATCGGGCGTATTTCAACCAGTGGCGGCGCACGTTCTCAGGCGTCTTCATGGGGTCGAGTGGCGAGAGGACGAGGGACGAGAGCCGGAATACTGGCCCGGCGCCCGATCACGTGCGTGGCCGTACGGCGGGCGCCGTCTGTCTGGCCCTCGCCCCCCCCCGGCGCTCGGCTCTCGACCGAATGGTTGCGGTTCAGGCGAGTTTGATGCTGCGCACGTCGGCGCCGGAGAGGTCGAGCGTGCCGAGGTTGAGGTCGGCGCCGAGTTTCACGTGCGAGACCTTGTCGGTCGTGTAGCCGAGGAGCTTCGTGCAGGCGGCGTCGATGAGCACGGGGTCGGCGGAGACGAGGAGACGTTTCATCTCCACGCAGTCCTCGACGGATTTGCCGCGCGGGCCGTTGCGGACCATCGGGTGATAGGCGTCGACGATGTTGAGGTCGGGCTTCCGGAGCGTGAGGAAATCGGCGATGGTCTGCTGGAGGTCGACGCGGTGGTAGACGCCGCGATCCCAGACGCAGCCCATGAGGTTCTTCATCGCGGAGGACATCTGCGCGCCGCCGTGGTGCTTGAGCACGGGCACGTTGATGAAGACGTCGGAATCGAGCACGAGTTCGTGGACCTTGGCGCTCTTGAGTTTCACGCCGTTGGGAATCGCGGTCTCGCGGTAGAGCGTCTCGTCCTTGCCGTTGACGATCTTGGCGCCGGCGTCGCGCGCGGCTTTCTCGATGCCGCTGTTTTCGTAGCAGCGCTGCCACTGGTCGCAGGTGTTGTCGAAGATGCTCACGGATTTCGCGCCCGCCGCGAGACAGAGCTCGACGAGGCGCCCGACTAGCGCGGGGTGGGTGTTGGCGCCCCGCTCGGGCGGGGCGTCCCAGCCGATGTTGGGTTTGATGAGCACGGACTGGCCGGGCTTCACGAACGCGCCGATGCCGCCGAGGGATTCGAGCGCCTTGTCGAGCATCGCGACGCGATCGCCGTCGCGCACCGCGACGAGAATCGGGCGCGCGCCGGCGCTGCCGGTTGCCGCCGCTTCCGGGGCGGATGTAACGGTGGCGGTGTGCTCCGCGGCGAAGGCGTTGCCGAGATCGAGGAACGAGACGGTGGCGCCGAGAGCGAGGCCGGTTTTCAGGAATTCACGACGAGGCTGCATAGGGGGATGTGGTCGCGGGGTAGAGTTGGAGTGTGCGCAGAACGCGCGGACTGCGGCGGAGTTTATCCCCGCGTCCGGCGCGCGCCCCCGCATGGTTTGCTGAAAGTGCGGCGTAATTTGCCGTCGCGCACCGGCGGCGCGGATGCGGACAGGCGATTATTGCACTGCGCGCGGCCGCGCCGGGCGCTCAGGCCGCCGCCGCGGTGGCGTTCCCGGTGCGGATCGGGGCGGCTTCCCGAAAACGGATCAGCAACACCAACCCGATCGCGCAGATGATCGTGCAGAACACGAACACCGCGCGATAGCCGAAGGCCTGCGCCAGACTGCCGAACGCGAGATAACCGCCGATGCCGCCCACGCGCATGGCGTTCGAGTAGAGGTTCGTGGCCGTGCCGACCTGGTCGGGGAGGAAGTTCTGGAAGAACGTGATCGCGATGCCCGAGGTGACGGCGACGATCGCCGCGCTGATCACCTGCAACGGGTAGACGTGCCACGGCGCGCCCACCAGCGACAGGCCGGCGTAGTAGAACACCGAAAGCAGGAACGACAGGCGGATCAGCCGGCCGTGGTTGCCCTTGGTGGCGAGCAGGCCGAAGAAGAACATGAACGGCAGCTCGAACACCGGCGCGACGCTGTAGACGATGCCCACGTGGCGCTGGTCGCCGCCGAGCGTCTCGGTCACGAGCTTGGGCAGGTTGCTCATCGCGATCGTGCCGGCCATGAACACCATCACGAACGCCACGAAGTGCGCGAGCACCACCGGGCGCGTGAGGGCTTGGCCGAGCGGCATCGGCTTCGCGCTCGCCGCGCGCACGAACGGCGGCGCGTGCGGCACGAAGCGCAGCACGGCCAGCAGGAACAGGAAAAACACCGCCGCCGCCACGAGGAAGGTTCCCTCGTAATGAAATTTCAGGTTCACCCACGAGGCCGCCGCCGGGCCGACCGTCCACGACAGCGCGAAGAACAGCCGGAAGACGTTCATGTAGAGCGGCGTCTCCGCCGGCGGCACCTCCGAGCGGCTCAACATCTCGCGGGCGTGCGCGAAGAGTTGCGAGAACGTGATCGAGGAGACGCCCAGCAGGAACGAGCCGATGAGCGTCAACCACACGACATCGCGCACGAACGCGTAGCCCACATAGCCCGCCGTGCCGCAGATCGCGCCGAGCACCAGCATCGACCGCCGCGAGAAGCGCGTGTCCGACCAGTGCGCGAGCAGCGTGCTCAACACGATCGAGACGACCGAGGTGATCGTCATGAAGACGCCGAAGACGAAGTTGCTCATCCCGACCTCCTGCGTGCCGAAGAGCGACATGAACGGCCCGACAAACGAGTAGGCGAGCCCGAGGAGGATGTTGCAGCACAGCAGCGCCAGGAAGCTGCGGTTGCGGAAGATCGTGCGTGCGGTCTCGAGGAAACGTTGCATGGAGCGGGTTGGGGAGAATCGGCCGGCGCCGGCCGTCCGGCGAGTTCCAACCCGGCCG
>DATGXA010000225.1:0-15477 GCA_035299125.1 Opitutaceae bacterium
GGCTCGCGCCGCGCCCGTAGCAGTGGGGGGAATCGATGGTGACCGGCGCCGTTTCTCAACTGCGACGAGCGCGGAGGCGAATCGTGCCGAAGGTGGTGAACGCGAGGGCGAACCAGAGCGCGAGCGCGCCGCCACCGCCGCCCGACGAACCGCCGCCGGAGGAGCCACCACCTGAGCTGGAGCCGGCGGTGAATGCGAGCACGGTGATCGAATAGGGTTCGAAGTTGGCGGTGAACGACGCGGCGGCGTTGGCGATCGAGCCGGTGGTGATGTCCTTCGAGCTGGAGCCGGTGCGGGCGGCGTTGTCCTCGACCATGCCGTAGGTGTACGTCGTGGCGCTGGCGGCGGGAGTGAAGCCGGAGACCGATATCGTGGCGCTGGTGGTGGCGGACGGGCTCTTGTTGACGACGAGGAGGCGCAACTTGCCATCGGCTCCGAGGCAGCCGAACGCGGAGAGGAGCGTGTCGCCGGTGGTGACCTGCACGATGCGGTCGCCGCCGCGGGCGAACTTGGAGAGCAGCTTGAACGCGTAGTAGGACGGGTAGCAGTCGTACGCGGTGGACGAGCCGAAGGACGAGGGCGAGGAGATGATCCCGTAGTCGCCGTAGGCGCGCCAGCCGTAGAGCGAGGACGCGTTGTTGTTGCCGCTGTCCTGGCCGTTGCGCAGGTCCCACCACGTGAGCGCGTTGACCTCGGTCTTGAGGAGGTTGCCGACGCTGTCGGCGAGATAGAGAGCGTTGACGAGACTCGTGGTCTGTTTGCCGGGGTTGGAGTAGACCGAATTGTTTTCCGTCACCAAGATCTCGACGCTGGCGCCGGCGGTGCCGAGGTAGTCGGTGAGCTGTTGCCGCAGCGCGGCGATGTCGTCGGCCCAGGTCTTGGCCTTCTGCAGCAGCGCGGAGTCGCTCTCCTGGCCCGGGGCGCCGTCGTAGCGGTGGAGGGCGACGAAATCGGGCGTGACGCCGAGCGTGCGGAGGTTGGAGAGCATGACGGCGTTCCAGCTGTTTTGGGTGGCGCCGGTGCGAGGGTTGGTGACCGGATGGTCGGTGTAGGTGGCGTACTCCTCCTTCGCGAGGGTGACGACGACGCCGATCTTGATCGTGGCATCGGCGGCCTTCATCGCGGCGACGTAGTCCTTGGCGCGGTGGGCGTAGGTGTACGGGTCGTGGGGGCGGTCCTGGTGATCCGTCTCCCATGAGCCATAGTTTTCGTTTCCGATCTCCCAATACTTGAAGCCGGCGGACTTGGTCACGTTGCAGTAGGTGACCCAGGCGGCGGCCTCGGCGGGGGTGCCGGTGCCGTAGTTGGCGGTGATCACGGCCTGGGCGCCGGTTTGCTTGGCGATGTTGATGAAATCGTCTGTGTCGGTCCACCACTCCCAGGTGTTGTCGAGGGACTTGTTGGTCTGCCAGTGGTACTCGTCGGAGAGCGAACCACCGGGGAAACGCAGCATGCGGAAGCCGGCGGCGTTGAGCAGCGAGATCGTCTCGGTGGTGTTCGCGTTGGGATCCCAGATCGTCGCATTGAGGCCGAAGACGCGTTCGTCGACGGTGCGCAGTTTCGTGGCGACATCGACGGTGATCGACGTGGCGGCGGAGGCGAAGGGGGCGAGGGCGAGCAGCGCGGCGCCGAGCAGCGCGGGGCGGAGCGGGCGGCGGCCGGTGGTTTGGGGGCGAGCGAGCGGGATTGCGTCAGGCATGGTCGGGGCGGGGTGCACGTCATTCGGCGGGGTGGAGGGCGGCGAGTCGAGTCTAGGCGAATGATGAGATTTCACGACAGCCGTGGTGCGTATGGGCACGTGCGCGAGCGGGCGGCGGGTCGGGCGAACGCGGCGAAATTTCTCCCTAAGAAAACCCGCGGTGCTGCGTGGTCATGATGTAACCCACCCCAAAATCATGATCACCAAAATCGCCTTCCTACCCCGCATTCTTCCCGGCGTGTTTCGTCTCGCCCCGGTGGTGACCACCGCCGGCTACACGATGCCGCACGAGCGGTTCTTCTTCTACGGCGTCTCGGTCTCGGCGCTGCTCCACGTGGCGGTGTTTTATGGATTCCCGGCGGAGTCGGCTCCGGCCGCGCCGCGGCTGGTGCCGAAGGATCCCGTCACGGTGGCCGAGCTCACGTTCGCCCCGCCCGACGAACCCGAACTCCCGAAGCCCGAAGAGAAGACCGAGGAGCCCGAAAAGAACGAACCCGAGTCCTCGGACCTCGGCGAGACCCGCGCGACGCTCGGCGAGACCTTCAAGGAACTCTCCGAGCATGCGATTTCTGTGAGAGTGGATCGGATCGTGCCCGCGGTGATGCCGAATGCGAACAGCAACAACTGGACGGTGCCGCGCACGCCTTTCTCCGGGAAGAAGGCCGCCCGGACCGATTTCGTCCCGTTGAAGGACCTCGACAACAAACCCGAAGCGGTGAATCGCATCGCGCCGATCTATCCGCCGGAAGCGAAGCGCCTCGGCTACTCCGGGACGGTGGTGCTGCGGTTCCTCGTGGATAGCCGCGGCGAAGTCTCCGAAGTCGAGGTGGTGCGTTCCGATTTCAACGAACTCAACCGCGCGGCAGTCGACGCGATGCTGCGCTGGAAGTTCCGCGCCGGCATGAAGAACGGACGGCGCATGAGCACCCGCATGGAGATGCCGATGGTGTTTTCGCTTTCGAACGACGCGTGAGAGCAGGGCAGGTTGGGTCGGCTGGGAACGGCTGCCGTGGCCGAGGGCCGCGGCGGCCGTCGTCGTTGCGGCGCGGTTGACGCGCGGACCGGAGTCTGGCCGTGTCGCTGGGCGATGAGCACCGATTACGTGCACGGCTATTCCGAACGGGAGAGTGCGCGACTGCGCGACCAAGCGACGACGCTCACGGAGCTGCTCCACCACGACACGCGCTATCCGGCGGGCAGCCTGGTACTGGAGGCCGGTTGCGGTGTGGGCGCGCAGACGGTGACGCTCGCCGGACAGAGCCCGCAGGCGCAGTTCGTCTCGGTCGACATCTCGCCGGTGTCGCTCGCGCAGGCGGAGCGGCAGGTGCGGGCGCGGGGCTACACGAACGTGGCGTTTGCGCAGGGCGACATCTTTGCGCTGCCGTACCGCGAGGCGCAGTTCGACCACGTGTTCGTGTGCTTCGTGCTCGAGCATTTGGCCGATCCCGTGGCGGCACTCACGCAACTGCGTCACGTGCTCAAGCCCGGCGGCACCTTGACGGTGATCGAGGGCGACCACGGCTCGACGTTTTTCCATCCGGACAGCGTCCACGCGCGGCGGGCGGTCGATTGCCTCGTGGAGTTGCAGCGCCGCGGCGGTGGCGACGCGTTGATCGGCCGGCGACTCTACCCGATGCTGGTGGCGGCGGGTTTCGCGGATGTGGGCGTATCGCCGCGGCAAGTGTACGCGGACGGCGCGAACCCCGAGTTGCGCGACGGGTTCTCGCGGCGGACGTTTGCGGCGATGGTCGAGGGCGTGGGCGCGCAGGCGGTCGGCGCCGGCCTGATGTCGGCCGAGGACTGGGCGGCGGGCGTGCGCGATCTCTACCGCACGGCGGAGCCCGACGGGGTGTTCTGCTACACGTTCTTCAAGGCTGTCGCGGTGCGTTGAGAGGCGCGCCGCTCACGGGGTCGTGATCGACGCGGTCGCACTCTCGTCGCGGCGCGGGCCGCGGTATTCCCAATGGCCGTCGCACGTGATGGTGCGGTCGGCGCGGATCTCGACGTTGGAGAGCACGACCGGGGCGCGCAGGTCGCTGTGCTCGCGGTGGCGGACGAGCAGCCAACGGTTCTCGGCATCGAGCGTGTACTCGGCGGTGCCGACGAGCGCGCGCAGGACGGCGCCGTCCTTGCGAATCGGGAGATTCACCGCGTGGAAATCGATCCGGCGGGCGAAGCCGCGGGAGACATCGATCCACGTGGTCATCTCGACGGCGACGCCGTCGAGTTCGCTGCGCGTGGCGAAGCCGCGGCAGCGGAACCCATCGATATCCTTCTCGCCGACCGGGCGCGCATCCTCGGCGGAGTGGAGCGCGAGCGGGTGATCGGGGCGATAGAGCGTTTCGAGCAGCGGGGTGAGTGTGGCGGCGATATCTTCGGCGCGATCGCTGGTGAGATCCTGATCGCCGAGACGGACCTCGGTGACGGCCACGGCGGGCTCGCCGCCGTTTTCGTTCTCGAGGCGGGCGGTGACGCGGGTGCGCGCAGTGGTCTTGTCGCGCGTGGCGGTTTCTTCGATCACGGCGCGTCCCGGGAAAAACCAACGGGAGGCGCGCGCGATCTGGACGGCGCTGTTCCAGAGTGCGGTATCGGTGGGCCGGGCACCGCTGGTCGCGGCGCTGGCACTGGAGATGGCGGAGCCGGCGGTGGTGAGGCCGAAGAGGAGTCCGGCGAGCAGGCGGGCGTGAGTGCGCCGATCAAGCAGGCGGGACGACGAGGCGAAGTGCAGGTGGTGGCTCATGGTAGCGTGGCCGGCGCGGGGTAAACCGCACCGGCGGCCGCACTATCGCCCAAGAGCCGGGCGGCGTCAGGGCGGACGCGACGAGCGGTCGCAACGCGCGCTGGCCGGTTTACCGGCGCGTCCGAAGGGCGGCGCGGGCGGGTGTCTTGCGGGTGGCAGGGAGGGCGGTCTTGGTGCTGGCCGGCGCCTTCCCGGCGCGCGCGGACCAGTGGCGGATCGCGGCGATCTCGTCGGCCGGGAGGCCGAGTGATTCGAGGAAGTCCTGGTGCGCTTCGGGTGAGAGTTTTTCGAACTCCGCGTGCCAGCGGTCGCGGTCCTTCTCGTCGAGGCCGCAGGCGGTGAGAAGCTGTACCCAACGCTCCTTCGTCATCGCGCGGGTGAGGCCGTGGGCGGATTGATCGCGCAGGAGCGCGAGGGCGACCTGCTGTTGGCGGCGGAGGGCGGCGATCTCGCGGTTGAGGTCGGAAAGACGGCGGTTGAGCGCGTCGCCGAGCGGGGCGCGGAGTTTTTGCGAGGGCTCGAGCACGGCGTCGATCTCGCTCAGCGGCAGGCCGGCGCGGCGGAGTTCGCAGATGCGCGCGAGGCGCGCCTCGTCCTCGGGAGAATAGAGCCGGTGACCCGCGGCTGTGCGGTACTCCGGGCGGAGCAGTCCGAGCCGATCGTAGTAGAGCAGCGTGGTGCGCGAGAGGCCGGACTGAGCGGCGAGTTGGCGAATCGTTTTCACGGGGATGGGGAGGCGAGGCCGGCGGCAGATGCCGCCGGCCGGCGACGCGGCTCAGGCGGCACGGCTGCGCGCGCGGATGTCACGAACGGTGTCGGCGGGGAAACCGAGGAATTCGAGGAACGCTTGGTGCGCTTCCGGATACCGTTTTTCGAACGCGGCGTGCAACCGCTGTTTCTGGGTTTCGGTGACGCCGGCGTCGTCGAGCACGGCGAGGAACTGGTCTTTGGTGACGTGTTTCATGAGGCATTTCGTTGGTGGAGGTTGCGAGGCCGGCGGTGGCGCCGACGCGCGCACTGTGCCGGGTGAAGCAGTAGTCACCTCCAGCGGAAACGTGCGGCAGCAGCGGCGCATTTCGCCGGCGGGCGCGGCTGCGGAGGAAACAAAAAAGGCCGCGCGGTCGGCGCGGCCTCGGGCGGAAGACTGGCGGCTCAGCGGCCGCTGAAGAGCGGGGCGGAAAGGCCGAACGAGACATCGTCCCAATCGTAGCGGCACGGATAACCGCGTTTCCATTTCTCGCGGCCGGAGGCGACGGTCACGCTGACCTCGGTGCCGGTCTTGGTGTCGAGCAGCGAGGAGGTGACCCAAGCGGCGCGCGAGTTGTAGCCGCCGCTGCCGAAGCCGAGGCTGAGCCCGACCTCGCCGTGCACCTCGAAACGATTTGGGAAGAACTCGACGGCTTCGATGGGCTTCGGCGCGGCCGGTTCGTAGAGCGGAGCGCCGGGTGTCTGCGCGGCGACGAGAGCGTCGATCTGCGCCTGTTGCTCAGCGGAGAGCGCCTCGAAACCGGCGGCGCGGCGCTGGTCGGGGGAGAGCCATTGGGAGAACGCGACAGGTTGCGTGGGCGCCGGCGTGGTGGCGGGTTCGGCGGCGGTGGATTTGGCGCGCTCGGCTTTCTGGGCGTCGGCCGCGGCCTGGTTGAGATTCAACCGGACGAGCGCATCGAGCGCCGCGACTTGGTCGGAGTTGAGTTGCTCGACGCCGGTCACGGTACGCTGCTCGGCGGTGAGCGTCTGCGAGAAACGTTTCGACTCGGCGGCGGAGGCGCCGACAGCGAGTGCGGAAAGGGTGAAGAGGAGGATGTGCCGGAAGCTCATGGGGAACGTCGGGTGTGACTCGGCGCAGGTGGTTTTGTTCAAACTAACGGCCGAGGAGACGCGCACCGCAAGCGCGGGGTTACCCGGCTTGCGCGCGTTGGTGCCGGGTTTGAGCCCCGGGGGCGCGGCCGGGCTTGCCTCCGGGGGCGCGAGCGGGGCAGCGTCGCGGCAACATGGACCTGTTTCGCCGCCGTCCGCCCGTGTGGGCGTTGATCCTTCTGCCGGTTCTCCTCTGGCTCGGCCAATACTGGCAACGTGGTCTCTGGGCGCCGGACGAGGCGCGGTACGCGTACATCGCGCGCGAGATGCGCGAGACTGGCGAGTGGCTCGTGATGCACGTCAACGGCGGGCTGTACCCGGACAAGCCGGCGTTCCTGTTCTGGCTGATCAATGCCGCGTCGGTGGTGACCGGCGGCGAGATCAACGGCATCTCGGCGCGGCTCCCGAGCCTTTTCGGAATGATCCTCGCGCTGTGGGCGATCGCGCGAATCGCGCAGCGCTGGACCGATGCCGCGACCGCGTGGCGGGCGGTGCTCGTGACGATGACCTCCTACCTCGTGTGGTGGGAGGGCGGGTGGGGGCGGATCGATCCGCTGCTGTTCGGCTTCGAGCTCGCGGCGCTCTACCATTTCTTCTCGTACAACGATGACGGCCGGCGGTGGCGGTTGCCGGCGGCGTATTTGCTGCTTGGGCTCGGCACGTTTGCGAAGGGGCCGGTGGCGATCCCGGTCGTGCTCGGTGCGTACCTCGCGGCGACGCTTGCGAGCGGCGAGGGCGCGAAACTGCGCCGCTGGCACTGGGCGTGGGGCGTGCCGCTGGCGCTCGCGCCGATCGGCGCGTGGCTCGCGGCGGCGCGGTGGATCGCGCACGGGCCCGACGAGTATTTCGCGGCGATGTTCGGCGTGAAGTTCATCGGGCGCGTGGCGCAGGCGGCGAACCACGCGAATCCGTTCCATTACTACCTCACGCATTTCCCGGCGGAGTTCATGCCGTGGACGATCTTCCTGCCGGCGGCGTACCTCGTGCTCGGGCCGGGCGTGCTCCGGCGGCGGCTGCTGGCGTGGGGACTTTTCATCATCGTGATGTTCTCCCTGTTTTCGGGGAAACGGCAGATGTACATCCTCGCGGCGTACCCGGCGGCGGCGTTGCTGGTCGCGGCGGCGTGGCCGAAGTTCGGCGGTCTTTCGCGGCGATGGACGAGCGTGAGTGGGTGGATCGCGACGGGCTTCGTGCTGCTGGTCGGTGTGGTCGGCTGTGCGGGCGCCGTGGCGTTGAACGTCGTGCCGGCCGAGGGGAAACTCGGGCTGAAGCTCGCGAAGGCGTTGGCCGGGATCGACACGGCGGCGCTCTCGTGGCGCCTAGCCGCGCTCGGCGTACCGATGCTCGCGGCGGGTGTGTGGCTCGCGCGGCGGTTGCGGAGCGAACAACTCTCGCTGCGGTGGTTCGGCGAGTTTGTGGGCACGCTGTTCGCGCTGCTGCTCATCGCTGGTGCGGTGGTGTTGCCCGCGCTCAATCCGGTGAAGGCGCCGCTGGCGCTGGTGCCCGAGGCGAAACGACGGCTCGCGCCGGGGCAGCCGATCCATGTGTACGGGCTCCAACTCGCGATCGTGCCGTACTACGTGGAACGGCCGGGACGGGAGTTGCGCCGGCCGGAGGAGGTCGAGGCGGTGCTGGCGCAGAACGCGTCGGGGCTGATCGTGTTTGTGGCGAAGGACTGGGCCGAGCTCGCTCCGCGTTTCGGCGAACGCGTGCTTGCGCACCCGCTCCGCATGGGCGGCAAACGACTGGTGTGGGTCGAATTTCCGATTCCGCCCGGCGCCGTGCAGGAGCCGCTGGACCTGCCGGCGACTGCGCCGGTGCAGCGCGCGGCGCCGGATGGCGGGGTGGAGTAGAGTGCGTAGTTTGCTTTTTCCGTTGTTGACCGGCGCGGCGGCGTCGCTCTCCTCTTGCCCCTCGCGTTTTTGGTCTCGGGCAACCGGGACTGACGATGCGGCCACGGAGAGGTGGCAGAGTGGTCGAATGCGCACGCTTGGAAAGCGTGTGTAGGGAAACCTACCGAGGGTTCGAATCCCTCCCTCTCCGCCATCTTTGCCCGGTCGGGCCACGAGTGGCACGCCGGTGGAGGCGCGGCTTACCGAGTTGGCGAACGGGCGAATTGTTGTCCTAGTGACGGCCCGCTCCATGCGCACTTTCCTCGGCATCCTTCTCGAGACGTTCACGATCCTGTTTCTGGTGGCCGCCAACGGCTTCTTCGTCGCCGCCGAGTTTGCGTTGGTGAAGGTGCGCACCAGCCAGTTGCGGCCGCTCGAGAAGACCGGCGGCTGGCGGGTGCGGCTGGCGATCAAGGCGAGCGAGCATCTTGATGCCGCGCTCTCGGCCACGCAGTTGGGCATCACGCTGGCGAGCCTCGGGCTGGGCTGGCTCGGCGAGCCGTTCCTCGCGCACCGGCTCGAGCCGGTGCTGGCGAAACTCGGCGTGGTCGATCCCACGGCGGTGAAGTCGATCACCTTCGGCCTCGCGTTCACGGTCATCACGTTTCTCCACATCATCTTCGGCGAGCTCGCGCCGAAGTCGCTGGCGATCCAGCGCGCGAAGGGCGTTTCCCTCTGGGTGGCGGGTCCGCTGATGGTCTTCCACACGGTGTTCTTCCCGGTGATCTGGACGCTGAACGGCCTCGCCAACCAGTTCCTGCGCTGGGCGGGACTCGGGCCGGCGACGGAGGGCGGGCACACGTTCAGCGCGGACGAGCTCGAGTACGTGTTCAGCCACGCGAGCCACGCGCACCCGGCGGATGCGTTGGTCAACAAACTCATGGTGCAGTCGCTGCGGGTGCGATCGACGACGGCGCAGCAGATACTCCTGCCGAAGGAAGAGGTGGTCGTGCTCTGGCTCGACCGGCCGCTCAAGGACAACCTGCGCGTGGCGCAGGTGAGCGGCCTGAGCCGCCTGCCCGTGTGCCGTGGCAGCAAGGACAAGGTCGAGGGCATGCTGCTCGTGCGCGAATGGCTCTGGCAGATCGCGGCGCTCGGGCCGGACATGCCGTTCGAGCCGCTGATCCGGCCGGTGTTGATGTTCGATCTGAAGACGACGGTGCCGACAATGATCGAGCGGTTCCGCGCGGAGCGCAGCCATCTCGCCGTGGTGCGCAACGAAGCCGGCGGCATGGCCGGCATCGTGACGTTTGAGGATGTGCTCGAGGAGATCGTGGGCGACATCCGCGATGAGCTCGACATCGAGCATGGCCCGATTTTCGAGCGCACGGCGTCGACGATCGTCGTGAGCGCCTTGCTGACGATGCGCGAGCTGCAGGCGGAGACCGGCTGGCCGCTCGAGTGGGCGCCGCGGGAGACGGTCGGCGCGTGGTTTCAGCGCAACCTCGGCGTCGCGCCACGGCGGGGCGACGTCGTCACGATCGGCGAGTACCGGCTGACGGCGACCGAGGTGAATGCCGAGCGGTTGCGCCGGGTGCGGGTCGAGCGGGTGTTCGTGGGCGAGTCGGACGGCGCGAATCTGTGACGCGCGAGCGTTTTTGGGCAACCCGCCAGAGCGCCCCACGAGCGGCCGACCGCCAAGCGACCTCTCCGGCCGCGGGCGAAATAGAAGCGCGGATTATTTCGACGCGCTGTGCAAAAAGCGCCCGTTTGAGAGCAAGATTTGCGGCAAATGCAGCTTGCGACGCCTATGGCCCAAACCTAGCTTGCGCCGCTCCCGGCAAATCGAAGCTTCACTCATGGTTTCTGCATCCAACGAGGTCCTTGGTTATGACAGCAAAGTCGAAGGCGGCGTCATCGTTTCGCGCCTCGACGCGGTGATCAATTGGATCCGCTCCAACTCCATCTGGCCGATGCCGATGGGGTTGGCGTGCTGTGCGATCGAGTTGATGGGAACGGGGGCTTCGCGTTTCGACATCAGCCGTTTCGGCGCGGAGGTGATGCGTTTCCCGGCCAGACAGTCCGACTGCATGATCGTGGCCGGCACGGTGACGTACAAGATGGCGGTGCACGTGCGCCGCATCTACGAACAGATGGCGGAGCCGAAGTGGGTGATCGCGATGGGCGCTTGCGCCTCGACCGGCGGCATGTACCGCTCTTACGCGACACTCCAGGGAGTCGACCGGATTTTGCCCGTGGACGTTTACATCAGTGGCTGCCCGCCGCGCCCGGAAGCGGTGATCGACGCGCTCATGAAGATGCAGAACGTGGTCCGTCGCGACCGCGGTTTCCGCAAGACCACCCTGGGTTCCGTGATCGCCAGCTGAGCCCGGCCACACCATGACCGCGCCCGCCGCCGATCTCCTTGCGTCGCTTCAGACGCGTTTCCCCAACGTCACCGCCCGCCCGAGCGCCGATGTGCCGGCGTTCAACGTACCCGCGGATGAAGTGATCGCGTTGCTCGCGCACCTGCGCGACGAACGTGGTTTCGACCTACTCGCCGATCTCACCGCGATCGACTGGGCGCCCGGCGCCTCGCCGCGCTTCACGGTCGTCTACCATCTGCTCTCGACCGCCCGCGCCGAGTACGTGCGCGTGGCCGCCGACTGTCTCGACAACGACGCGCCGACGATGCCCACCGCGACCGGGCTCTGGGCCGGCGCCGACTGGCACGAACGCGAGTGCTTCGACCTCATGGGCGTGGCGTTCACCGGCCACCCCGACCTCCGCCGCATCCTGATGTGGGAAGGGTATCCGTATTTCCCGCTCCGGAAGGATTTCCCGCTCGCGGGCCTGCCCACGGAGTTGCCCGACACGGAGATCGCCGAGGCCACCGGCACCGGCGTGATCGCCGCGCCGATGGCGGGCGGTCCGTTCGTGGCGCAGCCCGACGGCAGCGTCGAGCAGTCGGCCGGCCGCGGCCCGCGTTCGCTCGACCAGGCTTGGAACGAGAAGAAGGAGAAACCCGCGCGCTGAGCGCCGTGCCCACCGCCATGTCGACGGACTACATTTTCCCCGAAGGCGCCGCCCGCGTCGCCGATGCCGCCCAGGCCGAGAAGCTCGAGATCAACCTCGGCCCCTCGCACCCCAGCACGCACGGCGTGCTCCGCATCAAGCTCGAGCTCGACGGCGAGGTCGTGAAGAAGGCCGACCCGGTTGTTGGGTATCTGCATCGCGGCGACGAGAAGATCGCGGAGAACATGACCTACAACCAGTTCGTGCCGTACACGGACCGGTTGGACTACCTCGCGCCGCTGGCGAACAACGTCGCCTACGCGATCGCGGTCGAGCGGCTCGCCGGCGTCGAGATCCCCGAACGCGGCCAGGCGCTGCGCGTGGTCATCTGCGAACTCGCGCGCATCTCCTCGCACCTGATGGGCCTGGGGGCGTTCGCGATGGATTGCGGCGCGTGGACGATTTTCATGTACACCTTCGAGGAGCGGGAGAAGTTGTACCGCCTCTTCGAGGAGCTCACCGGCGCGCGGTTCACGACGAGCTACACGCGTATCGGCGGCGTGGCGCGCGAGATCCCTGACGGCTGGCTGGATCGCGTGTCCGACTTCTGCGACCAGTTCCTGCCGATCCTCGACGAGTCGCTCGCGATGCTCACCGGCAACCGCATTTGGCGCGACCGCACCGAGGGCGTCGGCGTGATCTCGCGGGCGGACGCGCTCGCATGGGGCCTCACCGGGCCGAACCTGCGCGCGAGCGGCGTGCCCTTCGATCTGCGCAAGGACAAGCCGTACTCCGGCTATGAGAAGTACGATTTCGACGTGCCGGTCGGCACGACCGGCGACTGCTACGACCGCTACCTCGTGCGCGGCGAGGAGATGAAACAGAGCGTGCGCATCGTGCAGCAGGCCATCGCGAAGTTCCCCGGCGGCCCGCTCAACGCCACCGCCCCGAAGATCCTCGCGCCGAAAAAGGAGAAGGTCCTCACGAGCATGGAGGAGCTGATCCAAAATTTCATGATCGTGACCGAGGGCCCGCAGATTCCCGCCGGCGAAGTCTATTTCGAGGCGGAAAACCCGAAGGGCGCGCTCGGCTTCTACGTGGTCTCCAAGGGCGGCGGCGTGCCGTGGCGCCTGAAGATCCGCGGGCCGTCGTTCTGCAACTTGAGCATCATCCCGAAGGTGTGCGTCGGCACCATGCTCGGCGATGTCGTCGCGATCCTCGGCAGCCTCGACTTCGTAATGGGCGAATGCGACCGGTGACACAATCGGTAGCGAGCATCGAGTAGCGAGTAGTGAGCATGAATTTCAGAATCCAAGTACAGCAATCGATCCGAGCTGCGTATTCCACGGCAGGGCGGCGCAGCGACATTCGTCGCGGACTATCCGGAGCCTCCGAACTACCCGCTACTCGCTACCCGCTACTCGCTACTCTTCCGCAATGAATCTGAAGCCCGAAACCCTGGCCCGCATCGACGAGGTGATCACGCACTACCCGTCGAAACGCAGCGCGACACTGCCGCTCCTGCACCTCGTGCAGGAGGAGCAGGGCTACATCTCCTCCGAGGCCGTCGAGTGGATCGCCGCCAAGCTCGGGCTCCAGCCGATCAACGTTCAGGAAGTGGCGACGTTCTACCCGATGTTCCGCCACCAGCCGATCGGCCGGCGGCACGTGAAAATCTGCCGCACGCTCTCCTGCGCCCTCAACGGCGGCTACAAGGTCTGCGAACGCCTCGAGAAGGAGTTCGACACGCATGTCGGCCACACCAGCGCCGACGGCGAGGTGCACCTCGAGTTCGTCGAGTGCCTCGCCAGCTGCGGCTCCGGACCGGTCGTGATGGTCGACGACGAACTCCACGAGCACGTCGACGAAGTGAAGGCCAAGGCCCTCGCCGACCAGCTCAAGGCCGAAGCCGCCAAGCGCGGCTGAGCGCTCCGCTCCGCCGATAACCTCCCGCCCTTAACCCATCACCTATCCGCGATGCCACATCCCGCCGAACGCCGCCTCATTTTCCGGCACATCGACGAGCCCGGCTACACGCCCGATCTCGCGTGCTATCTCAAGCACGGCGGCTACGAACAGTTGCGCAAAGCCGTCGCGCGCCCGCCCGCGGAGCTCATCGACGAGGTGAAGAAGTCCGGCCTGCGCGGCCGCGGCGGCGCGGGTTTCTCCTGCGGCCTGAAGTGGTCGCTCGTCGACCGCAAGAGCGGCAAACCAATCTACCTCATCGTCAACGCCGACGAGTCCGAGCCCGGCACATTCAAAGACCGGTACATCATCCACCAGGACCCGCACCAGCTCATCGAGGGGATCATGATCTCCTGCTGGGCGAACAACGTTAAGCAGGCGTACATCTACATCCGCGGCGAGTTTCCGCACGGCGCGCGCATCCTCGAGAAGGCGATCGCCGAAGCGCGCGCGGCGAACTTCGTCGGTCCGAAGATTCTGGGCACCGACTATTCCTGCGAGATCTACGTCCACCGCGGCGCCGGCGCGTACATTTGCGGCGAGGAGACCGGCCTGATCGAGTCGCTCGAGGGCAAACGCCCGTATCCGCGCATCAAGCCTCCGTACTTCCCGGCGGTCCTCGGCCTCTACCAGTGCCCGACGATCGTGAACAACGTCGAGACGCTCTGCCACGTGCGCCACATCGTCGAGATGGGCGGCGACGCCTACGTGAAGATCGGCACGCCGAACAACTCCGGCACGCGCCTGATCGGCGTCTCCGGCCACGTCCAGCGCCCGGGCTATTTCGAGTTCGAGTCCGGCAAGATCACGCTCGGCCAGTTGCTCAACGGCGTCTGCGGCGGCCCGCGTCCGGGACGTAAGTTCCAGGCGATCATTCCCGGCGGTTCCTCCTCGAAGGTGCTGCGCTGGGGTGAGAGTTTCACGATCAAGCAGAAGGACGGCTCGGTGCTCAACTGGACCACGGCCGACATCCCGCTCGACTTCGATTCGTTCGCCGCGTGCGGCACGATGGGCGGCTCCGGCGGCGTGATCGTGATGGACGACACCGTCAACGTGGTCGAAGCGCTCGCCAACCTGAACGCCTTCTACGCGCACGAGAGCTGCGGCCAGTGCACGCCCTGCCGCGAAGGCTCGGCGTGGATGCGCAAGATCACGCAGCGCATGGTTCACGGCGAGGCCCGCGCCGAGGATGGCGTGTTGCTCAAATCAGTCGCCGACCAGATCGCCGGCCGCACGGTGTGCCCGTTCGGCGAGGCGTGCTCGTGGCCCGTGCAGGCGTTCGTCCAGAAGTTCGGCGAGGAATTCAAAGCCTATCCCGCCGCCAAACAAAACCGCCACGCCCTCGCGCCGACGCTGGTGTGAACGACCGCGAAGTAGCCACCGATCAACGTAGATGAACACCGATCACAGAAAACCGAGCGCCGTTTCCGCCCTTCCGGATCGGCGCCCATCTGTGTCCATCGGTGGCCAGTTTCCCGCGTCCGACCGCATCCGCGTCCATCCGCGTTCATCGGCGGTTCCATCTTTTCCTCTCTTTTCCGCGTGAGCCAGACACCGACCAAACCCGACCTCGTCACCGTCAACATCGACGGCCGCGACATCGCGGTGCCGAAGGGCACCAACATGATCGAGGCCGCCGCGTTGCTCGGCATCGAGGTGCCGCATTTCTGTTACCACCCGAAGCTGCCGGTTGCCGGCAACTGCCGGATGTGTCTGGTCGAGATGGGCATGCCGGCCGTCGATCCGGTCACGAAGCAGCCGATCATGGATCCGGCCTCCGGCAAGCAGCGCGTCAACTGGATGCCCAAGCCGCAGATCGCGTGCTTCACCAACGCCACGCCGGGCCTGCATATCCGCACTTCCACGCCGCAGATCAAGGACGCGCGCGAAGGTGTGATGGAGTTCCTCCTCATCAACCACCCGCTCGACTGCCCGATCTGCGACCAGGCCGGCGAGTGCAAGCTCCAGGAGCAGTCCGCCGACTACGGCCGCGGCACCTCGCGTTTCATCGAGCGCAAGAACGTGAAGCCGAAGCGCACGCAGCTCGGCCCGCGCGTCACGCTCGACGACGAGCGCTGCATCCTCTGCTCGCGCTGCATCCGTTTCAGCCGCGACATCGCCAAGGAGGACGTGCTCGGCTTCGTCGACCGCGGCAGCTACTCGACGCTCACCTGCTATCCCGGCCGCGAGCTGAACCACAACTACTCGCTCAACACCGTCGACATCTGCCCCGTCGGCGCGCTCACGAGCACCGATTTCCGCTTCAAGATGCGCGTGTGGTTCCTCAAGACCGCGCAGAGCATTGACACCGAATCGAGCGTCGGCGCGAACACTGATGTCTGGTCCCGCGAGGATCATTGAGCCTTTCA
>DATGXA010000226.1:0-23377 GCA_035299125.1 Opitutaceae bacterium
GTGCGCTTCGTCGACGACGACCACATCCCAGCCCGCGGCGACGGCCTGTTCGCCATGCGCCGAGTTGCCGGCGAGGAACGCGGTGCTGCACAACGTGAGCTGTTGGCCGAGGAAAGGATTGCCGTCGGGCTCGCTCGCTTCGGCGGCGGCGCAGCGTTCCTCGTCGAGGATGCTGAACCAGAGATTGAATCGGCGGAGCAGCTCGACGAACCACTGGTGTACCAGCGTCTCGGGCACGAGCACGAGCACACGTTGCGCGCGGCCCACGGCGAGCAGCCGCTGCACGATGAGGCAGGCTTCGATCGTCTTGCCTAGGCCGACCTCGTCGGCGAGCAACACACGCGGCACGGGGCGCGAGGCGACCTCGTGGAGGATGTAGAGCTGGTGGGGGATCAGGTCGATGCGCCCGCCGAGAAAACCTCGCAGCGGCGATTGGCGCAGCGCGGCCTGCGCTTGGAGCGCGCGCAGCCGGAGATCGAAGAGGGCGCTTTCGTCTCCTTGGCCGCTGAGCAGGCGAGCGGTGGGCAACGCGGCGGCGGCGTTGTCGGAGAGTTGATCCTCACGCACGCGCTGACCGGCTCCGCTGTAGATGAGCAGATCGTTTTCCTCGGCGACGGTTTCGACGGTGAACCGCGTCCCTTGGCGCGTGGTGGCGCACTCGCCGGCGCGGAGTTGCACGCGTTTCAGAACCGGCGTGTTGCGGGCGTAGGTGCGCTTCTCGCCGGAGGCGGGGAACTCGACCGCGATGTGCGCGGTATCGAGGCGCGCGACGATGCCAAGCCCGAGTTCGGGTTCGCGTTCGCTGATGCAACGTTGGCCGACGGCGGCGAGGGACATTCGCGCCGCAATGAGGAGCAAGCCGACGGGGAAGTGAAGCGCGAAGCGCGGCGAGGATCGTGCGCCGGCGTTTGTAACGAAAACAGCCGGCTCGCATGGAGCCGGCCGAATGGATCGCCTGCAAGCAGGCTCCTACATACGGATACTTAGCCGGCGAGGACTTCGGCGAGCTTGGCGGTGTCTTTGCCGCCGCCCATGGCGAAGTCGGGTTTGCCGCCGCCTTTGCCGCCGAGCTTGGTGCAGAGGTCGCGCACGATCTGACCGGCCTGTTGGCCGGCTTTGATCGCGGCGGGTGAGCAGAAGGCGGCGACGGAGGCCTTGTCGCCGATCGCGGCGCCGAGCTGCACGACACCTTCGCCGAGCTTGGCGAGGATCTGCGCGCCGAGGGCGCGGAGGGCGTCGGGGCTGTCGACGGACACGACGGCGGAGACGAACTTCAGGCCGTCCTTCTCGACCGCCTTGGCGGCGAGATCGTCGGCGAGGCCGGCGGAGGCTTTCTGCTCGAAGGCCTTCAGCTTCTTCTCGAGCTCGGCCTTCTGGGCGAGGAGGGCGTCGAGTTTCTTGGCAACATCGGCCGGACCGGCGGAGAGCGCGCCGCTCACGGCCGCGAGAGCGGATTCGCGCGCGGCGATGTAGTCGAGCGCGGCCTGGCCGGCGACGACCTCGAGACGGCGCGTGCCGGCGGCGATGGCCATCTCGGAGACGATCTTGATGAGGCCGATCTCGCCGGTGGTGGATACGTGGGTGCCGCCGCAGAGTTCGCGGCTGTAGCCGCCGATGTCGACGACGCGCACGACCTTGCCGTACTTCTCGCCGAAGAAGGCGAGGGTGCCCTCGGGCTTCTTGTCGAACTCGGTCTCGTAGGTGTCGACCAGGGCGTTGTCGAGGATGCGCTCGTTGACGGCCTGCTCGATCTCGCGGACTTGTTCGGGCTTGAGGGCTTCGAAGTGCGAGAAGTCGAAACGCATACGGTCGGGCGTCTTCGACGTGCCGGCCTGGCGGACGTGGGTGCCGAGGGTCGACCGCAACGCCCAGTGGATCAAATGCTCTGCGCTGTGATGGCGGCTGATCGCCCGACGACGCTCGCGGTCGACGGAGAGCGTTGCGGAGGAGTTCGTAGTTGGAAGTTGGGAGTTGGTGGCGGAGGTCGCGAGCTTGTGCAGGTAGCGGCCGGACTTGTCTTTGACGGTGTCGGCGATCGCGAGCGACTGGCCGGCGATGGTGACTGTGCCGGTGTCGCCGCACTGGCCGCCCATCTCGGCGTAGAACGGAGTCTGGTCGAAGACGAGGAAGGTGTCCTTATCGCTGCGGACGACGTCGAGGAGCTTGGCCTCGGCTTCGAGCTCGGTGTAGCCGACGAACTTCGTGGGCTGGTGCGCGACGGTCTCGTTGCCCTCGGTGGCGGCGACGATGACTTCCTTTTTCTGCGCGGCACGGCCGAGGGCGCGCTGCTTTTCCATCAACTCCTCGAATCCCTTCACATCGACCGCGAGCCCGCGCTCAGCGGCGAGCAACTGGGTCATATCGAGCGGGAAGCCGTAGGTGTCGTAGAGTTCGAAGGCGAACTGGCCGGGGAATGTTTTTTCCTTCAGTTCGACCTCAAGCGGGCCGGTGGAACCGTGGGGATTCGTGAATTCGTACGTAGAATCGGCAAGCGTACCTCCTGCTTTGCCGACTGCGGAAGCGATCTCGGACAGGCTCTGAATCCGGGAGTTGAATAATGCCAGCCCCCGATCCAGCGTCCGCCCGAAGCTCTCCTCTTCCGAGCGGATGACGCGCTCGACGAGGGATTGCTGGGCCTTGAGCTCGGGGAAGACGGAGCCGAGCGAGGCGACGACGGCGGCGACGAGTTTCTCGAAGAAGCCGACGTGCAGGCCGAGGTCCTTGCGACCGTAGAGAATGCCGCGGCGGAGGATGCGGCGGATGACGTAGTTGCGGCCTTCGTTGCCGGGCAGGATGCCGTCGGCGATGGCGCAGGAGACGCAGCGCGCGTGATCGGCGAGGACGCGGAAGGCGATGTCGGTTTTGACCTGTTCGCTGAGGTTCTCGCGCGATTGCGGGACGGTGCGCGTGTAGGTCTTGCCGGAGAGTTGCGCGATGACGTCGAAGAGCGCGGTGAAGACGTCGGAGTTGTAGTTTGAGGGCTCGGCGGAGAAGTCCTTAAAACCGTTCGTCGTGGCGTAGATGCCGGCGACGCGTTCGAAGCCCATGCCGGTGTCGACGTGCTTGGCGGCGAGCGGGGCGAAGGTGCCGTCGGCGTTGGCGTTGAACTGGATGAAGACGTGGTTCCAGATCTCGATGCAGCGAGGAGAGCTGGAGTTGACCAGTGCGCGGCCGGCGGCCTCGTCGTCGCTCTCGTTCAGGTTGAAATGGATTTCCGAGCACGGGCCGCAGGGGCCGGTGTCGCCCATCATCCAGAAATTGTCCTTCTTGTTGCCGTTGACGATGTGGACGGCGGGATCGAGGCCGGCGGCGCGGAAGAGGCCGGCCCAGATGTCGTAGGCTTCCTGGTCGAATTCGGACGGGTCGTTCTTGGCCTTGTTGGGCGAGTAGACGGTGGCGAAGAGGCGCTTGGCGGGGATGCCCCAGACCTTCGTCAGCAGCGTCCAGCCCCAGGTGAGCGACTCCTTCTTGAAGTAGTCGCCGAAGGACCAGTTGCCCAGCATCTCGAACATCGTGTGGTGGTAGGTATCCCAACCGACGTCCTCGAGGTCGTTGTGTTTGCCGCCGGCGCGGATGCATTTCTGGGTGTCGGCCGCGCGGTTGTCGGCGCCGGGGCGCACGCCGGCCCACTTCGAGACATCGGGCTTCCGGTCGCCGAGGAAGATGGGCACGAACTGGTTCATGCCGGCGTTGGTGAAGAGCAGTCCGGGCGAGTCGGGCAGCAGCGAGGAGGAGGGCACGATGGTGTGCTGCTGTTGTGCGAAGAAATCGAGGAACGACTGGCGGATCTCGGCGGAGGTCATAGCGGAGGGAAAAGTAGCGAGGAGCGAGTCGCGGGCAGCGAGGAGAAAGGCCGCCGACCGCAGCTCGAAAGGGGCGGAGCAAAACGGACCTGCGCGGCGGGGGAAAGGATTTCTTTGGGAGTGTGCGTCCGGGCGCAGGTCGCGGCGGCGGGCGATCGGGCGCCTCAGGCAATTGGCAGACAAAAAATTCGCGTCGGACGCCGGAAGCCGTTTTCGGTAGTGGGCATCTCTCCGAAATCCCAACGGACATGAAGGTCGATGGCCCCTTTCGCAGTCGGCGCGTGGCGTGGCGTACTGCCTTGGCGTACCTCGTCTTGGGATCGCTGTGGATCCTGTTTTCGGATCGCGCGATGCTGGTGCTGACGGACAACCCGCGTGCGATCGAGAAGCTCTCGCTGTACAAGGGCTGGACGTTTGTGGCGGTGACGGCGTTGCTGCTCTATATCGGGCTGCGGAAACAGATGCGGCGGATCGAGGCGGAGGCGGAGGCTCGCGCTCGGGCGACGACGGCGCTGCAGGAGGTGGAGGCGCAGCAACGGCTGTTCATCGAGCACGCGCCGGCGGCGTTGGCGATGTTCGACCGCGAAATGCGGTATCTCGCCGCGAGCAAGCGCTGGATCGCGGCGTACAAGCTCGCCGGCAAGAAGCTGATCGGGGTCTCGCACTATGAGACGTCGCCCGACATCCCGCCGCGTTGGCGGGAGATCCACCGGCGGGCGCTTGCGGGCGAAGTGCTTTCGGCGCAGGCGGACCCGTACCAACACCCCGATGGGTCGGTGCAGTGGGAGCGGTGGGAGGTGCGGCCGTGGCGGAACGCCGGTGGTGAGGTCGGCGGCATTGTGGTTTTCGTCGAGGACATCACCGAGCGCATCGTGGCGGAGGGCGCGTTGCGTGAGAGCGAGGAGCGTTACCGGTTGCTGGCGGAGAACGTGGGCGATGTCGTGTGGGTCCTGGATCTGGCGACGATGCGGATGAGCTACGTGAGTCCCTCGATCGAGCGGCTGCGCGGACTCACGCCCGAGGAGGCGATGGCGGAGTCGGTGATCGACAGTCTCGCGCCGGAATCGGCGGCGATGATTCGCGAAGGGCTGCCCGGCCGCATCGCGGCGTTCCAGGCGGGCGATTCCCAGGCGACGACGCAGGTGCACGAGCTGCGGCAGAAACACCGCGACGGGCGTTGGCTCTGGATCGAGACGGTGACGACGCTGGTGCGCGGCCGCGGCGGACTGCAGGTCGTGGGCGTCTCGCGCGACATCGCGGCGCGGAAGCGGATCGAGGAGGAACTGCGCGGCAGCGAAACGCGTTTTCGCTCCGCGGTGGCGGCGGCGCCGTTGCCGATCTTCGTGCAGGCGGGTGGCTGCTTCGTGTACCTGAACGATGCGGCCGTGAAGCTCTTCGGCGCGAACAATGCGGAGGCGTTGATCGGCACGAGCGTGTTGGCGCGGTTCCACGCCGCGGATCACGCCCGGGTGCGCGAACGCATCCGTCAGCTGAACGAGGAGCGGCGGGCGGCACCGATGATCGAGGAGCATATCCTGCGCTGCGACGGCTCCGTGGCGGAGGTGGAGGTGGCGGCGGTGCCGTTTCGCGTAGGCGACAAAGATGGCGCGCTGGTCTTCGCGTACGATGTCACGGAGCAGAAGCACGCCCGCGAGCAGTGGCAGCTGCACGAGACGGTGCTGCGCGAAACCGGCGAGATCGCGAAGGTGGGCGGCTGGAGTTTCGACCCGGCGACGGGCGAGGGCTTCTGGACGGAAGAGGTGGCGCGAATCCACGATCTGGATCCGTCGCAGAAGGCGTCGGTGGAGCTGGGGCTGAGTTTCTACACGGAGGAGTCGCGGCAGCGGATCCGGGCGGCGTTGCAGGCGGCGGTCACGGAGGGCCGCGCGTACGATCTGTTGCTGGAGATGGTCTCCGCGAAAGGCGTGCGCAAATGGGTGCGCACGATCGGCCATCCGGTCACGGAGAACGGCCGGGCGGTGCGCGTGCGCGGGTCGTTCCAGGACGTGACGGAGCTCGTCGGCGCGACCGAGGCGCTGCGGGAGAGCGAGGGACGTTTCCGCGAGTTGGCGGAGACGATCAACGAGGTGTTCTGGATCACCGACCCGTCGAAGACGGAGCTGATCTACCTGAGCCCGGCGTTCGAGCGGGTCTGGGGCCGGCCCTGCGGGGAGATCTACGCGGACCCGATCAAGTGGGTGGATTCGCTGCACCCGGAAGATCGCGCCCGCATCATGGAGGCGATCGTCACAAAACAGGTCAGCGGCGAGTACAACGAAACCTACCGCATCATCCGGCCCGACGGAGAGCTGGTTTGGATCCGGGATCGGGCGTTTCCGGTGTGCGATGCTGCCGGCAAGGTCGTACGTATCGTCGGCGTGGCGGCGGACATCACGGAGAAGAAGCGCATCGAGGCGCAGTTCCTCCGTAACCAGCGCATGGAGGCGATCGGCGCGCTGGCCGGCGGCGTGGCCCACGACCTGAACAACATCCTCACCCCCGTGCTGATGGCCGCGAGCGTGCTGAAGGACTCGGCGGCCGGGCGCGACCAGGAGTTGCTCGGAATGATCGAGCAGAGCGCGCGTCGTGGTGCGGACATCATCCGACAACTGCTCGCGTTCAGCCGCGGCGTGGAAGGCGAGCGAATCCTGCTCGATCCGCGCCACCTGATCCGTGAGATGGCGTCGATCATCCGGGAAACGTTCCCGCGCGCGATCAAGCTGAAGGTCGACTCCGTCGCGGAGCTCTGGCCGGTCGAGGCGAACTCGACGCAGCTCCATCAGGTATTGATGAACCTCTGCGTGAACGCGCGCGACGCGATGCCGGCCGGCGGGCGGCTGACGATCGAGGCGCGAAACCGCCAGATCACCGCCGCAGATGTGAGTGTGCCGGTGACCGGCGCGCTCAAGGCGGGACCGCACGTGGTGATCGCCGTCTCGGATACCGGCGAGGGGATGTCGCCCGAGACGCAGGCGCGCATCTTCGAGCCGTTCTTCACGACGAAGGTGCCGGGCAAAGGCACCGGGCTCGGCCTCTCGACCGTGCTCGGCATCGTGCGCAGCCACGGCGGCCATGTGCGCGTCTACAGCGAGCTCGGCAAAGGCAGCCAGTTCAGCGTCTATCTTCCTGCGAAACCATTGGCGGAGACGGTGGCGGAGATCGCCACAGACGGTGCGAGGCGCGGACAGGGCGAGTTGGTGCTCGTCGTCGACGACGAGGAACCGATTCGGAGTGCCGCTCGCGTCGCGCTCGAGGAGAACGGCTACCGCGTGCTCGAAGCCGCCGACGGCGAAGCGGCGCTCGCGCTCGCGCGTGAGCACGCGGGAGCGCTGCGGCTCGTCGTCACTGATCTGATGATGCCGACACTCGACGGCATCGCGCTCACGCGCCAATTGCGCGCACGCCATCCGACAGTCGCCGTCATCGCGACGAGCGGACTACCCCAAGAGGAGAAACGTGCCGAGCTTGCCGCGCTCGGTGTCAGCGAGCTGCTGCCGAAACCATGCGGCGCGGTGGAGCTGTTGGCTGCGATGCGGCGTGTGCTGGACGCTCCGGCGGCGCGATGAGAATTTCGTTGGAGGCGGGACGCGGGGAGGTGTGGCCTGATCGCTTGCACCACGAGCAACGAGCAGCCCGCGGCGCGGGTCTTCGGCCCGCGCAGCCTGAGGAAGTTGGCAGCACGGTGAGCTGCCGGGAAGTCGCTGGGCAGAAAAAATCCCGGCGCTTGGGCGCCGGGATGGGGGAGAGCTGGAGTCGGGCGTGAAGCCCGACCGACGAAAACGCGTTGCTCAGGCGAGGTTGCGGATGATCGCGTCGGCCATGGCCTTGGTGCCGACGGGAGTCTTGCCGAAGGCGATATCGCCGGTGCGCACGCCGTCGACGGTCACGGTCTTGCGGACCGCGGCCTCGATCTTCGCCGCGAGCGCATCCTGGCCGAAGCTGTAGCGCAGCATGAGCGCGGCGGAGAGAATCTGCGCGCAGGGATTGGCGACGCCTTTGCCGGCGATGTCGGGCGCGGTGCCGCCGGCGGGCTCGAAGAGGCCGAACGGTTTGCCGAACCGGTTCTTGCCGGTGCCGAGCGAAGCGGAGCTCATCATGCCGAGCGAGCCGCAGATGACGGCCATCTCGTCGGAGAGGATGTCGCCGAACATGTTTTCCGTGAAGAGCACGTCGAACTGGTTCGGGTCGCGCGCGAGCTGCATCGCGGCGTTGTCGACATACATGTGCGAGAGTGCGAGGTCGGGATGGTGCTTGGCGAAATAGGCGGTGACGGTCTTGCGCCAGAGTACCGAAGTTTCGAGCACGTTGGCCTTGTCGACCGAGCAGACTTTCTTGCCGCGGGCGCGGGCGGTGAGCGCGGCGACCTCGGCGATGCGCTCGATCTCGGAGGTCTTGTAGACCATCGTGTCGGTGGCCTGCGTCTCGCCGTTGTCGAGGGTGACGGTCTCCTTCTTGCCGAAGTAGATGCCGCCGGTGAGCTCGCGGATGCAGACGATGTCGATGCCGTTGGGGATGCGCTCGGTCTTGAGGGGCGATGCGTCGCGCAGGTCGGCGTAGAGCAGGCCGGGGCGGATGTTGGCGAAGAGATTGAAGGCCTTGCGCAGCGGCAGGAGCGCGGCGCGCTCGGGCTGCTCCTTGGGCGGAAGCTTCTCCCACTTCGGGCCGCCGACGGAGCCGAAGAGGATGGCGTCGGCCTGCTGGCAGAGCGCGAGGGTGGAGTCGGGGAGGGCCTTGCCGTGGTTGTCGATGCCCGCGCCGCCGACATCGGCGTGCTGGTACTCGAGCTTGAGGCCGGCGCCCTTGGCGGCGTGTTCGAGCACGCGCAGGGCTTCGGACATGACTTCGGGGCCGATATAATCGCCGGGCAGAACCGCGAACTTGATCGCTTCCATAGGAGCGCGAGAGGCAAGACGATGCCCGCGGCGACTCCAAGCGGATTCTGAATTCGCGCGCTGGTCGCGGCGCCGGTGCGGACAGCGCGGCGGAGTGGCGGCGCGCGGCCCGGTTTTCGCTGAGCGGATCGATCCGCGGCCGTCAACTTGTCTGGTCGGGAGCGAGCGTCTCCCGGGCTGTAGGCGAAGGAGGGCACCGCGGCATTGTTTGCGGACTGGGGCGCGGTGCGCGGCGGCGTGGTTTCCCGTTGCGCCCGATGCGGGCGGGCGTTCTTGTCCGCGCCTTTCTACCCATGGCGCGAGACAAGCTCGAAGGCATTGCGAACTACTACGACGCGGTCGTGATCGGCAGCGGTTTGGGCGGACTCACCGCCGCCAACGTGCTCGCGAAACAGGGCCGCAAGGTCCTCCTGCTGGAGCACCACTACCAGCTCGGCGGGCTCGCGACCTGGTTCCGCCGCAAGGGCGGACACATTTTCGACGTGTCGTTGCACGGCTTCCCGATCGGAATGATCAAATCGTGCCGCAAGTACTGGACCGCCGAGATCGCGGACTCGATCGAGCAGTTGAAGGGCATTCGTTTCGTGAACCCGCAGTTCGACATCACGACGACCTTCGACCGCGAGGATTTTACGCGCATCCTGAGCGAGAAGTTCGACGTGCCGCGCGAGAAGGTGGAGGAGTTTTTCGCCACGCTGCGCGCGATGAACTACTACGACCGGAACACCGAGACGACCGGCGAGTTTTTCGCGCGCTTCTTCCCGGGGCGCAGCGATGTCGCCCGCCTGTTGATGGAGCCGATCGCGTACGCCAACGGCTCCACGCTCGAGGACCTCGCGATCACTTACGGCATCGTGTTCTCGAACTTCATGAGCAAGGGCGTGTACACGTTCCGCGGCGGCACCGACGTGCTGGTCGAGAAGATGGCTGCCGAGCTCCAGCGCAACGGCGTCGATATCCGCAAACAGGTGATGGTGGAGCGCATCGTGAGCGAGGTCGTCGGCGGCAAACGCCGCGTCACGGCGGTCGTCGCGAATGGCCGTGAGATCCGTTGCGGCGCGGTGCTTTCGAACGCGAACATCAAGAACACGGTCTTCCGCCTGGCCGGCGCCGAGAACTTCTCGCCGGAGTTCGTGAAGGAGGCCGAGTCGGTGCGCATCAGCCCGTCGTCGTGTCAGGTGTACTTCGGCATCCGGAAGGGCGAAACGATTCCCCATATCGGCGACCTGATCTTCACCTCGGACGCGCCGGCGTTTTCGAGCACCGAACTGGTGGCGAAGCACACGACTAGCCGCACGTTCTCCATCTATTATCCGGAGACCCGCCCGGGCACCGATCGCTACACCGTGGTCGCTTCGCTCAACGCGAAGTACGACGACTGGGCGAAACTCACCGAGGAGGAGTACGAGGCCGAGAAGAAGCGGCTCATCGAGGAGTCGCTTGCGTCGCTCGAGCGTTTCCTACCGGGCGTGCGCGAGAAGATCGATTGGGTCGAGGCGGCCACGCCGCGCACGATCGAGCGGTATACCACGCATTGGGCGGGCACGTCGTTCGGCACGAAGTTCGAAGGACTCAAGGTCTCGATGGAACTCCCGAACCAGATCGCCGGCCTCCACCACGCGGGCTCGGTGGGCATCATCATGTCCGGCTGGCTCGGCACCATCAACTACGGCGTGATCGTGGCGAACAACGTCGACAAGTACCTGCACGCGCTCGGGCCGCGGGCCTGACGGTGATGACGACGCGGAGGCAAAGCGCGGACATAGCGGCTCCCTGCCTCAGTTGAACTCAGGGCGAGTCCGCACCGGAGGTCTCTTCCGGTGCCGCACCGGTCTCGTCGTTCTCCGACCCCTCGTCGTGCGAGGGCCGTTTTTCTTCAGAGACGATCGACGAGCCGAGCGTGACCTCGAGTGAACCGAAGTCGCCTGCGGCGACCGTGGATGAGGCTGGCAGCGGGAAACACCCTCCGCCGCCGACAAACCGTTTCTCCCCAGTTGTCCCAGGTTTGGCGACGAGCACCTCGAGCGCGGTTGTGCTGCTTCCGGACGTCTCGACCAAGCTTGAGTGAAGCGTGGCGAGCGCCTTGGTGAGCGACTCCGTGCCGGGACTCACGACGTAGCTGCCGCCGGAGAGCTTCGCGGCTTCGGCAAACGGTGCGGCCTCGACGTCCGGCACCATGCCCACCCAGAGGCTACGGATGTTTTGCGCCTGCAGGTTGGCCAGCACCTTTGCGAACTCGGCCCGTTGATCGCTCTCAAGTTGAAGCGCCGCATCGGTGATGAAGAGCAGGAAACGATTCCGCGAAGGAACTCCGGTTAGTGAGGCGAGCGCGGCGCGGGCGGCTTCGAGCGTCTCGGTGCTCCCTCCGGCCTCGACATCACACAGACAACGGCGCAGGCGGGCCGGATCGGAAGTGCGGACCTGGATCAGGTTCACCGCGCTGGAGAACGTGAAGACCTGGACGACGCTGCCGCCGGGCAGTTGGCCGAAAAAGTTGCGCAGGAGATCCTTGGCTTTCTCGATGCGGAATCCGCAGCCTTCCTCGCGCGGGTCCATGTTCATTGAGCCGCTCACATCGAGCACGATGGTGATCACGGGAATGTTGCTTGGACCGGCTTTGACCGGACGCCGATAGGTGATGCGGAAATCGTGGTCGACCAGGCCGCGGATCTGTTCGAACACGCTGCCGATCGTGTCGGCTTGCGCGCGAAAATAGTTGCCGTGGGATTCGGTCGCGAGGCGCTGGAGCGTCTTCTCGTCAGGCTTCTCGCCATAGGCGATCGTGTAGAGCGGTACCTGAGCCTTGGTGACGGCGGCGAACACCTCGCCCTGGCTGGCGCGGCTGCCGAAGCCCGGGTCTTCGATCTGCGCATCGAAGCCGTCGGTAAACACCACCAGAGCACTGCGCCGGTGGTCGGCGCATTTCGCGAGCCCACGCATGATCGAGTCGTAAAGCTTCGTGCTGCCGTCCGCCTGGATCTGTCGAATCGCGGCAAGCAGCGCGACGCGTTCAGAGGACGGCAGCTCCTTCACCTTCGTGTCGAAGTCGATGAAATCCACCGTGCAGCCGGGCGGCAGAGATTCGACGAAACGCAGCGCCGCAGTCTGGGCTTCGGCGAAAATCTTCCGCATCGAGAGCGATGAGTCGAACAGCACCACCACGTGGAGCTCAGCCGGGATCGACTCCACGGCGAGCACCTCACCGGGTTGGCCGGCTTCGAGCACATGCACGGCCTCGCGCCGGGGTGGCTCGGTCAGGATCGGTGCAGCCACGAGAATCCGCCCGGTGTCATGGTCGGCGTTTGCGCCGCGCAGGGTAAGTTCCGTGAGACCCAGCGAGGGCGTCGCAAGCGGAGACCGAGTGGTGGGCCAAGCGACCAACGTCTCGGCTCCGCTCGAGACAGGAATCAGGACCGAGCGGATTTCGGCGACACCCTCGTCGCCGGCTGCCACGAGTCGCCAATAGCCGGCGGGTAGTTGAAATACGATTTCGCCACCGGAATCGCTTTGCGGCGCGATCGTCTCGTCCAGCTCGAGGCTCGGTTGGGTGGCGGTGAGCCCGAGCTCGGCGCGCGCGTGGAGCCTTAGCCGACCGGCATCGCGCACGACAAGGCGCCCGGGCGCCTCGGCCCAGTGAATGGCGGGAGCGGGACCTTGATCCTCGACGCGCAACTGCACCGTGCAGGCGGAGCCCTCGCGTTGCGTGAAGGTCAGTTTCCACGTGGTCGGAAACTGCGGCAGCCGGTCGCAGACTTGGGAGGGCGCGGACTCGCTGCGGAACGTCCACTCCAAGGCGCCATCGAGTTGGTATGCGCCGAATGTCGCCACTGCGGTCGCCTCCAGCTGGATCTCGACCTGGGAGGCCCCGGTTTCCGCACGCAAGGCCACGAGGCGTGAGCCGTCGTTGGTAAACACGACTTCGACGGGCGGTGCGGACGGGGCGAGCGCCAGTTGCAGCGCCGAACCGGCGACGAGGCGCTGGCTCGCGGCCTGCCCCAGTGACGAATGCGCGAGAAGCACGGCGATGGCGAGGAGGAGACGGTGGGCACGTTTCATGTGCGGGGCCGGTTGATTAGGTGGACGATCGAAAAGATTCGGCGCGACGCTTTTGCCGGCGAGATTCCGGAGGGGGGCGTTGGGGGAGGAAAGGACGGCGCGGGGCTGTTCCAGATAGCGGATGCGGTCGCGAGTCTGCGCCGTCGCTCTGCTCGAGCGCAAGCGGTCAAAGGCGTCGGCCGAGGAGCGGCCACTGCACGTTTCCATGCGGAGTGGAGCGCCGTCGACGCCCCGGAAACGTTCTGGCAGTCGGCGGGCAAAGGGTGTTTGTTCGACGGCTTCCCTACGGGAAAACGCAGTCATGAACACTCGACATTCGAAGCGAGGATTTCCTCAGCACCGGACCGGGGCGTGCCCGGTCGTGGTCGGCTACCGCATCGGCGGTAGTGACCTGCGCGGCGTGCGGAAAGGGCGCTGAACTTCGCCAGATGAACTTCGTCTCTTCGCTTCGTACGGCGTTGCTCGGGCGTTTTTCCGGGCTCACCAAGGACCAGTTGCGCCGCGAACTGCTCGCGGGGCTGAACGTGATGACGATGGCGCTGCCGCTCTCGATGGCGTTCGCCATCGCCTCCGGCGTGACGCCCGAGCGCGGCCTCTACACGGCGATCATCGGCGGCGCGATCGTGGCGGCCCTCGGCGGTTCGCGCGTGCAGATCGGCGGACCGACGGGCGCGTTCGCCGTCATCACCTACAGCGTGTTGGCGTCTTACGGCGGGGGCGGCCTGCTCGTGTGCACCATGCTCGCGGGCGCGATGTTGCTCGTGATGGGGTTGGCGCGGCTCGGCTCCGTGATCCGTTTCATTCCGTACCCGGTTTCCCGCGCGTTCACCAAGGGCATCGCGATCCTGATCCTCAGCACCCAGATCAAATACTTCCTCGGCCTTCAGGCGACGATGCCCGTCGCGTTCGTCGGAAAACTGCAGGTGCTCCTCGCGCATCTCGGCGAGATCCATTGGCCCACCGTGGCGCTCGGCGTGGCTTCGGTGACGCTGATCGGCCTCTGGCCCACGCGGCTCGCGCGCTTCGTGCCGGGGTCGATGGTCGGGCTCGTGGTGATGACGCTGCTTTTCGGCGCGGTGCGCGCGCTGCATGGCGGCGACGGATTCGGGATCGCGACGATCGGTTCGCAGTTTCCGGACTTCTCCGGCGCGCTGCCGGCCTTCGCACTGCCCGCGATCGATTTCGGCCAGTTCGGCGCGCTCGTGCAGCCGGCCTTCACGATCGCGATGCTCGTCGCGATGCAGGCGCTGCTTTGCGCCGTGGTGACCGATGGCGTGCTCGACGACCGCCACGACTCCAACCAGGAGCTGATCGGGCAGGGCGTGGCCAACATCGTCGGGCCGCTCTTCGGCTGCATCCCGGTGACCGGCGCGGTGGCGCGTTCGGTGGTGAATGTCCGTTCCGGTGCGCGCACACCGGTGGCCGGTCTCGTGCACTCGTTCCTCCTGCTGATCGTGCTCGTGGCGGCGGCGCCGCTGTTGCGTCATGTGCCGTTGGCGACGCTCAGCGCCGTGCTCGTGGTGGCGGCGTACCGGATGGTTTCGTGGAAACAATTCCTCCGCCTGCACCGCTGGCCGTTCAGCGACAGCTCGGTGTTCGTCGCGACGTTCGCCCTCACCGTGCTCGCCAACCTCACGCTCGCGGTCGAGGTCGGTGTGGTGCTCGCGTGTCTGTTGATGGTGAAACGCGTCGCCGAGACCTCGCAGATCACCGCGGTCGACGAGGCGAGCGAGACCGAGGGTTCGCACCACTCGCTTGTTGGCCGCACCGTGCCGAAGGGCGTGCTGATCTTCCGCGTGTTCGGCGCGTTTTTCTTCGGCGTGGTCGACAAGCTCGATGACGAGCTGAAGCGCGCGAGGATGGAGCCCGACATCCTGATCTTGCGCATGCGCAAGGTCCTCGCGATCGACGCCACCGGGTTGCAGGCCCTGGTCGATCTGCACCTCAAACTGAAGAAGAAGGGCAAGCATCTCATACTGAGCGCGCCGCACACTCAGCCGCTCGCCGTGATGGAAAACGCCGGCTTCATCGACGCCATCGGCCGCGACAACGTCTGCCCGCACATCGCCGCCGCGCTCGCCCGCGCCCGCGTTATCCTCAAGCTGCCTCCCGAACCGGAGAACACGAACGCGCCGGAGCGCCTTGCGAGCGAACGCCAGGAACTCGATGCCGCGCGTCGCGAGATTTCCGCGGCGCTCGAGCGGGCGCAGAAAATCCTCGGAAAGAACGGCAAAACCGGCGACGATCCGGCCACCCCGAGGCCTTGATGAACGCGATGCTCCTCACGCCTGATCCGATCGAGTCGCACAACTCGGGACGCGGATCGGGCAGGGGAGCGGGGGATTGTGGATCGCGGAACGCGAAGTGTGGATTGCGGATTCCGAGGTCCGGCCTCGGCGAATCTGAGTCACGTCGTGCCGCCGCGGGCGACTCGTCACCGGGAGCGCGGCCATGAACTGTGCCCTCGTGCTCCCGTGGGCTGCGCTCGTGAGCCCGTTGCCCCCGAATGATTTTCTCCGGCCCTACGTCGACACAGCGGCGTTCCAGTTTCCGGCCTGGCTGCTCATCGTTGCCGGATTGACCGGCCTGATAGCCCTGGCCGCCGCTCGCGGCTCAACGCGGCTTTGGCTTGGCGCGACGTTGCTGTGCTGCGCGGCCGGGCTGGCTGTGGCGATGTTCGTGCTCGTCGGCGCGGCGGATTGGCCGGATCCGCCGCAGGACGCCGCTTGGACATGGTCGCCGGCATTCGAAATCTGCGGTGAACGTGTGGCGCTACGGCTCGACGCGTTGAGCGCGTTCTTCCTCGCGCTGACGGCCGTCGTCGGGGGCGTCGGCGCGGTTTATGGAAACGAGTACTGGGCCGAGCGCGCGCATCCCCGTTCCGCCCGTGCCGGACGTTTTTGGTGGAGCGTACTGCTGCTCACTCTCGGGCTGGTGCTCGTGGCGGCGAACGGCCTGCACTTCCTGATCGGCTGGGAGCTGTTCACGCTCGCCGCATATTTTCTGGTGACGCTTGATCGCCGGCGCGCCGAGGTGCGCGCGGCCGGCTGGCTCTACCTTGGCGCGTCGCACGTGGCGATGCTTGCGCTGTTCGCCTTCTTCGCGCTGCTCGCGGAGCACAACGGCGACTGGTCCCTCGGACCGATGCGCGAACACGCGGAGCTTGCGCCGTTGTTCTGGCTCGCGCTGGTCGGCTTCGGTTTGAAGGCCGGCTTGTTTCCGCTGCACGTCTGGCTGCCCTCGGCGCACGCGAACGCGCCCAGCCACGTGTCCGCGATCCTCTCGGGCGTGACGATCAAGATCGGCCTCTACGGATTGATCCGATTCAGCGGCTGGCTGCCCGTGCCGGCGGGCGCGGGCTGGGTCGTGGTCACGCTCGGCGCAGCGAGTGCCGTGCTCGGTGTGGCGTTTGCGCTCGGGCAGCACGATCTCAAACGCCTGCTCGCGTACCACAGCGTGGAGAACATCGGCATCATCCTGCTCGGCTTCGGTTTCGCGCTCGTCGCCGCGGATGCGGGACATCCGGAGTGGGGAGCGCTCGCGTTGGCGGGCGGACTCCTGCACGTGTGGAACCACGGGTTGTTCAAGGCGCTGCTGTTCCTCGGCGCCGGCTCGGTGCTGCACGCGACCGGCACGCGCGAGATGAGCCGGCTTGGCGGGCTCTGGCGCACGATGCCGTGGACGACTTCGCTCTTCGCGCTCGGTGCCGTCGCGATCTGCGGGCTCCCGCCTCTCAACGGTTTCGTGAGCGAGTGGCTCGTGTACCTCGGGTTGTTCGACGCCACGCTGTCCCACGCGCCGGCGGCGTGGGGGGCGATCCCGGCCGCCATCGCGCTCGCGGTGACGGGCGCGCTGGCGCTCGCGTGTTTCTCGAAAGTGTGCGGCGTCGTCTTCCTCGGCGCGCCGCGTTCCGCCGCGGCCGAGCGCGCGCACGAGGCCGGACCGGCGATGCGCGGGGCGATGCTCGTGCTGGCGGTGTTGTGCGTGGCGATCGGGCTGGCGCCGGTGCTGTTCTGGCCGGCGGTGGCGCGAGCCGTGGAGGCATGGAATCCGGCGTGGTCGGCGGCGGCGGCGCCCGCGGCTCCGCTGCGCACGCTGATGTGGTGCCAGCTCGCCTTGGCCGCGACAGGTGCGGCCGGCGGTGTCTGGTTGTGGCGACGTTCTCGCGAAGGACTGCGTCGCGCGCTCACCTGGGACTGCGGCTACCGCGTGCCCACGGCGCGGATGCAATACACGGCGGGTTCGTTTGCGGCGACGATCGTCGAGTGGTTCGACTGGATCCTGCGGCCCGTGCGGCACGAGCATCGGCCTGAGGAGACGCTGCCGGCGGCGGCCTTGGTCGAGTCGCATACGCCGGAGACGGTGCTGGAGCGGTGCGTCGAGCCGGCCGCGCGCGCGGTGTTGCGGGTTTCGGCGGCGGTGCGGCGGCTGCAACATGGGCGGATGCAGGCCTACGTGTTGTACCTGGTGCTCGGCGTCGCGGCGCTCGCGTTTCTTGTGCTTGTCGGGTGAGCTGGGCAGATGCGCATCGCGATCCTCGCCGATATCCATGGAAACCTGCCCGCGCTCGAGGCGGCGCTGGAGCGTGTCGAGGCATTGCGGCCCGACCGCGTGGTCGTGGCCGGTGATATCGTAGTGGGCGGACCGGATTCGGCGGGGTGCTGGCGACTGCTGAAGGCGCGCGGCTGGCCGATGCTCCGCGGCAACCACGAGCGTTACGTCTTCGATTTCGGCACGCCGCGGGCGAAACCCGATTGGGCGACCGAGCGGTTCGGTCCGGTGCGGTGGGCGGTGGCGCAGTTCGACGAGGCGGAGCGGGCGGAACTCGCGGCGTTGCCGGCGGTGCTGCGTCTGCCGGAGGCGCCCGGGGTGCTGTTCGTGCACGGCTCGCCGCGCAACGACAACGATCTCGTTTTCCCGTACACGAGCGACGCCAGATTGGCCGAGTGTTTCGGCGGCGTATCCGAACCTCTGGTGGTGCGCGCGCACAATCACTATTGCGGCGTGCGCGACTGGAACGGCGGCCGGATCGTGACGGTGGGCTCGGTCGGGCTTCCGCTCGACGGCACGGTGGCCGCACAGTTCACCGTGTTGGAGCGCGACACTCGTGCAGCGCTTGGTTGGCGTATCGAACACCACGCGGTCCCGTATGATGTGGCGGCGGCGGTGCGGCGGTTTCGCACGAGCGGTTACCTCGAAGCGGCCGGACCGATGGCGGAACTCTACCGGCGCGAGGTGGAAACGGCGGCGTTTCATGTGGTGCCTTTTCTCACGTTTCTCGGCGCCACGCCCGGGGCGGGGGAGTGGCCGCTGGCGGAGGCGCTGGCGCGTTTCAACGCCCGGCACGGGTAAACAAAAACGCGAGCCGGTTGGCTCGCGTTGACCTCGTCGTCCGCTACGGATCGCGTCGCGACCCGCTATCTTCGCCGCGGCCGCATTTCGGCCGGACGAGAGATGGTGCTCGGGGCGGGACTCGAACCCGCACGCCTTACGGCACACGCCCCTCAAACGTGTGTGTCTACCAATTCCACCACCCGAGCAGCGAGACGTTGTAAAGAAGAGGCGCGGAGTGAGTCGGATCGATGTGCGCTTGTAAAGTACCGATTTGACGAAAAAACGCACCCGGCCCCGGCCCGGCGGAAAACCGCTTGCCACCCCATCGGCACTGGCGAGACTGCCCGCCCGCTTATCACCCTTACCTAAACGGTTTTTGCCGCGCGAACACCCCGCCGACGTGACGGCGAAATGACCAACGCCATCCATATGGACCAGCAAGTCCCCCAGGAAAACCAGTCCGACGAGAACCTGCAGTCGATCAACGCTCCCGCCGAACCCGCACCCGCCGCGCCAGCGGCGCCGGAGTCCGAACCCGCGGCATCCGCCGCGAAACCGGAGGGCGGCATCGGGAAGATCGATCTGAGCGCGCTCGCCGGATTCAGTTTCGGCACACAGTGGACCAGCGCGAACGCCGGCGGCGGCGAGCGCCGCGAGGGCCGCGGAGACCGCGGTGCGCGGCCGGAGCGTCGGAGCTTTTCCGGTGGCGATCGTCCCGGCGGCGAGGTGCGCCGCGACCGCCGCCCGAGCGGACGCCCGTTCAAGGCGGCCGGCTCGGATGCGAGCGAGATCGCGCAGGGCGCTTCCGGCGAGGCACGCCCCGAGCGCCCGTTCCAGGGCGACCGCGGTCCGGGGCAGGGCGGCAACTTCCGGCGCGACCGCCAAGGCGGTCCGCAGGGTGGATACCGCGGTGAGCGCGGTCCCGCCGGCGAGCAGCGCGGCGAACGCCGTTTCGAGCGCGGTCCGCGTTTCGAGCGCGGCGCGCCGCAGGACAACCGGCCGTACGTGAGTCCCTATTTCGACGTGACCTTCTACGCCGAGGACGCCGCGTTCTCCGCTCTCGTGAAGGCCGTGCGCGCGAGCTGCCACACCTACGAACTCTTCGAGATCGCCCGCGTGGTGCTCGGCAAGAACGACCGTTTCGTCGTCGTCGTGCAGCGCAAGCCGGACGCCGAGGGCAAACGCGCGCCGCTCTTCGTCACCCCGATCGACGGCCTGCCGTTCGAGAACGAAGACGAGGCGGTGCAGCACGTGCTGCGCAACCACCTCGGCGATTTCTTCACGATGACCGAGGCGGAAGTCGAACCGCCGAAGGGCAACTTCCAATTCGTGATGCGCTGCGGCATGACCGGCGAGCTGCTCGGGCCGCCGAATTACCATCGTTACCAGAACATCCTCCAGCAGCACCACGCCGCGAAGCTGGGCAACATGCCGTTCGAGCGCTTCCGTGAACGCCTTGAGACCGTCCGCGAGCCCGAGATCATCGCGCAGTGGATGGAGAAGATGAAGAAGGTCACGCGCTACGTCTGGAAGGAAGCATCCGATCCCGCTGCAGCGCCGACGTTCGACACGATCGAGGATGCCCGCACCTACCTCCTCGCCAACGCCCGCGACAAGGTCGTGCGGTCGGTCGAGAGCGCGCGGTTCCACGGCAAGGTCGCCGACCAGCTGCCGGAAGGCGAGATCCGTGCCGCCGCGGAAGGTCAGCTCGACCGCCAGCGTCGCTTCCCGCTCGACACGGCGAACGCACTTCGCGGCCGTCTGCGTCGCGAGGGCTTCACGATTTTCAAGCGCGGCTCGAAGGGGGTCTCCTACGTTTGCTCGGTGAAACGCAAGTTCCGCCTCCCCGGCCAAGTCTTCTCGGAGAGCATCAGCGCGCTCATCGACTTCATCGAGAAGAACCCGGTCGTCTCCGTGAAGGAGCTGCCGGCGAAGCATCTCGGCATAAACCAGCCCGAGGCTCCGGCCGAAGGTGCGGCGCCGATCCCGCCCGAAGACGATGCCAAGCTGAAGCGCCTCTGGATGGATCTCCGTTGGCTCGTCACCGAAGGCTATGTGACCGAGTACTCCGACGGAAAACTCTTCGCCGCTCCGCCGATGACGGCGCAGCAGCAGAAATCCGAGGAGGCCGCCAACGCCGCCGCCGATGCGGTGGAGGAAGCCGCCCGCGCCGCCGCTGGAAGCCCGCAGCCGACCGAGTCCGAATCCGCCGCGGCCGAACCGGCGGCGCAGACTCCTTCCGCGGAAGAGCCGCCCTCCGGCACGACCGCAACGTGACGCGCCCCCGCCGGCTCCGGTGAATCACCACCGACCCATGCCGCCGGAAACGCACCAGAACGCAGAAGGCCGGCCGGAGACGACCGGCCTTCCGCATTTCAGCCCGCCGCGACCCACCGCGCCGCCGGCCGAAGGTGTACCATCGCTGGCGCAGTTCTCCGACGAATTGCGTCGGGCGCTGTCGTTCGTGGCCGATCCGCGGCAATGCGCGCGCACGCTCGAACGGCTCGTGGCGCTCGAGATTCCCGCGTTGTTTCTTCTGTTGGCGCATGACTACGCCGAGCGTCGCGCCGAGGCAATTTGGCCGCTGACGGTTCTCGAGGCGTTGTTACTCGTTGTGTTGTTGCTCAACCGGCGCGGTGCCGGTGCCGTCGCCAGCCATATCTTCTGCGTGGGCAACTGGGCGCTCGCGACCTGGTTCCTTTTTGCGGGCGATCAGGTTTCCTCGCACGCCGCATTGCTGGCGATGCCGGCGGTGCTGCTCGCCACCGGTTTGCTGCTGAATCTGCGCCTGCTGCTCGGCGTGGGGGTGCTCGTGCTTGCCACCGTGATCGGCATGGCCGTGGCCGACACCTCCCAGTGGAACTGGACGCGCACCGGGCCACCGGAATCGCGTGCCGAAACAATGGACGCGTTGATCGTGATCGGCTTCTCGCTCGTCTCGGTCGGGCTCTTCACTCGCGACATCTGCGAGGCGTTGCGCCGCGCGCGGGAGCAGGAGGCCAAGCTCGAGGTGAGCACGAGCGAGTTGCGGCGGCAGACGGAAACATTGAAGGGCACCGCGCAGAAACTGCAGACCGCCATGGAGCTCGCCGTCGAGGGCGTGGTGCACGCGGACCCGACGGGCCGGATCACGAACGCCAACACCCGTGCCGGCGAGATCACCGGTTATCCGCGCGAGGAACTGCTCGGTCGCTCGTTCATGGAATTTTTCGGCGCGGACGAACTCGCCGCCCATCCTCCGCAATGGGGCGAGCTCGAGCAGGGCAAGGCCGTGACCGCCGAGCGCCAGCTCACGCGAAAGGACGGAGACCGCATCCTCGTCGAGATGACCTCGCAACGGTTGCCGGACCGCACATTGCAGTGTTTCGTGCGCGACATCACGAAGCGCCGCGCCGAGGAGGATGCCTCGCGGCAGCGGCAGCGGCTCGAGGCGCTTGGCACCCTCGCCGGCGGAGTGGCGCACGACTTCAACAACCTGCTCACCGTGATGCACGCCGCGGCGGACGCACTCGCTGTGCGTGCCGGGACGGCCGGCGCTGCACCGCTGCAGGACCTGCGCACCGCTATCGAGCAGGCCAACGCGCTCACGCGACAGCTGCTCGCGTTCGCGCGCAAACAGGCGCTCGACCGCCGCCAGGTCGACCTGCGGCAGGTGATCGAGCAGAACGCCCGCATGCTGCGGCGCTTGCTCGGACCACAGTTCGAGCTCGAGGTCGTGCTCGACGAGCAGCCGTGCCCGGTATTTGCCGACACCGGAGCGCTCGCCCAAGTGTTCACCAATCTCGCTGTCAATGCCCGCGACGCGATGCCCAAAGGAGGGCGGCTCGAGTTCGGCTGCCGCCTGGTCGACGGCGCGCGCCCGCCGCGGAACAATACCACGGCGCTGCAGACCGGGCGTTTCGTGCGGGTGCACGTGACCGACACGGGCACGGGAATGAGCGAGGATGTGAAGCGCCGGTTGTTCGAGCCGTTCTTCACGACGAAGGGCAAGGAGCAGGGAACCGGGCTCGGGCTCTCGGTTTCGCTCGGTATCGTCGAGCAGCATGGCGGCTGGATCGAGGTGACCAGCGAGGTGGGCCGCGGCTCGGAGTTCCGCGTGTTCCTGCCGCGCCAGGAGTTGCTCGTCGGGACGGCGCCGGCGACGGTCGCGCCGACGGTCGCGCCCAGCGTGCGCGGCACCGAGACGATCCTGCTTGTCGAGGACGAGGAGCCCGTGCGGCGGCTTGCAGCCGGCGCGCTCGCGATGTGCGGCTTCAAGGTGATCGAGGCGACCACGGGCGCGGAGGCGTTGCGGCTCTGGCCCGAGGTGGAGGCGGATGTCCAGATGTTGCTTACGGATGTCGCGATGCCTGGCGGGGTGAACGGCGTGGAGCTCGCGCAGACGGTGCGTGCGCGCCGGCCGACGCTCCCGATCATGATCACCAGCGGCCACAACCAGGAGGAAGTAAGCTTTGGCGACGGCTGCTGGGACGACATACGCTTCCTCCCGAAGCCGTTCACGATGGCCGCGCTCACGCGCATGGCGCGCGAGACCCTCGACTCGCCGATCAACGCGCGCAAACGCTGAAGCGTCAGCGCACGAGCTGCACGCGATGCGTGCCTGGGGTGACGATGCTTAGGCGCAACGTGAGCGAGCCGGCGGGCAGCCAGCCGGCGATGCGCTCCGGCCACTCGATCGCGAGGCAGTAGGGCGCCACGAGGAAATCTTCGAGCAAGAGGTCCTCGACCTGCTCCGGGGATTCGAGGCGGTAGGCGTCCAAGTGCACGAGCGTGCGGCTTCCTCGGTGGACGTTGTAGAGGGTGAACGTCGGGCTGGTGACGCGCTCACGGATGCCGAACGCCTCGGCCAAACCCTGCACAAACGTCGTCTTGCCCACGCCGAGGTCGCCGCTCAACGCGAGGACCGACTCGGGCGGGAGCGTCTCGCCGAGGCGGCGCGCGAGGGCGTGCATCGCGTCGGCCGAGCCCACCACCGCGCCCTGCTCAAGCTCCTGCCAGATGTTCGTAGCCATGGTAACGTTCGAGCGGGACCGCGCCGATGGCCGGTTCCGTGGCGCGGACAAATTTCCCAATACAAGTCAGTCGCGTGGCGAAGCGGGTGCGCCAGGCGCGTTCGAAGGCGGCTTTGTCAACTCCGGCGCGCAGCGCAAACAACAGCTCGAAGTCCTCGCCATCGCTGAGCGCGTGATAGATGGCGGGCCGGCCGTCGCGGCGGGCGAGTTGGCGGGCCGCGCGGCTGAGCGGAAGCGCGCGGGCATCGAGAGCCGGCTTCAATCCGGCCGGCGTGAGCTC
>DATGXA010000227.1:0-9589 GCA_035299125.1 Opitutaceae bacterium
GATCGCGGTGCGATGCCATGTGGACGCGCCTGCCAATGGCGCCGAGTGCAGCGCGATCGGCTTCGTCTGCCGCGGCTGGGCGTTCGCCGAGGGGGCAGCGGTCCGCGGCGTGCGGCTGGTGACCGGCGGCTTATCGGTTGAAGGACCGTACGGGTCGTCGCGGCCGGATGTGCAAGCGGCGTTCCCGGGTGTGCCCGACGACCGGGTCGGCTGGCAACTGCACGCGGTCTTCCCTCCGGGCGAGCACGAGTTCGCCGTCGAGTTTCTGCTGGAGAACGGCGAGTGGGTGCCAGGCTTGCGGCGCCGGTTGCGCGTGGCTCAGCCTGGTCGCCCGCGGTGGATGCCCGGATACGAAAACGCCGAGCTCCTGCCGCGGCAGATGCCGCTGCACGCGCTGCACCCACCGTGGCCGCTGCGCGTGGACGAGTTTCCCCAACGCGCGAGCCGCACCCAGCCTTTGCCGCGGCTCTCGATCGTGACGCCGAATCTCAACCAAGGCTGGGCTCTCGAAGAGTGCCTCGACGCCGTGCTTGCATCCCGCGGCGACGCCGCGGCCGGGCACGCCCGTTTCGCTGCCGGGCACCTGGAGGCACGCCCCGCCACTCCGCTCGACCTCGAGTACATCGTGCAGGACGGCGGCTCGAGCGACCGCAGCGTCGACCTCATCCGTCGCCGCCACACCGCGATCGACTACTGGGAGAGCAGGCCCGACGGCGGCCAGACGGATGCCCTGCAACGCGGCTTCGCGAAGACCACGGGCGGGCCGCGGGACGTGATGGCATGGATCAACGCCGACGACTTCTACCTGCCGGGCGCGCTGCGTTTCGTCGCCGAATACTTCGCACGCCATCCCGAGGTCGACGTGCTCTATGGTCACCGGCTGCTGGTCGACCGCGACGGCCGCGAGATCGGCCGCTGGTTTCTGCCCCGCCACGATCCCGCCGTGCTGCGTCTCTACGATCTCGTCCCGCAGGAGACGTTGTTCTGGCGCCGGAGAATCTGGGAACGCGTCGGCGGATTGCGCCCGGAGTTCGGCTACGCGACAAGTTGGGACCTCTTCCTGCGTTTCATGGCGATCGGCGCGCGGATCGCGCGCGTGCCGTACTTCCTCGCGGCGTTTCGCCTGCACTGCGCGCAGAAGACCCGCTCGCAGCTCGCGACTGTCGGCGAACAGGAGATCGCGCAGTTGCACCGTCGCACCTTCGGCCGGCCACTCAGGCAAGAGGAGTTGTTGAGCAGCCGTCCGCTCACGCGCTATCTCCGCCGCAGCGCCTGGATCGAGTCCCTCTGGCGCCTCGGCTATCGCGCGGGGTGACACCGTGTTCTGCGGCGCGACTCACTTTCGCGCCCGCCGGTCCGTCGAGAACACCAGTGTCAGCTCTGGCGCCTCCGATAGCGACTGCGGCGTGATCATTTCGCGGTCCTTCGGCACATAGCTCTCGATCGATCGGATGAACGCCTCGTGCGGTTGCCAGTTGAGATCTCCCAGCCGCTGCACCTTCCCGAGGGAAACCCCGGTCGCGGACTTCACCGCCTTGAAGATCAGTTCGGAGCAATAGATCCGCTCGTCGTCGAAACTGTAGTGGATGTCGTAGGGGCGGCCAAGGTAGGTGCGCGCGGCGGCGAGAATCGCCGGAGTCTTCGGCTGAAGTTCGGCGTCCAGCCGAAAAGCATCAAAGTACCCGCTGCGCCCGCGCCGAATCCACTCACCAAGCGGCGTCACCTGCACCGGGCCGATCGCCTCGAGCACGTACCACTCGCCGTCCATCCGCTCGACGATGCCACAATGCGAATAGATCGAGCCAGAGACACCCTCGATCGCGTCCACCAGCGCGCCGTGCGGCAGCGGTTGGAACACGATGTCGCCCTCCTGCACCGCATAGTCGCGAGGGATGCCGGCACAGCCGGCGAGCAGCACGCCGAAGAAGCAGCTGACGACGAAGCGCACCAGAACTTTCGCGCAAATACTCATCACGCCACTGCCAGGTGATCTCGTGTTGTCTTCAAGAGCCACCATCGACTCCGAGTGCCTGATGGGCGTTTCTCACCATATGCCGAGCAGCCGGCGCGCCTTCACATAGGCGGGCACATCCTCCTCGCGGATATAAAACGTGCCCTTAACGCCACCGATCGTGAACGCCGGATTCAGCGCATCTATGCGGATCTTCGTCCCGTCAGAAAGCACGATGTCTTCGTAATTCTTCCAGAGGTATAGCCCACTCCTCCAAGTCGCGCGTCGCATGAACGGCAGGAGTTCCCCAATGTCTACCTTCTTGCTCAAAGCCCTGTCGGGGAACTCACCGTCTGTCCGCATTATCGTGGCCTCGACCGAAGGGACCACGCGCGTGGCGCACCCAAGAAGGCCAACCGAAACGAGTATCGCCAGTGCTGTCAGGAATGCGGTTTTAGCCATTATGCATCCCTCCCTGTCCGGCGGGATTGCCGGGCAGCGGCACAAAATGGAAAAGAACCGACAAAGCAGGCACGCCCTACCTCACAGCGAAATCTTGATCCCCTTGCGGAGATAGGTGGGGACGTCGAGGTCCTGGCCTTCGAAGAGATTGCGGTCGGTGTTGTCGAACCAGCCGCGGGTGTCCGGCTCGATGCTGCCGAAGGCGAACTCGTCCTGCTTCACCGGGGCTTTCGCGGGGACGGCGCCGGCGAGCGGCAACTGCGCCGGCTCGGCGGAGGGACGGCGGGCGGCGGAACCGGGTTTGGCGCGGACGGGCGTTTCCTGCAGCGGGAGCTTCGCGGCGTCGGCCGAGGGGACAACGGTCGCCACGCCGCGGCGCACGCCGGTGCGGCTGACGTCGGACGTGCCGATGATGCAGATCTCGATTTTGCCCGCGAGCTGCTCGTCGATGACAGCACCGAGGAAGATGTGCGCGTCGCGTCCGTATTGTTCGGACACGGCGGCCATGATGTCGTTGACGCTGGCCAGCGTGAGTTCGGGACCGCCGACGATGTTCACGAGCAGGCGGTCGGCCTTGCGGGAGAACTCCGGCGTGTGGAGGAGCGGGCACTGCTTGAGACTCTCGATGACATCGGCGACCGCGTTCTCCCCCGCTCCGGTGCCCAGTCCGAAGAGCGTCTTGCCGCTCTTTTGCGCGAACGCCTGGCGGAGCGTGGCGTAGTCGAGATTGATGAGGCCGGTGCGATGCAGCATCGCCCAGAGGCTGCGCACGCCGCGGCCGATCCATTCGTCGGCAAGGGCGAACGAGTCGAGCGCGCTCTGCCCTTCGGCGCCGACCTGCATGAGCATGTCGTTGGGGAGCGGGATGACGGCGTCGCAGCAGCGACGGAGTTCGGCGAGACCTTCCTCGGCCTGCTTGAGGCGGCGGCCGCCCTCGAAGCTGAATGGCAGGTTCGCAAACGCGATCACAAGCGCGCCGGCCTGGCGGCAGATTTCGGCGACAACGGGCGCGGCGCCGCTGCCGGTGCCGCCACCCATACCGGCGACGAGAAACACCAGATCGGTGCGCGCGGCGAGCGCCGCGATCTTCTCGCGGTCGGCCTCGGCGGCGAGGCGGCCGAGCTCCGGGTCGCCGCCTGCGCTCAGGCCGCGGGTGATGCCGGCGCCGATCATGAGCTTGGTCTCGACGGGCGAGACGGAAAGCGCCTCGGCGTCGGTGTTGATGATGGCGAGCTGGACGCGGTCGAGGTTGTCCATCTTGAGGCGATCGACGGCATTCGAGCCGGCGCCGCCGATGCCGATCACCTTGATGGCCACGCCGCGGTCGGCGAGCATGTCCTGCGCGAGCGGGAGGGCGTTGTCGGGAGGATTCATCGCGTGGGGTGCTCTCAGGCGTTGGCGAAAAGGCGGGTGAACCGCTCCATCAGGCCCGCCTGGCGGCGCGGCTGGATGGCGGGATGGCGATCGTTGATCTGGTTGAGTCCGTAGTAGAGCAGACCGAGCACGGTGCTGTACTGCGAGTCGCGAAGCTCGTCGGCGAGGTTCGTCGGGAGTTCTCCGCGACGCGCGGGCACGCCGAAGACGGCGCCCGCGGCCTCGTCGATCGCCATGAGCTTCGAGCTGCCGCCCGTGAGGACGACGCCCGCGCCGAGCATCTCGGGGACGAAGGCCGGTCCGAGCTTCTTCTTCACGACTTCGAACAGCTCGGCGATGCGCACGGCGGTGATCTGCTCGACCGCTTGCCGCGGGAAATGGCGGTCGCCGATGGCGAAGTCGCCGTTGAGCCAGACCTTGTCGTTGCGATCTTTCGAGGTGATCACCGCGGACCCGTGCCGGAGCTTCATCGCCTCGGCCTGGCCGCTGGTGAGCCGCAGGCCGAGCGCAAGGTCGTTGGTGAGGTGGTCGCCACCGACCGGCAACACGCCGGTGATCCACGGATAACCGTCGCGGTAGAGCACGTAGTCGGTAGTGCCGCGCCCGATATCGAGGACGAGCACGCCGTTGCGGCGTTCCTCGGGCGAGGTGACCATCGTGCCGGAGGCGAGGCTCGCGAGGATGATCTCGTCAACCTTCAGGTTGAAGCCGTTGATGAGGTGGATGCCGTCGGAGATCCGCCGCTTGTCGCCGTGCACGGTCCAGTAGCCGACCTCGAGCTTACGGCCCGAGAGGCTCTCGGGATTGGGAACCGGCTGCCCGTCGAGGCGGAACGGCCGGCGCAGGTACTGCACCACCGAACGCTCGGCGGGCAGCTCCTTGTTGCGCGCGAGTTCGCACACGGTCGCGATGTCGGCGCGGTCGACGAGGTTGTCGGCGCTGGAAACATTCACCGAGCCCTCGTGGTAGAAACCGTCGAGGTGCGCGCCGGTCTGCGCGAGATAGATGCCGTCGATGCGCGCGCCGGCCTTGCGCTCGGCGGCTTCGATCGCGGCGTGGGCGCAATCACTCGCGGCCTTGTAGTCCACGATCGAGCCCTTGATCACGCCCTGCGCCGAGCAGGCGCCGAGGCCGATGATGTTGAGGCGCCGGCCGCCGGCGAACTCGCCGATGAGCGCGGCCACCTTGTGGGTGCCGATTTCGACTGCGCCGATGATTCGATTTTTAGAGATCACGACGGGAACGCGAAGTGGTGGGTTTGACCGACGAAGGAGGGAGAAGACGAGTCGCGGCGCTGTCGAACGCCACGGGCACATCGCCGCCGAGCGAGAGATCCACGCGCTGCACGACGATGTCGGGCTGAGTGCGCGCGTAGTCGGCGATGTAGTCAAGCCGTGCGAGCTGCTGCGTGAAATCGATCTTCCGGCTGACGACGATTTCCGGGATGCGGCGCGTCTTCACGAGGATCTCGTCGTACGCGCCGAGGCGCGCGAGCGAGACCACGCGCCAGTCGGCGAAGAGCAACGGAGCGGCGTTTTGCGCGGCCTGCAGGAGGTTCGCGACATCCTCCATGCCGTCGATGGGAAGGTAGCCGCCGTAGCGGTTGTGCACGAGGCGCACGCCGTCGAGGTACGGCAGCGTGGCGAGACGGGCGGAGTCGTAGCCCTCGCCGGTGTAGACGACACCATCGCGCGCCACGAGCAGCGGGCGCGTCGTGCCATCGGGCGACTTGGCGTTGAGGCGTAGGACCGGGAGCCGCTCGCGCAGGGAGACGGTGAGCGTGCCAGGAAAATCGCGACGGATGTCGGCGGCGCGCACCTGCGGCGTGGAGAGGAGCTTCGTGCGCAGCGCGAACAGATCGATCTCCATCAACGGCGTGCCTTTGCGGAGATTGAGCGTGCGCTCGACCCACTCCTGGTCGAGCACGCCGTCGGCGTCGTTCACCAGCACGATTTCGCGCAGCAGCGCGGCGCCGGCGGGATCGCGCAGCGCGGCGGTGTCGCTCGTCAACGTGGCCAGGATCTCGTAGCCGCCCCAACCGAGGCCGGCGACGACCCCGAACAGCAGCGCGGCGTTGAGCGCGGCGAGCGCGAAGCGCTTGCGGCCCTGGGCCGACATCTTGCGCGGGCTGACGTTCTGATCGAGGTCGCGCCAGGAGCGCTCCTCGGGCGTGTTTTTGTCGGACTTAGCCTTGGCCATGGAGGAAAGGAGTTGGTTGCTGCTGTTGGCGGCGCAGCGCCGGCGCGATCATCTCGCCGACGAGTTGCCGGTAGCCGAGCCCGATGCAGCGCGCGCTCAGGGGCAGCAGGCTGGTGTCGGTCATGCCCGGCAGGGTATTGATCTCGAGAAAGTACGGTTCGCCCTCGGGGGTGAGCAGGAAATCCGCACGCGCGAAATCGCGGCAGCCGCACGCGGCGAACACCGCCTCGGCGAAACGTTGCACCGCGGTCGCGGCACCGGACGCGATCCGCGCCGGCGCGAAATACTCGGTGTTCCCCTTCGTGTACTTGTTCGTGTAGTCGTACACGCCGGTCTTCGGCGCGATCTCAACCACGCCCATCGCGCGACCGTCGAGCAGGCCGACGGTGAGCTCCGTGCCGCGCACGCGACGCTCGGCGAGCCAGCGACCGCTCGTGATCGTCTTCAGCGCCTCACCGATTTCGTCGATGCCGCTGCATAGCGCGAGACCCACGCTGGAGCCCTCATTGTTCGGCTTGATCACAACTTCGCTGCCGAGCTTCGCCGCGAGTTCGGCGGCGAGCGGTTTGTTCGCGGCGTCGAACGTCACGCCCTCGATCACCGGCACGCCGAGCTTCGCAGAGCGGGCCTTTGTCTCAGCCTTGTCCATCGTGACGGCGCTGGAGATCGCGTCGCACCCGGAGTACGAGAACCCGGCCGCCTCGAGCAGGCGCTGCATGCCGCCGTCCTCGCCGAAGGTGCCGTGAAGCGTCGAGAGCACGATGTGCGTGCGCGGGTCGAGCCCGGCGGGGATCGCCTCGGCGTCGACCGGGCAGAGGATCGTCGGCATCAACGTGGCGGCCGCGGCGGCCACGTTCGCTCCCGAGCGCAGCGACACCTCGCGTTCGCGCGATGTACCGCCCGACAACACTGCAACAATGGGTGTTTTCACAAGACGTCCCTCCACTCGCGGCCGTAGAGCATCACCTCGGGCTCGAGCTCGATGCCGTGCGCCGCCTTCACGCGCTCGCGCACCCGCCGCATCAGAGCGAGCACATCGGCCGCCGTGGCGTGGCCGCGGTTAATGATGAAATTCGCGTGCACCGGGGAGACCTCGGCGTCCCCCACCCGCTCCCCCTTCAGGCCGAGCGCGTCGATGAGCCGGCCGGCGGAATCGTTCGGCGGGTTCTTGAACATGCAGCCGGCGCTCGGATCACGCGGCTGGGTCGCCTGCCGTCGCGTCTGGAACGACGCGATCTGCGCCTGTATCTCAGCTGTGGGCACACCGGCGGAAATCGGCCGCAGCAACGCACCGAGGGCGACGGCGTCGGCCAACTCGCGGCAGTCGCGATACGCCACGTGCAACTCGTGCCGGCGGAAGGTGCGCACGGAGCCGTCGCGCAACGCGAGCCGCACCGCCTCGACGAGGTCGAACATCCAGCCGCCCATCGCGCCCGCGTTCATGCGCAGCGCACCGCCGAGCGTGCCGGGGATGCCCTCGAGAAACTCGAATCCGCGCAGCCCGCGCGCGGCCGCGAGACCGCACAGCTCTTTCAGCCGCAGCCCCGCACCGGCCTCGACGCGTCCGTCGGCGCGCACGTCGAAACGTTGCCACTCGCGGCCGGCGAGCCGTACGACGAGCGCCGGCACCCCTTCGTCGGGCACGAGCAGATTTGAGCCGCGGCCGAGCAGGAAGAGCGGCAGCTCGCGGCGATGCGTCTCGCGCAGCAGCGCGCAGAGATCCGCCTCGTTCGCCGGTTCGGCGTAGTAACGCGCCGGACCGCCGACGCGCATCGTCGTCTTCGGGCCGAGCGGTTCATTCTCGGAAAACTTCGTTTCGGGCGAGAGCACCGCCTGCAACGCGCGCACGCATTCGCCCCAACGCGATTCCTGCGCGGCTTCGCCCTGCAGATCGCGCACGAACTCGGCGGCGCACTGATCGATGTCGCCCGCGCCGACGAAGAGCACGAGGTCGCCATCGCGCACGCGCTCGCGCAGGAGCCGGAGGAAGCCGGCGCGGTCGCCCGGCAGGTAATGGACTCGCAGCGACGCGCCCGCTCGGGCGATCTCGGCATAGATGTCGGCCGTGGTGCCGCCGGCGATCGGCTGTTCGCTCGCCGCATACACGTCGAGGAGGAAGAGTTCGTCGGCGCCGAGCAGCGCGCGGGCGAAGTCGCTCTTGAAACGCGCCGTGCGGCTGAAGCGATGAGGCTGGAATGCGACCAGCAGGCGCTTGTGCGGCAACCGCCGCATGCCGCCGATCAACGCCGCGATCTCCGTCGGATGGTGCGCGTAGTCCTCAACGACCTGTAGTTTCTCGTTCTCGAGCAGCACGACCTGGCGACGTTTCACGCCGGGATAGTCGGCGAGCAGATCGGGAGTGATCGCCACTCCGAGTTGCACGCAGACGGCGAGCGCCGCTGCAGCGTTGAGCGCGTTGAAATCGCCACCGGCACGGACGCGGGCACGCGACGCTCCAAACGTCGGCGCGAGGTCGAGCACTTGCCGGCCATCGACAAAGCCCGCGATGCGCACGGCGAACTCGCCTTCGAAGCCGAAGCGGTGGACCGGCGCGAGGAATCCTCGGGCTGCGAGCCGCGCGGAGAGCGCACACGCGGGATTGAGGTAGATCGCGGAGCGCGTGCGCGAGAAGAGCGCGGCAAAAGTCGCCTCGAGGTCGCCGATCTGGCGGTAGTAGTCCGGGTGGTCCCAGTCGAGATTCGTGGCAACCGTGATCTCGGGCGAGAAACGGTCGATGGTGCCGTCGCTCTCGTCGATCTCCGCCACGACCCAGCCGTTCTGGTCGAGCGCGGCGGGCGGCACGGTGTCGTCCTGGAAGAGGCCGCCGAGCAACCAGCCGGCACCGAAGCCCGCGCGGCGTAGCGCGGTGATGAGCAGGCCGGTGGTCGTCGTCTTGCCGTGCGCGCCGACGACCGCGATGAGTTTCCGGTCGCGGAGCAGTTCGGCGAGCAACTCGCCGCGGCGGACCTGCGGCAGACCGCGTTCGGCGGCGGCGGCGCGCGCCGGGTGCTTCGCCGCGATCGCCGAGGAAAAGACGAGCAGATCCGTATTCGCCGGAACGACACCGGACTCGCCGAGCACCACGCCCGCTTTATCACACCCGACAACGCTCCCGTCGCGAACTCATCCTTGCCAGTCGCGCGGGATCGGAAGACGATTCCAGCCAAACACTCCGTGATCGCTCATTATGAAAACCGGAAAGGAAAACAAACCCGCGGGAAACATCCATCGCCAACAGCTCTTTTACTGGATGGGCGAACGCCTGGACAAACGGAATCGCCGCCGCAAAGTCCTCGGCGACGAACTGCTGAAGGAATGCCTGGCGCAGGTGCGCGGAAGCCTGGAACACGGGCTCTGGGTGAAGAAGCCGCGCGTTCCCGAGCAACTGGACTTTCGCGGCCAGCATTTCCCCCTCAACCTTCCGATTGCCTGTCTCACGGAATGGTCGCTCGGCGACAGCCTGCCGCACACGGCGGAATACGGGCGGATTGGTCTGGGTTTTCCCAAGCGTTGGGTGATCGAGCGCGGCGGCCAGTCGGTCACTTATTTTCGGCACAGCGAGAAAGGAGCTTTCCTTCAGAGCATTTTCCGACTACTGAATAC
>DATGXA010000228.1:0-2885 GCA_035299125.1 Opitutaceae bacterium
GTGACGCGCGGGCTCAAGCTCGCCGCCGACAACACCTGGGAGCCCTCCGCGCCGCGAACCGCGAACTCTCCGCCGCGACTCGCCGCGCCGAGGAGGCCAACGCCGCCAAGAGCGAATTCCTCGCGAACATGAGCCACGAGATCCGCACGCCGATGAACGGCGTGATCGGGATGGTCGGTCTCCTGCTCGACACCGAACTCGATGCCACCCAGCGGCACTACGCCGAGACCGTGCGCACCAGCGGCCAGGTGCTGTTGCAGCTCATCAACGACATCCTCGACTTCTCCAAGATCGAGGCCGGTCGGATGGAGCTCGAGAATCTCGACTTCGATCTCTGCGCCCTCCTCGACGATTTCGCGACGATCATCGCTGTGAAGGCCGCGGAGAAGGGACTGGAGTTCATCTGCGCCGCGGCGCCTACCGTGCCCACGCTGCTGCGCGGCGATCCTGGCCGGCTGCGGCAGGTGCTCTCGAATCTCACGGGCAACGCGCTCAAGTTCACCCAACGCGGCGAGGTGTGCGTGCGCGTCGAGCTCGATTCCGCCGACGCCGCCACTGCACGCCTGCGTTTCCGCGTGAGCGACACCGGCATCGGCATCCCGCCGGAGAAACAAGGCCTGCTCTTCCAGAAGTTCACGCAGGTCGACGCGTCGACGACTCGAAAATACGGCGGCACCGGACTGGGACTCGCGATTTCCAAGCAACTCGCCGGCCTGATGGGCGGGGAGATCGGTGTGCGCAGCACTCCGGGCGAGGGCTCGGAGTTTTGGTTCACCGCGTCATTCGGGCTACGCCCCCCGCAGGTGTCGGTCCCACCGCGTCCGCTGGCGGACCTGCACGGCGTGCGCGTGCTTGTGGTCGACGACAACGGCACCAATCGCGAAATCCTTCGCGTCGAGCTGGGCGCCTGGGGCATGCGGCCGGCCGAGGTGGCCGATGGCGCCACCGCGCTCCAAGTGCTCGGTGAGGCGTACTGCGCCGGCGATCCGTTCCGCTTGGCGCTGCTCGATCTCGACATGCCCGCGATGGACGGACTCGCGTTGGGCGCGGCGATCCGCGGCGACCCGCGCCTCGCCTCGACTGTGCTGGTGCTCATGCCGTCGCTCGCGGTACGGGGTGACGCGCGGGAGATCGCCACTGTGGGCTTTGCGGCGTGCCTCACCAAACCGGTGCGCCAATCGGAGTTGTTCGAGGCGCTCTCCTCGGTACTGACCGGTCGGCAGGTGGCGGCGGAAACGAGCGAGCGCCGGCCGACGTTCCCGAAGTTGCCCCGCCATGCCCGGCTGCTCCTTGTCGATGACAATGTCACCAATCAGCTCGTCGCCGCCGGCATCCTCAAGAAGATGGGCGCGAGCACCGACACCGTCGCCAACGGCCAGGAAGCCGTCGAGCAGCTCGCCTCCGTCCCCTACGATCTCGTGTTGATGGATGTGCAGATGCCGGTGATGGACGGGCTCACCGCGACACGGCTGATCCGCGACCCGGGTTCGCCGGTGCTCGACCATGGGATCCCGGTGATCGCGATGACGGCGCACGCGCTCGCTCGCGATCAGGAGGCGTGTCTCGCGGCCGGCATGAACGATTTCGTCACCAAGCCCGTCGAGCCTGTCGAACTCGGCGCCGTGCTCGCGAAGTGGTTGCCCGTGGAGCCGGCCGCTGTTCGTCCGCCCCTTTCCGACAACCCGCCCGCCGAGCGCCGCAGCGCCGTCGTCTACGACCGCGCCTCGTTCCTGGCGCGTATGATGGACGACGAGAACCTGCGTGCCCTGATCCAGGACACATTCCTCGGCGACATGCCGACTCAGCTGGCCGCTCTTGGCGAGAGCGTCGCCCGCGGTGAGATCGAGCGGGCCGGTGCGCTGGCCCATCGCGTCGCGGGAGCTTCGGGCAATGTGGGCGGCGACGCGATGCGCAACGTGGCGGTCGCCATGGAGACCGCCGTGCGCGAGCGGGATGCCGCCGCACTTGTCCGGCTTTTTCCTGAACTGCAGGAGCAATTCCGACGGCTCAAGGAGGCCATGGAGGAATGAAGCATCCACCCATCCGTATACTAATCGCCGACGACGACCCCACGTCGCGCGCCGTGCTCGCCACCGTGCTCCGCAAAAACGATCACGAAGTGCTCGAGGTCGCCGATGGCGCCGAAGCATGGGCCATCCTCCAGCAACGGGGCGCGCCGCGCCTCGCGATCCTCGACTGGATGATGCCCTGCATCGACGGCGTGGAAATCTGCCGACGAGTGCATGCGCGCGAGTCCGATCAGCCGACGTACCTCATCCTGCTCACCACCCGGTGCGCGAAAGGCGACCTGCCCGAGGCCTTGCTCGCTGGCGCGGACGACTATGTCACGAAGCCCTTCGATCCGCTCGAGCTGCTGGCGCGAGTCGGTGTCGGCAGCCGGTTTGTCGAGCTCGAGGACCGTCTCGCCACGAAGGTCTGCGAGTTGCAGGAGGCGCTCGCGCAGATCAAGACGTTGCGCGGCATCGTGCCCATCTGCGCGAGCTGCAAACGGATTCGCGACGACGCCGGTTACTGGCGACAGGTCGAGGCCTATGTCGCGGCGCACTCGGAGGTGACGTTCTCCCACGGCATCTGCCCGGAGTGCATGGCGAAACTCTACCCGGAGTACCTCGACGACGAGGAGCGCAAGAGGTGACGCACCCCCGGCGCTGGCGCAGGGCTCATCAGCGCGCGACCGGCTGTGCGGTGGCGCGGGTGAAATAGAGCACGTCGATCACGTTGCGGACCAACTGCTCGTCGGAGAGTCCGTCGCGCAACTCGTCCGGGATCGCGGTGTGTGTGCGGAACTGCGCGGCGAGCTCGGCGAAGAGCGCGACGCGCGCCTCGGGCGCGAGCGCATCGCGGCGGGCGAGCGCCTGCCAGGC
>DATGXA010000229.1:0-5221 GCA_035299125.1 Opitutaceae bacterium
GAAGGACCGTTCGTCGTCAAACGCGACGGCACCTACTTCATGTTCTTCTCCACCTGGACGCGCGGTTACGAGGTGGGCCTGCTCAAGTCGCGGCACCCGCTGGGCCCGTGGGAGCTGGTCTCGCCCGAGCCGGTCTTCGGCACGCGCAAGAAAGGCTACCGCCCCGAGCTCGCGGCCGAGGGCGGCTACGCCCATCTGCAGTTCGCCGACACGGAGGACCCGTACTGCGAGACCGGGCACAATGCGCTCTTCGAGGGCCCCGACGGCCAGCTCTGGAGCTCCTGCCACTACCTCATGGACGAGAGACGTCCGTACCCCTACTGCCCCGAGCTGAAGGACTGGGAAAAGCTGCCGCAGCTCGGGATCGAGCCGGTGGGCTTCCACGACGGGCGCTTTCACATCGGGAAGGCGAGCTGGACGGAGCAGGCGGTCGAGCTGCGGTGAACCTCTGCAACGATCCCGGCTGTCAGACCTCGTTTCCGCCATGATCCGCCTCCGCCCCGCTGCAATCCTCCTCCTGGCCTTCGTATTTGACCGAGCGATCCACGCTGCGCCGAGCCTCGGCCTTTCGGCCGAGATTGTCGTCGACGCGGCGCCGTCGCCCGCCGCGTTTCCATTGATCACCACTCAGGCGATTGCGCCGTTGTGGTATGATGCCGCCGATTGGCCGGGGGTGACTCGCGCGGTGGGCGACCTGCGGGCCGATATCGAGCGGGTGGCTGGCCGCGCGCCGGCAGTATCGGCGATGCGGCCGCAGGCGGCCGATGTGGTTGTCATCGGCACACTCGGCCGCAACGCCACCATCGACGCGCTCGTTGCCGCGGGGAAACTCGATGTCGCCGACCTGCGCGGGAAGTGGGAGAGCTTCGTCATCACGACGGTCGACGCGCCGTTGCCCGGCGTGGAGCACGCGCTTGTCATCGCCGGCAGCGACAAGCGCGGCACGATCTACGGCATCTATGAACTCTCGGAACAGCTCGGCGTCTCGCCCTGGTACTGGTGGGCCGACGTGCCGCCGAAGCGGCGGAGCGCGGCGTACGTACCGCCCGGCCGGTACGCGTCGGGCGAACCGGTGGTGAAGTACCGCGGCATCTTCCTCAACGACGAGGCGCCCTGCCTGACCGGTTGGGCGGCGGAGAAGTTCGGCGGGCTCAACTCCAGGTTTTACACCAAGGTCTTCGAACTGCTCCTGCGCCTGCGCGCCAACTACCTCTGGCCGGCGATGTGGGACAACGCGTTCAACGAGGACGATCCCGAGAATCCGCGCCTGGCCGACGAATACGGCATCGTCATGGGCACCTCGCACCACGAGCCGATGATGCGCGCCCACAAGGAGTGGACCAGCCGCCGCGCGGAGTATGGCGACGGCAAGTGGAACTACGCGACCAACGCCGAGGCGCTCCGTCGTTTCTTCCGCGAAGGCATCGCCCGCAACAAGGCCTATGAGAACCTCGTCACCGTGGGCATGCGGGGCGACGGCGACGAGGGCATGGTCAGCACCGGCAGCCTGGAGTCCGACCTCGCGCAGCTGGAGCGGATCTTCGCCGACCAGCGGCGTATCCTGGCCGAGGAGATGAGCGTCGACCCGGCGACGGTGCCGCAGCTCTGGGCGCTCTTCACCGAGGTGCAAAAATTCTACGAGGCGGGCCTGCGGCCACCGGACGACATCACGCTCCTCTGGACCGACGACAACACCGGCAACCTCCGCCGCCTGCCCACGCCAGAGGAGCGGAAGCGCCGCGGCGGCGCCGGCATCTACTACCACTTCGACATGCACGGCGGGCCGTACGCCTACCAGTGGATCAACACCAACCCGCTGCCGAAGATCGCCGAGCAGATGAACCTCGCCGCCGAGTACGGCGCGACCCGTATCTGGATCGTCAACGTGGGCGACCTCAAACCGCTCGAGCTGCCGATCGAGTTCTTCCTGCGCCTCGCCTGGAATCCGGCGGCGCTCAACAAGGACAATGTCGCCGCCTACACCCGTCGTTGGGCCGAGCGCGACTTCGGCCCCGAGCACGCCGCCGCCATCGCCGACCTCGTCGCGCGCTACGCCAAGTACAACGGCTGGCGCAAACCCGAGCAGATCACGCCCGAGACCTTCAGCGCGCTCAACTTCCAGGAAGCCGAGCGCGTCGAGGCCGCTTGGCGCGATGTCGCCGCGCGGGCCGAGGCGCTCCACGCGCGCCTGCCGGCCGAGCAGCGCGACGCCTTCTATCAGCTCGTGCTGCATCCGGCCAAGGCCTCGGCGCTGGTCGCGCAGATGAACATCCTCGCCGGTCGCAACCACCTCCATGCGAAGCAGGGCCGCGCCAGCACCAACGACCTCGCGCGGCGCGTGCGCGAACTCTTCGCCGCGGACGGTGCGATGAGCGACTACTACAACCGTGAGCTCGCGGGCGGAAAATGGAACCACCTCATGGACCAGTCCCATCTCGGGCAGTGGAGCTGGGAGCCGCCGGTCGTCGATGCGATGCCCCCCGTGACCGAGATCCGTGTCGCCGACGTCTCGCGTTTCGGCGTCTCGGTCGAGGGTGACCGAAACACCTGGCCCGACCACTTCGGCGCGGCCGTGCTGCCGGTCTTCGACTCCTTCCAGCCGCGGCGTTCCTACTTCGACGTCTTCGCCATGGGGGCACGACCGATCGAATACAATGTGGCGGCCGAACAGCCCTGGCTCGTGCTCACAGCGGAGAAACTCGGCGCGTACGACCGGCGCTACTGGGTCGAGATCGACTGGGCGAAGGCGCCGGAGGGCAGCTCGTCCGGGGTGATCAGGGTTGTCGGAGACCGTGCCGTCCTCCTGCGGGTGCCCGTGGTGAAAGCCACCGCCGCGCAGGCGCAGGCCGCGCGGGGACGTTTCGCCAGCCTCACCGGTCCGCTCGCGTTCGCCGCCTCGGCCGCGGTGAACCGGACCGAGGTAGGCGGGGTGGGTTGGCAGACGGTGCCCGACTACGGGCGAGGGGAGGATGCGATGGCGATCTACCCGGTCACCGCGCCGAGCGTCCTGCCGCCCGTCGCGGCGCCGATGCTCGAGTATCCGGTCTACCTCCCGCGCGCGGGCACGTACACCGTCACGCTCGTGCTCGGGCCGGTGATGGATTTTGTCCCGGACCGCGGCGTACGCCTCGGCGTTTCCTTCGACGACCAGCCCGTCCAGGTCCTCGATATCTTCGCCGACCGGGAGGCGGAGACCTTCCTTGGAAGCAACTGGGACACCTGCACCCGTGACAACGCACGCCATCTGCGCTCGACGCACGTCATCCCGACCGCCGGTGCGCATCTCCTGAAGCTGACGATGGTCGATCCGGCTGTCGTCGTGCAGAAGATCATTCTCAGCGACCGCCGGCTGCCGGAGAGCTACTTCGGCCCGCCGGAATGCACCGCGGTCCGACCGGAGGCGCGCTGAAGCTGGTCGACCGGTATGCTCGTGCTTCCTGGCGTACGCTACATCGCCCTCCCGCCTAGCACCGCATCGGCGGAGCGCCCGCTCGCGCCATCGGCCCGCGCCAGCGTCGCGTTGTGGCGTTGGTGCCCGGAGCGGGGATCGAACCCGCACGCCCTTTCGGGCAAGGGATTTTAAGTCCCCAGCGTCTGCCATTCCGCCATCCGGGCAGGCACGGGCGCACAGTGCCACGCGCCCGCGCGCAACGGCGAGTGTGAAAACAACCAGGGCGGCTTCGCGCGCGGCGATTCGCGATCGGCCGGTTTGCGTTCGTGCGCGTCGGCGCGTTCCCCTGTGATGGGAGGGCGGCGGGCGGGCTCAGCCCCATCGGCCGATGCGGCGAAACCGTGTCTCAACTTGCACGAGATCAGCCACGCGATTGCGGACCGGTGCTCGTGATCGGCAAGACTCGGGAAATCCGGCGCAGGTCCTTTTACCCCAACCGATTGAGTCTCATCCGGTGTACCTTATTCTAACGTCTTGACGACGACGGGGTTTCCCTGCCCGTTCCCGCAGCTACGTTTCCGCCGGCCAATACTTCCCAACACTACCCGCGAGATTCGTTTCGGTAACCCCGCGTCCGATCCGAGCCCCCGCTTCCCGCCCCGAATCCATCCCCGTTTGGAGCAACAAGGAGGACCCATGGTAACCACTGCCCCGGTTCCGCTCGAGCCTGCGCACGCGGCCGAGCCCAAGAAACGCGCGGTCACGATCAAGGACATCGCCAAAGTGGCGGGTGTCCACTTCACCACTGTCTCGCTCGCGCTGCGCGACCACCCGAGCCTGCTGCCGGCCACCAAAGCCCGGATCCGCGAAGTGGCGGAACGGATGGGCTACGTGCCGAACCCGGTCTTCTCCGCGCTCACCCATTTCCACCTTCACGGCCGGGTGCGGGCCGTGGCGCCGCGCGTCGCTTACCTGATCAACCATCCGCTCGACCAAGGCGCGGCGCTGTACCGGCCGCAGCAGCAGATCCTCGAGGGCGCCCGCGAGCAGGCGCGTGAGCTGGGCTACGAGCTGGAGGTCATAACGGTGGGCGTGGAGGGCAACGAGAGCCTGCGGCTCGACGCTTTCCTCAAGGAGCAGAACATCACGGGCGTGGTGCTCGCGGCCTTCGATCCGGGCTTCGCCCCCGTCACACTCGATTGGGACGAGTACAGCATCGTGAAGATCGATTCGCTGCACATGGACCCGCCCGCGCCCGTTGTTGGCAGCGACCATCGGCAGGATGTGCGCCTCGCGTTTCAACGACTGCGCGCGCTCGGTTACCAGCGTATCGGCCTCGCGATCGGCCGGGCCGACGAGGATGCGACCGAGCGCCTCTACACCGCCGGCTATCTGCTCGAGCAGAACACCGTGCCGGCCGACGAGCGCGTGCCGGAGTTGCTCTTTCCCTACAACTGCACCACCGCGCAGGCGGGCGAGCTGCTGCGCAACTGGATCCGCGCGCACCGCGTCGACGCCGTGATGTGCAACTGGTCGGTCATCGGCGAGATGTTGCGGACCGCCGGTCTGCGCGTGCCGGAGGAGGTCGCGTGCGCCTCGCTCTGCCTGCTGGACCGCGGCAGCGAGCTCGCCGGCGTCTGTCCGAACCCGGGCGTGGTCGGTGCCAAGGCCGTTTCGCTCGTCGCCGCCATGCTCAAATCCGGCGAGCGCGGCGTGCCCCAGTTCGCCTCCCGCACCTATGTGAAGAGCTCGTGGCAGGACGGCGCCTCCGCGCCGGCCAAACCCCCGCAGCCATGACGCCCGACAGCGAGAAACCCGCCGGGCGCGCGA
>DATGXA010000230.1:0-23698 GCA_035299125.1 Opitutaceae bacterium
CCTCATAGGCGAACATCGAACCGCTGCGGCCCGTGTAGGCGCGGTGGTTGAAAACGCGTTCGTAGAGCGCGTGTACGGCTGGCGTGCGCGCGGCGACGAGCTCGCTCCAGCGCGGCTCCGTGGCCAGGGCGTGCAGTCGGGCGGCGAGGGCGTCGTCGTTGATCAGGTCGGGATGAAACCGCAGCGCGCCGGCGGCATCGCGGAGCACGAGGCGTTCGTCTCCGGCGGAGAGCAGCGCAGCGACGAGCGGCTCCTGCGTGGCGGCGTCGGCCGGCAGGACGGCGCGCTCGAGGAAGCCGGGCAGCTCCCGATCGGGGTAAAGGATGTAGCTGTGCTGGTCGGCTCGGTACAACGGGCTGCGGCGGAGGGCGTCGAGCAGCGCGAGCGTCTCGGCGGGCGAGAGCAGACCGGAGCTGAGCACCGCGACCTGACCCTCGAGCATCGGTTGCAGGTGGCTCACGTGGAGCGACGGCGGCTGCTCGGAGAACTCAAGAAGGTTGTACGCGTGGTAGAGGCCGTCGGCGCGGCGGTTGGCACGGATCGAGTGGTCGACGAAGTCCTGCGCGAGTTCGAAGAGCCGGCGGAGCGCGGCTGGCGCGAGCGGCGACGGCGTTCCCAGGGCGCCGCGGTAGACGCGCTCGCGGTGGGCGGAGCCGGCTTCGGCGAGGGCGTCGAGGAGTGCGCGGCGCGCGGACGGCGCGATCGGACTGGTGGCGAGCAGCGGGCGCTCGCGCTCGAGGATCGCGAGCAGTTGCTCCGCGAGCGTCGCGATGGACGAGGCGATCTCGACCGGCGCGTCGCCCAGCGCGGGCAGCAGGGCGCTGCGGCAATGCGCGATCAGGCGGCGCAGGTAGCAGAGCGTGACGACGGAGAGGCCGTTGCCGACGAGCGCGTTGTTGGCGTCGTTCCACTCGGGGCGTTGGGTGTTCAGCCAGATTCCGCCTTCGGCGACGAAATTTGTCAGGCGCGTGGCGACGAGGAGCAGAAGTTTCTCGGTGAGGTTGGCGAGCCGGACTTCGCCCGCGCTGTCCCGGACGAGGCGGGCATCGGTGCCGAGGCGTTTGGCGTCGGCCTCGATCTCGCGGTGGCGGGCTTCGTCGAACGTGATCGTTTCACGCGGTTGGCGGCGGATCGCGGCATAGTCGGCGATGCGGTATGGGACATCGGCGTAGCTGAAGCGCGCGGAGCGCAGCCAGCCGGCGACGAGGTCGGGTTGGAAGCGTTCCGTCCACTCGAGGAGTTTCAGCAGGTAGACGACCTGGTGGTCGCCCCAGTATCCGATCGATGCCCACGGGTCTTCGTGATCGGGCACCTCCCACTCGATGCCGGCCTGCGTGATGCGGTAGGGGTTGTAGCCATCGGCGGTGGAGGCGTTGAGGAAACGCGCGACCATGCCGCCGAGGTACGAGGGATGGCTCACGCCGAGCGATTCCCAGTTCTGGAAGATGTCGCGCCAGTTGCCCTCATGGGCGAGCACTGGGCGGCCGTGCTCGTCGCGCACGCGGATGCGGAAACGGTTCCAAGGGCGACTCGGGTCGCCGTGACGGCGGCTGAAGGTGAGCGGCAGGTAGTCGCGGCCGAGGCGCTCGAGTTGCGGATCGCCGGCGGCGGCGAGCCGGGCGAGGAACTCGGCGGGCTCGAGCTCCTGCGGAAGTGCGACGAGCAACGGCGCGTGGCGTTCGGCCACGATTGGATTGCGGGCGCGCGCGAGCGCGGCGAAGTCGGCGGTCGGCACGCGACCGGAAGGGAAGAAGACGCCGCCGCGCAGGACGTTGAAGAGGACGTTTGCGAAATGATGCGTGGTGGCGGTTTCGTCGGCGCCGGCCTGGTGTCCATCGGCGGCGCCCACGAGTGCGCGGAGACGTTGCGTGGCGGCATCCGCGGCGGCGAAGACGGTTTCTGTCGGCTCGCCTGTGGTTAGGAAACGGCGACGAGCGACGACGGCCGCTTGGCTGAGATTGGTGTCGGCCGCGACGACCCACGAGTGGGTGGCTCCCGGAGCGAGGTCGAGCTCGGCGCAGGCGAGGTAGGCGGCGCGGCGTCCGCGGCGGCGGTGCTCGGCGGTGACGGTTTCCCCTGCGAGGAACGCGGGCAGTTGCGCGTCGCAGAGCAGGATCGTGGGCGAGGGGAGCCCGGCGGACCACGAGACCGTCGCGCGGAGGGACTCCATCGGGATGGCGCGGTCGACGATGCCGGCGGAGAGCGCGTACACCGCGAGCGTCGAGTCGGGGAGGAGCTCGGCGGCCTTGTAGGCGTCGGCGAGGCAGCTGCTCTCGTTCTGGAGCCTCGGGACGATGCCGGGCGGGAGGAGGTTGCGCAGGCCGTCCAGGAGGCGGATACGAACGGCGCGTTGGCCGAGGTTGACGAGCTCGCAGCGGCGCACGAAGCCGTGGTCGTCGGCGGTGGACCAGCCGGAGCGAAAGACGATGCCGAGTGCGGGATGGATTTCCTCGAACCACACGCGATCGCCTTCGATGCTCTTGTAGAGGTTCCTCTCGACGCGATGGATGCTGGTGCCGTGTGGCGCGAGCGGTTGCCAGAGGGTGCGGGTGCCATCGTCGCGTTCGACCCAACAGGCGGTGACGGGGCCGGTGACACCGGCCCCGTCGTAGAGGCGATCGACGGTCATGTAGGGGAACAGCGCTCCCTCGACGGAGGTGCGGCCCGCGGTGAGCCCGCCGTTGCTGGCGAGGAAGAGCCAGAGGTCGGACGAGCTGACGATGTTCATGAAGAACGGCGGAAGCTGGTCGCAGTGGGCGATGCGATAGTAGCGGCCGCCGAAGGCGTTGACGAAGGAACCGGAGACGGAGGTTTTCACGGGAAGAGACGCAAAGCAGTCGCTGCCGACCGGAGTACGGTCGCGGACGTGGTTGAAGTTTTGTGGCCCGCCGAGAGCTGGGGGCGCGGGCCGAGGACGGGGAAAAGGGGCTAGGTCTGGGCGGGCGGCGCGGCGACGGTGGCGCCGGCGATCAGGTCGGCTTCGACGAGGATCTTGCGGTACGGTGCGCGCGGAGTGACGAGGCGGCCGGCGAGCCGAGCGACGGCGGATTCGCCAATCTCGGCTGTCGGTACCCGAACGGTGGTGACCGGCGGCTGGCCGACCGGAGGCTCGATGCCGTCGAAGCCGGTGACGGAGCAATCGGCCGGGACCTTGAGGCCGAGCGAGCGGAGATCGTTGATGAGGTGGTAGGCCTGGTGGTCGGCGGCGCAGACCCAGGCGGTGACCTTCTGTTCGCGGGTGAGGCGGGCGACCTCGCGGGCGATGTCGATCGATTGGTCGTAGACGGGTGCGTTGCGGTGGATGTTGATCACCCACTCCGGGGAGAACTCGAGCCCGGCGCGGAACAACGCCTCGGTGTAGCCGCCGAACCGGCGGTAGGCCCAGTGGCCGCCCACGGTGTAGTGCCAAGCGACGAAGCCGATGCGCCGGTGGCCGCGGTCGGCGAGCAGTTGCACGAGGCATTCGGTCCCGGCGGCGTTGTCGACATCGATCGAGTCGAGCGCGAGGTGCGAGTAGTCCTCGAGGATCGTCACGAGGGAGATCTTGTCGGCGAGGATCTTCACCGCTTCGTCGGGGAACGGGTAGATCAGGATGGCGCCGCGCCAGTTGGCGGCGCGGATCTGGCGGAACACGGAGAGGCGTGGCGAAGTGGCGTCGAATGTCGCCGGATTTTCATAACAGACATCGACCGCGATGTCGTCGGCGTCGGCGCGCTGACGGATGCCCTTGAGCACTTCGGGGAAGGTGGCCATCGCCACGTTGGACGCGGGCACGCCGATGATGACGCCGATCGTGAACGGCTTGCTGCCTCTTCGGCGCCGCGGGCCCCGGCCCGGGGTGACGCTGTAGCCGAGCTCCGCCGCGAGTTGGTGGACGGCGGCGCGCGTCTCGGCGCTCACCGAGGGATGGTTGGCGAGGCTGCGCGAGACGGTCGCGCGGGAGATCTTCAGCTGTTCGGCGATGCGCTCTTGGTTGATGTGATTCATCGCAGGCGGGGTGCGGGTGACTTCGGAAAGGTAAACGAAAGGCTGAGAACAAATCCAGAACAAAGTTGTGCACTAAAACGAGAACAAACGGCGAAACGAACCTTTGGTGGGGGTGCTTTAGGGCGGATCTACCTCGAGAAGCACCTAGGAAAAGTTTGAATTCCGTCGTCTGACGGGATGTGCACAAAAACGAGAACAAAATCATTGACAATGCAGTGCTGTGCATTTCTCTCGGCCCTGTTTCCCGTACCCCCCGCTGGCTTGTACCTCATCTCTTGTTCGGAAGCGTTTCACCGAAGTTCGTGGCTCGAAGCACTGCCGATCAGGAGTTGAAACAGCTCCCGGGTTCCTCTCCCCCCCAGAAACAAACACCTAGACCCAAGTATGAAGACCCCATGTGCCATGAAGGCCCGCACTCGGTCATTCGCGGCCCTGCTCACATTCGGAGCTGCCATCGCTCCTTCCCTGTTTGCCCAGTCGGCTCCTCCAGCCGCGGACGAGTCCTCGGAGCCGAAAACCTCGGCTTCGGGTGCCGATGAGATCGTCGTTCTTTCGCCGTTCATCGTGAACACCGAGAAAGATCACGGCTATGCCGCGACCAACACCATCTCGGGTTCCCGCGTGAGCGTGGACATCAAGGACCTGCCGATTCCGATGCAGGTCGTGACCAGCGAGTTCATCAACGACATCGGCGCGAAAGACCTCCGCCAAGCTCTCTCGTATTCGCCTGGTATCTCGCTCAAGACGCAAAACGACCTGGAGAACACCGGCGGCGTCGGTGGCATCCAAGGCGGCGCGTATGGCCAGGGTGGTGTCAACAATCCCGAAGGCGTCACCTCGAACATCAGCGGCACTCAGGTGAAGATGCGCGGCTTCCTCACGAACAACGTGCTGCGCAACGGATTCCTGCGTGGTGCGCCGAGCGACTCGGTGAACATCGACCGCGTCGAGATCGTGCAGGGCCCGAACGCCTTGCTCTACGGCACGGGCAACTTCGGCGGTGTCGTCAACTACATCACCAAGAAGCCGCTGAGCACGTTCAAGGGCGACGCGACCTTCTCGATCGGTTCGTACGACAGCCAGCGCAGCACCCTCGACGTGACCGGGCCGCTGGTCTCCGGTCTGGACTACCGCTTCATCGCGGCCGCTGAGCAATCCGAGACCAACATCGACTACCAGAGGAACCGCCATCTCTTCATCGCCCCGTCCATCTCCTGGGCGCCGACGAAGACGACGAAGATCACCGTCGAGACCGAGCTCAATCAGTCGAAACAAAGCGGTTACGGCTTCCGGGTCCTGCGTGCCGCGAGCGGCAACGGCAACACCCCGATCAACAACGACCAGCTGGAAGCCACGGGCTTCTACTATCCGCCGGGTGCGAACAAGCGGACGATCAATCTCTCCGGCCCGGACACCTACAACAACCAGCGCCTCGAAAACATCGAGGTCACCGTCACCCAACGTGCGCTCACCGAAGGGAAGTGGACGCCGTCGCTCGATCTGCTCGGCAGCTACACCTACAACAAGTACTGGCAGAACACGCGCGATGTGAACGGCGGCATCTTCCAGATCCTGCCCGGCAACCCCGGCGCCGAATTCGGCCAGACGATCGTCCTCGCCGCGACCAACAACAGTCTCGGTGACGGCGTGACTCCCTCCAACGCCAACCTCCAGTACGGCACCTTCGACAACGAAGTGCTTCGTTTCCAGTGGAACAAGCAGAAGGCCGTCTACGAGCGACAGCAGTCCCGCGTGGAGGCCACTTCCAGGAAGTTGCTGTTCCCCCGCAGCTGGTACCGCGTCGAGGACCAGATCCTGGTCGGCTACTCGGAACTGTTCAACCAGACGTGGCGTGACGGTTGGGCCATGCCCGCCTCAAGTTTCGGGTACAAAGGCCCCAACGACCTCACTCCTGTCCGCTTCGGTGCAAACGGCGACGGCTCGGCGACGGCCCCGCTCACCCAGACACTCCGCGACAACCAGGGTCGCGTTTGGGACCGCGCGTATTACGTCAACAACTTCCTGAAGCTTGGCAGGCTCTGGGGCGTGGATGATCGCATCATCCTCATGGCCGGCTACCGCCGCGACACGAGCGCTCTGTACAACACCTCCACGACGATCTCCACCACTGGGGTGGAAAACACCTCGAGCGCCCGCGGCAACGATCAGGGCCACAACTCGGTTCAGAAGGGTCTGATGGTGAAACTCACCAAGGATATCTCGCTCTTCGGCCTGAAGGCTTCGGGCTTCCAGCCCAACTTCGGCGGTCTTCATAATGCCCTCACTGGCAATCCCGTCGGGGCCGACACCGCGAAGAGCACCGAGTTCGGTGTGAAGTTCGACCTCTTCGGTGGCAAGGTCTCGGGCTCGATCAGCCACTACAAGATCACGAAGAGCGCGTGGCAGGCCTCCGGTTTCGCCACGCCGGCTCCTCTGGGCAACCCGCGCTTCGATCCCAACAAGCCGATCGTCTACAACCTCGGCGACGCCAACGGCACCGGTTTCTACAATCCCTTCGCCAACACCACCTACAACAGCCACGACGCGAACGGAAATCCGATCACCGTCAACGGCTTCGTCGCCAACGGCCAAACCTACAACCCCAACGCTGCCTACCAGGCCGCGTGGATCGCCGCGTGCAACGCCGGTGCCGTCTCGCTCACTTCGCCGATCAACGGCCAGAGCGCCACGGCCGCCAGCATCTACATCAACGCCAGCACTCCCGAGGGCGCCGCCTTCATGGACGCCTTCTTCGCCGCGGCCGCCCCCAGCTGGGCCGGTTGGGCGTACTACGGTAACAACCTCGACGATCCTGGCATCAACAACGCCACGCTCGACGACGCCTACTTCCAGAACGGCCCGATCGGCAACGGCTCGGCGAACGAGCGCAACATGGGCGCCGCTTGGACGGTCGTGTCCGAGTCGAAGGGCTGGGACGGTCAGGTCGTCATCACTCCGAACGACCAATTCCAGGTTGTGCTCTCCGCCTCGGTCAACGCCTCGGTGAAGCAGATCAATCGTGGTACCTGGCTCAAGTATCCGTATCCCCAAGATCGTTGGGCGACGTGGTACTTCCCGAATGCCGGTTTCGGCCTCAAGGGGCTCTCGCTCGCCGAGGCCTACACGGATCCGACCGACACCTCGACCCGCACCAACGTCGGTTTCTTCCCCGGCGACGACACTCCGAAGTACCGCTACTCGATGTTCGCGAACTACAAGTTCGAGGACTCCCTCAAGGGCTGGATCGTCGGTCTTGGCGCCGATTACTCGGCCAAGCGCGCCTACTTCTCCGGCTTCACCCACGGCTCGGGCCAGGTCCAGACCGACACCAACGGCCAGCTCATCGTGCTCTACATGCCCGCGCAGTTCTCGATGGGCGGCTTCGTCCGCAAGGAGTGGAAGCTCGGAAACTACAACCAGTACTGCCAGCTCAACGTGGATAACATCCTCAACGACACCAAACTCTACGGACAAATCTACAATCCGCCGATCTCGTTCCGCCTGACCTACGGCGTCTCCTTCTGATTCGGGTTCATGTGCGGCCGGCGCGCGTTGGGGCGTTCCGGCCATTATCCCTGCCGGGGTTGTCGATCGGCGACAACCCCGGCCCTTTTTCCCCTATGCTTCGCCCCCTCCTGCTCACCGCGCTAGCTGCCACCGGCGTCGTTTCTGCAACAGCCGCGGAAAACTCCCGCCGCTGGTCGGTCATCGAGACCGCGCGCGACACCGGCCACCTGCTCACGCCCATCGATGCGCCAGCACCCGCGGCCACCGACACGCTGGCGGTCGTTTGCGATCCGGCGCAGCGTTTTCAGGAGATTGTCGGGTTTGGCGGAGCGCTCACCGAGTCTGCCGCATGGGCACTCGCTCAACTTCCCGCCGAGCGCCGCGACGAGGTGCTCCGCCGCTATTTCGATCCGCGCGCGGGGATCGGCTACACCCTCGCTCGTACGCACATCAACAGCTGCGATTTCTCCCTTCGTTCCTGGTCGCTCGACGACACCCCCGGCGACATCGAGCTGCGCGACTTCACGCTCGCGCCGATGCGCCGCTGGCTCCTCCCGCTCATCCACGACGCGAGCCGCGTCGCCGGCGGCGAACGCCTCCGCCTGCTCGCCTCGCCTTGGAGCCCGCCGGCCTGGATGAAGACCAACAATTCGATGACCGGCGGCGGCGAGCTCCGCCCCGAATGCCGCGATGTCTGGGCGCGTTTCTTCGTGCGCTTTCTCGAAGCGATGCAGCGCGAAGAGAAGGTTCCCGTCTGGGCGCTCACGGTGCAGAATGAGCCCGAGGCCAAGCAGGTTTGGGAGTCGTGTCTCTACACCCCCGAGGCCGAGCGCGATTTCGTGCGCGACCACCTCGGGCCCACGCTCGCGCGCTCGGGCTTTGGCGGCGTGAAGCTGCTCGTGCACGACCACAACCGCGACATCCTCGAAGCCCACGCGCGCGCCACCTTCGGCGATCCCGCCGCCTCGCAATACGTCTGGGGCGCCGCGCTGCATTGGTACGTGAGCGACGATTTCGCCGCGAGCACGCGCGTGCACGACGCGTTTCCCGACAAGGCGATCCTCTTCACCGAAGGCTGCCTCGAAGGCGGCATGCAACCCGGCCGCTGGGACCGCGGCGAACGTTATGCGTCCAACATCATCGGCGATCTCCGCAACTGGGTCTGCGGCTGGATCGACTGGAACATCGCGCTCGATCTCACCGGCGGGCCCAACCACGTGGGCAACCTCTGTGACGCCCCCGTGTTGGTCGACACCGCCGCGGGCACGGTGAGCTACCAGAGTTCGTTCTACTACATCGCACATTTCAGCCGCTACGTGCAGCCCGGTGCGCACCGCATCGCCTCTAGCGGCGGTCCGGCCGAGCTGCAATCGATCGCGTTCGCCAACCCCGATGGTTCGCTCGCGATCGTCGTGCTCAACGCCACCGATTCCGCCCGCGATTTCGCTCTGACCATCGGCGCCGAGACGGTCGCGTGCCGGATTCCCGGGCACGCCATCCAGACCTACCTCGGCGCCACGAAACAGTAGGGACGTTGCTCGCCGCAGCCCGTCCGCTCTCCGCGCGATCTACGCCAGTCCACCCATGGCCACCGTCCACAACCCGATCCTCCCCGGCTTCCATCCCGATCCGAGCGTATGCCGGGTCGGGGAGTGGTACTACGTCGCGACTTCCACCTTCGAGTGGTGGCCGGGCGTGCGGCTGCATCGCTCGCGCGACCTCGCGAACTGGGAACTGATCGGGGGCGCGCTCACCCGTCGCTCGCAGCTCGACATGCGCGGCAATCCCGACTCCGGCGGCGTGTGGGCGCCGTGCCTGACGCACGCCGACGGTCGCTTCTGGCTTGTCTACACCGACGCCAAAAGCCTGTGGGGACCGTTTAAGGACGTGCGCAACTTCCTCGTCACCGCCGAGCGCATCGAGGGCCCGTGGTCCGAGCCGATCCCGCTCAACGCCTCCGGTTTCGACCCTTCGCTCTTCCACGATGCCGACGGACGCAAATGGCTCGTCTGCCAGCGCTGGCGGCTCTCGCCCGGTATCGATGCGTTCGCCGGCATCACCCTCCAGGAATTCAGCGTCGCGGAGCAACGGCTCGTCGGCGAACCCATCGTCATGTTCCCCGGCACGCGGCTCGGCATCACCGAGGGACCGCACCTGTACCGGAAGGACGGATTCTACTGGCTCGTCACCGCCGAAGGCGGCACCGGCTGGGAACACGCCGTGACCGTCGCGCGCTCGCGCACTCTCGCCGGCCCCTACGAGGTGCATCCCGACAACCCGCTGCTCACCGCGAGCGGCGATCCCGCGGCGCCGCTGCAGAAGGCCGGCCACGCGTCCTTCGTCGAGACGCCCGACGGCCGCTGGTTCCTGCTCCACCTCTGCAGTCGCCCCGTCGGAGCTCGGCGCCGCTGCATCCTCGGTCGCGAAACGGCACTACAGGCGCTCGACTGGCCCGCGGGCGATTGGCCGCGGCTTGCCGGCGGAGGACGCCGTCCGTTCGCCACCGTCGAGTTGCCCGAAGCCGCCGCTGCCCCGGGCTACCTGCGCGGATTCTACGACGACTTCGCCGCGCCCGCGCTCGATCCGCAGTGGAACACCCTGCGCGAGCCCGTTGACCCGCCGTGGCTTTCGCTCACCGAGCGGCCCGGTTTCCTGCGGCTCCGCGGACGTTACTCGCTGCAATCCGCGTTCGACCAGAGCGCCGTCGGCTTCCGTCTGCTCCACCACGAGTGCACGGTTCGCACTCGCCTGGAATTCGCGCCGCGCAATTTCCAGCAGCAGGCCGGGCTGGCGCTCTTCTACAACAGCGCAAATTTCTACTACGCGTTCGTGTCCGGCCGCGCGGACGGCGGGCGCGAGTTGCAGGTGCTCGCCTGCGACAATCGCCGCTTTCGTTTCGTGCTGTCGCGTCCGCTCCCGTTGCCCGCCACCGGTCCGCTCGAGTTCGGCGCGCGGCTCGACGGTGAGACGCTGCAGTTCTTCCTCGGCGCCGCTTCCTCCCCTCGCGACATCGGTCCCGCGCTCGACGCCACGATCCTCTCCGACGACCACCCGATCGAGGGCGGTGTGGGCTGGGCGTTCACCGGCTCGTTCGCGGTCCTCTGCGCGCAGGATTCCGCAGATTCCGCGTGCCCGGCCGACTTCGATTTCTTCCACTATCTCGCCCCACAACCCAATCCGCCCCTCGCGCCATGACCACCCCCGCACGGCTCACCTTCGCCGAGAAACTCGCCTACGGCCTCGGCGACACCGCCTCGAATTTCTTCTTCCAGGCCTTCAACATCTTCCTCGCCTACTACTACACCGATGTCGTCGGCCTGAAGGACACCAAGGCGGTCGGCACGCTCATGGGCACGCTGCCGATCGTGGTCGCGATGCTCAATCCGCTGATCGGCATCCTCGCCGACCGCACTCAGACGCGCTGGGGCAAGTTTCGCCCGTGGCTGCTGTGGGGAGCGTTTCCCTACGGAGTCCTCGGTTACGTGATGTTCATGAACCCCGATTTCTCGCCGGACGGGAAACTCGTCTTCGCCTACGCGACCTACGCGCTGATGCTCGTCGCCTACGCCGCGATCAACACCCCGTACTCGGCGCTGATGGGCGTGATGTCGTCCTCGTCCGACGATCGCACCTCGCTCTCGACGTACCGCTTCGCGTGCGCGTTCACCGGCGCGCTCCTGATCGGCTGGCTCGTGCCGTGGCTGAAGGACTTCCTCGCCGGCGTGAGCGGCAGCCCGGCGGCCGGCTTCCGCAACACCATGGCGATCTTCGCGGTGATCTCGGTCGCGATGTTTCTCTACACGTTCTGGAAAACCCGCGAACGCGTCGCCCCGCCGGCCGACCAGGATCTCTCGCTCGGGCGCGACCTACGCGATCTCTTCCGCAATGCCCCGTGGCTCGTGCTCTTCTTCGCGGCGTTCCTCACTCTGGCCAACACCGGCCTGCGCAGCGGATCCGGTATCTACTATTTCAAATACGTCGTCGGCAACGAGGCCGGGCTCGGCACGTTCAACCTCGTCGGTTTCCTCGCGTTCATCGCCGGTTCGCTGAGCACGAAACTGTTCACGAAGTTCGTCTCCCGGCGGAAACTCATGATCGCGCTTACGCTGCTCAACGCGCTCGGCATGGCCGCCTGCTACGTCGCGAATCCGCACAACATGCCGGTGCTCTACGCGCTGAACATCTTCGCCTCGTTCGTCGCCGGCCCCACGCCGGCGATCGTCTGGTCGATGTACGCCGACACCGCCGATTACGGCGCGTGGAAGTTCGGCCGCCGCACGACCGGGCTCGTCTTCTCCGCCACCGTCTTTGTGCAGAAAGTCGGCCTCGCGATCGGCAGCGCGATGATCGGCTGGCTGCTCGCGCACTATGGTTACGTGGCCAACGCCGCGCAGACACCGCAGGCGATCCACGGAATCACGCTGCTTTTCAGCCTGTTGCCGGGCGGCTTCGCCTTCCTCAGCGGCCTCGCGATCCTGTTCTACCCGCTCGAGGAAAAGCAGGTGAAACAGATCGAGCAGGACCTTGCCACGCGCCAGCCGACGACGCCGGCTCCGGCCGTCGCCTGACACACGGCGCAGGCCGCGTCTTCCGCCGCTGGCGCGAATCGTCGAAACGGATATCCTTTCGCCGTTCCCCAGCCGTTTTCCCCATGAAAATCACCCTTTGCGCTGCACTCTTGGCCGGCGCGTTTGCCGGCGCCGTCGCGCCGGCCGCGCCGATCACCGTCTCGCTCCACTCGCCTGAACCGGGTCGCTACGAACTCCGACGCGCTGGCGCGCCGTTCTACGTGCGCGGCGCCGGTGGCATGGCTCGGCTCGACCTGCTCGCGGCCGCGGGGGCGAATTCCGTACGCACGTGGGATCCGGATCAAACTGCGCGCATCATCGACGAAGCTGGGCGGCGCGGGCTCACCGTGTGTGCCGGACTCTGGGTTCAGCACGAGCGAAGCAGCTTCAATTATGATGACGAGGTGGCCGTGCGCGCCCAGATCGAGCAGTTATGCCGCGCGGTGGACCGCTTCAAGGACAAGCCTGCGCTGCTGCTCTGGGGCGTGGGCAACGAGGTCGAGAGCGGCGCGCACAATCCGAAGGTCTGGGACACCATCGAGGCGGTCGCGGCGTACATCAAACGTGTTGATCCGCACCATCCCGTGATGACCGTGATCGCGCATCCGAATCCGGGCGTCGGCACCATGATCCGGACACGTTGCCCCTCCGTCGATTTGGTCGGGAGCAACAGCTACGGTCCCATCCTGAAGCTGGCCCACGATCTCGCCGCGAGTGGCTGGTCCGGGCCGTATCTCGTCACCGAGTGGGGCACCACTGGCAGCTGGGAGGTGCCGCGCACACCGTGGGGCGCCGAGATCGAACCGACGAGCGGTGAGAAGGCGGAGCTCTTTGCCGTGCGCTACGGCGCGATCACCTCCGCCGAACACTGCCTCGGCAGCTACGCCTTCCTTTGGGGGCAGAAACAGGAGGCGACTCCCACTTGGTTCGGCCTGTTCGACGAGACCGGCCGCGCCGAAGAGGCGACGGAGGTTCTCGCGGGCCTTTGGTCCGGCAAACCGGCGCCTGCGCTTGCGCCTCGTGTGGGCGCCTTGCGGCTCAACGGCCAACCGCCGTCGGTTGGTGTGCGCCTCGTGCCCGGTGCGCGCGTGCGCGCCGAAAGCGATTTGCTCCGCGGCACTCCCGGTGAGCTCCGCGTGCGCTGGGAGTTGCTGCCGGAGAGCACGCAGCGCGGCGTCGGCGGCTCGCCGGAGGTCCGGCCCGAGTCGTTACGGTTCCCGAGACAGGCGAAACGGCCGGTCGACGGGCGATGTGTGGCGGAGTTCACCGCGCCCAAGCGCCCCGGCGCGTACCGGTTGTTCGTCTATGTCGATGGTCCGGGATCGACCGTGGCGCACGCCAACATCCCGTTCCTGGTCGCCGCACCGTAACCGGAACATAGGCACGTGCACCGGCTGCTCGCGCGCCGTCGGTGCATCGAAACGCCTTCGCGTTCGGGCATTTGCGGCCTTCTCGCTTGGCCGCGCCGGCCGCGCGGCGCACTTTGCCTTCCACCCCTATGAAACCGCTTCGCCCGTTCCCCCTGCTCGCCGCGCTTGGCTTCTCGACGTTCGGCGTTCTCTCGGCACTGTCTGGCGCCTCCAGCGCGCCCGCCATGTCCGTTCCCGCCTATCGCAATCCCGCTCTGCCCGTCGAAGAACGCGTCGCCGACCTCGTCGGCCGCATGACTCTGGAGGAGAAGGTCGGCCAGCTGATCATGTGGGACGCGCGGCCCGACGACCTCTCGTTCATCAACACCCACCAGCCGGGCTCCATCCTCCACATCCTAGGCCCGAAGATCGACCGCGCGATGGATCTCGCCGCGCAAAACCGCCTCTGCATCCCACTGCTCGTCGGCGAGGACGGGATCCACGGCCACTCGTTCTGGAAGGGTGCCACCATCTTCCCGACACAACTCGCGCTCGCGACGAGCTGGAATCCCGCGTTGCTCGAGAAAGTCGCGCGCGTGACCGCCGAAGAGATGGCGCCGACCGGCATCCATTGGACGTTCTCGCCCGTGCTCTGCCTCACGCGCGATCTGCGCTGGGGCCGGGTGGGGGAGACGTTCGGCGAGGATCCGTTCCTCATCGGCGAATTCGGCGTCGCGATGATACGCGGTTACCAGGGCGACGGCCTCGCCGATCCCACCGCCGTGCTCGCCACCGCGAAACACTACGCCGGCTACTCCGAGACGCAGGGCGGCCGCGACGCCTCCGAGGCCGATATCTCGCGCCGCAAACTCCGCAGCTATTTTCTCCCGCCCTTCGAGCGCGCCGCCCGCGCCGGCGCGATGACGTTCATGACAGGTTATCAGTCGATGGACGGCGTGCCCTCGACCGCGAACCGCTGGCTGCTCAAGGAGGTGTTGAAGGACGAATGGGGTTACCAAGGCGTGCTCGTGACCGACTGGGACAACGTCGGCCGCCTGGTTTGGGAACAGAAGGTCTGCGCCACCTACGCCGATGCGGCGATCGTCGCTCTCCGCTCGGGCAACGACATCATGATGGTCACGCCCAAGTTCTTCGAGGGCGCCATCGAGGCGGTGCGCAGCGGTCGACTCGCGGAAGCGGAGATCGATGCCCCGCTGCGCCGCGTGCTCGCGCTGAAGTTCCGCATGGGACTCTTCGAGAACCCGCGCCGGCCCGATCTCGCGCGCGCCGCGGTCGAGATCGCCCGCGCCGATCACCGCGCTGCGAACCTCGACGCCGCGCGCCAGAGTTTGGTGCTGCTGCAGAACAACGGTCTGCTCCCGCTCGACCCCGCGAAGGTGAAGTCGATCGCGGTGGTCGGCCCCAATGCCGACGACGCCGTCCAGCAGCTTGGCGACTGGACGCTCGGCGCGTCGCAGCATCCGCCGGAGGCTGGCACTCAGCCGCGCGAGAAGACGACGACCGTGCTCGATGGTATCCGCGCCCTGGCGCCGTCCGCTTGCACCGTTCGCCACGAGCGCGGTTGCTCGATCATCGACGACGATCTTTCCGGAATTCCCGCCGCCGTCGCCGCCGCGCAGGCGAGCGACATCGTGGTGGCGGTGGTGGGCGATCACCTGCGCTACACTGGCGAAGGCCAGAGCACGGCCACGCTCGAGCTGCAGGGCGGCCAAGTCGCGTTGCTCGAGGCGCTCGAGAAAACCGGCAAGCCCATGATCGTCGTTCTCGTGAACAGCAAACCGCTCGTGTTGCCGCCTGCGGCGAAGCGGGCGGCGGCGATTTTCGAAGGTTTCAACCCCGGCATGGAAGGCGGTCGCGCGATCGCGGAGGCGGTGTTCGGCCAGCTGAATCCATCCGGAAAGCTCACGATCTCGATCCCGGTCCACGTCGGCCAACAACCGGTCTTCTACAGCCAGGTGCGCGGCCAGCACGGCGACCGTTACGCCGATCTCACCCAGGAGCCGCTGTTCCCGTTCGGCCACGGCCTGAGCTACACGACCTACCGGTATTCGAATCTCCGGCTCGCGTCGGCCACGCTGGCGCGCGGTGGGTCGGCTACGGTATCAATAGATGTGGAGAACACGGGCGCGCGGGCGGGCGACGAGATCGTGCAGGTCTATGTGAGCGACCTCGTCACAAGCGCCACGTGGGTGAACAAGGCGCTGAAGAGTTTTGCGCGGGTGCACCTCGCGCCGGGCGAGAAGAAGACCGTGCAGGTCGTGCTGCCGCACGAGGCGTTCCAGATCTTGGATGCCGAAGGTCGCAGCGTGGTCGAGCCCGGCGAGTTCGAAGTGCTCGTCGGCCCGTCGTCGCGCGATCGCGAGTTGCTCAAGGTGACGCTGCGCGCGGAGTGAGAAGGCGACCGAGCGCACGAAGGGGATGTTACTTCTTCGGCGGTTCGTCCGCGGAAGTTTTTCCCTCCGGCGGCAGATCGAGCATGGCCAAGCCCTTTTCCGAGATACCGTGCGAGATCTTGAGACCGAGGTGCTGTGCGAGGTAGTGCTCGATCGGAATCCACTCGCCGTCGACATTGACCTGCTTTGTCCACGCGCAGACGCGAAGGATGGCGTTTTGCAGGCGCGCGATGCTGTCGAGGGCGCGCTGCAGCTCGCTGGCGCGCGCGGCGAGCGCGTCCTGCGCGGCGCGGCGACGGGTGATATCACGCAGCACGAGCACGATCGCGGGATGGCCAGTCACCGGGTCGGCACTGCGCACGGCGCGAGGCTCGATCCAGGCATGTGAGCCATCGGGGCGTTCGATCCGGAAGGCGGGGCCTTCGACGGTCGGATCATGTCCGACCGCGAGGAGCAACTCCCGTGCGGCGCTGCGGTCTTCGGCGACGAGAAAGTCCAGGACCTGTTTGCCGACAAGTTCGGCGGCGCCGGCCACGCCCACGAGTGCTGCGCTGGAGTCGGAAGCGTGGTGAATCACGCCTCCGGGGTCGACGATCACGATTCCGTCCGGGGCGGCTTCGAAGACCGCGCGCATCCGTGCCTCGCTGCTGCGTACCTTGAGCTCCGCTTCGCGCAGCGAGGAGATGTCCTGGAAGGTGCCGAGGATCGCGTCAACGCCGTCGAAGTGGACGAGCGCCGCGGAGGTGAGGGCGGGGAACCTCCTTCCGTCGTACGCCTGGATGTTGCCTTCGATGTTCTCCGCTCGCCCGTGAAGGGCGAGGTACTCCAGGAGGCGGGCTCGGTCCCATCGCGGATCCGTGTACGGGACGCGTTGCGTGCGGTAGTTGTCGTGCGAGAGGCCGAGCAACCCGATCGCATGGCGGTTGGCGAAGAGGAAGAGGCCGGTGTCTTTGCGCGTGACGACGACGGCGAATGGCGCGGCCTCGAGCAGCATCCGTAGTCGTTGCTCGGAGCGGCGCAGATCGAGCAGCATCCGCCGGTAGAAAAGTACGACAAGCAGCAGGGCGAGCAGCAGTACGGCAAGTCCGGCGAGATCGACCCAACCGCCCAAGCTGTCGAGGAACGCGAGCGGGCTCCCGGCGGAAACCCACGATTCCGTCGTCGCAATTCGGCCGGCTGACGAAGATGCGACCACGCCCTTAACATCGGCCATCTTGCGTGCGCGACAAACGCACGCTGCTTTTCGCTGGATTCATCGGGCCCCGCATTCGCCGCGGTACCCGACAGGCCGACCGTGATCGCGGGTTGGAGACCTGGCCGCGAGTCGCCTCGCGGCGAGCCGGAAGTGCGGCGCGGCTCAGCCGGCCTGGAGCTGTTTGCGGAAGTAGGCGATCGTGCGCTCCAGACCCTGCTCGAGCGGGACCTGCGGCTCCCACTTGATCACGCGGCGTGCGAGCGAGATGTCGGGCTGGCGCTGCTTCGGGTCGTCGGAGGGCAGGGGCTTGAAGACGATCTTCGATTTTCCGCCGACGAGCTTCAGCGTGAGCTCGGCGAGCTGGAGCATCGTGAACTCGCCCGGGTTGCCGCAGTTCATCGGGCCGACGATCTCGGTCTGGTTCATGAAACGCACGAAGCCCTCGATCAGATCGTCGACGAAGCAGAACGAGCGCGTCTGGGTGCCATCGCCGTAGATCGTGATGTCTTCGCCCTTGAGCGCCTGGACGATGAAGTTGGAGACGACGCGACCGTCGTTGGCGAGCATACGCGGGCCGTAGGTGTTGAAGATGCGGATGACGCGGATATCGACCTTGTTCTCGCGGTAGTAGTCGAAGAAGAGCGTCTCGGCGCAGCGTTTCCCCTCGTCGTAGCAGGAGCGGCGGCCGATCGGGTTGACGTGGCCCCAGTACTCCTCGCGCTGCGGGTGCATCTCGGGGTCACCGTACACTTCCGAGGTCGACGCTTGGAAGACGCGCGCCTTCACGCGTTTGGCGAGGCCGAGGCAATTGATCGCGCCCATGACCGAGGTCTTCGTGGTCTTGATCGGGTTGTACTGGTAGTGCGGCGGCGAGGCCGGGCAGGCGAGGTTGTAGATCTGATCGACCTCGAACTTGAAGGGGTCGACGACATCGTGCCGCACGAACTCGAAGCGCGGATGCTGCAACAGGTGGGCGATGTTTTCCTTCCGGCCCGTGAAAAGATTGTCGAGGCACACGAGCTCGTGGCCGTCTTTGATCAAGCGGTCGCAGAGGTGCGAACCAAGGAAACCAGCTCCTCCGGTGATCAGGATGCGCATGGGCGAGCACCGTGCAGGAAGGCGTCGCGTTGGCCAGCAAATGTTGGACGAAAAAGGCGCTTGTCGCCGCACATTGCGAACAGCCCGCGGAGGGCGCTCGCACGACCCGCGCGTCAAGATTTTGTTCCGTGTCTGCCATGAACTATTCTCATTGATGCGCGCGATGTGGTCCGTAGTTACGTCGGCCCTCTCCGGCCCCGAACCGGAGACCAAACCACAAACAGAAAACTAGACATGAAACTCATCGCTGTTCTCGCAGCTTCCTCCATCGGCGTCGCCGCGTTCGCCCAGAGCTCCGTCTCCACCGAGACGACCGCCCCGGTCGCGACCGCGGGCCTGCTCGGCAGCCGCTATATCGCCGCCGGCTTCGGCTGGACCGATATCAACCACTCCGGCGTCGACGCGATGTCGACCGGCCTGACGCTTAACGTGCCGGTCACGGCCAACGTCGATGTCTCGCTCGGCTACGCGTACTCCTGGGCCGAAGGCGCGATCGATCTCGGCCACGCGGCCGGCGCGACCGTCACCGGCTACGTCGTTCGCGGCAACCTCAAGCCGTTCGCGAGCGCCAGCCTCGGCTACGACTGGTCCCCGAACTCCATCGACAAGGACCATGGCATCTGGGGTGCCGACGCCGGCGTCGAGTACGCGCTCAGCGACTCGTTCGCTGTGAACGCCAGCACCGGCTATACCGACGACTTCGGCCAGCACCGCGACAGCCAGTGGGACGCCACCGTGGGCGCGAGCTACAACTTCACGTCGAAGCTCGTGGGCACCGCCTCGGTCTCCTACATCGAAGGTGGCTCGTTCGGCTACGCCGCCGGCATCGCCTTCCGCTTCTGACGAAACGTCAGTCCGATTCAGCAACAAGCCCGCGGACCTCGATCCGCGGGCTTTCGTTTTGGTGCGCGCGAACGGCGCCGCGCGCAGCGGGCGGCCGATTCAAGCGGCGGGCGGCTTTGGCAGGAGCTTCGCGACGAGCCAGACGAGCAACGCCACCACGAGCGCGAGCGCGCCCCAGAAGGCAAAGCGCGCGCCCGGGCCGCCGAAGCCGAGCGACGTGCGCCCGGACTCCACGCCCTCGATGGCTCGCAGCGTGGCGGTGTTCTGCGGCGCGACGAGCAGCCGCGGCGCCGCGAGCTGGAGATCGTAACGCGGCGCATTGACCTGATCGTTGCCGTAGAGGAGCGCGCAGCCGGTCGTCTCCGTGGCACGGAAACGCAGCCGCCGTACAGGGTAGAGCGCCTCGGCTTTCACGGGAGCGAACGCCGCATTGTCGCCGTGGTCGATCTCGAGAAAGAGGCGGTCGGTCTGCGGGCGCGTGGCGAGTGCGACGGTGAACGTGCCGGGGTCGTCGTTGCTACGGCGTTGCACGGAGGCGCTGCCGAGGATGCGCCTCCAAGGCTGGCCGCGCGAATCCGGCACCAACTCGCCGACGAGCAGCGTGCGCGCGAACACCGGCTCCTCCAGCACCACGCGCACGCTCGTGACCGGCAGGCCGGCGACAGGCAGCGCGAGCTCCCACGCGCCGACGGTCGGGCGCTTCGCGTCGGGCGTGGCGACGAGCCCGAGCGACACACCGCGTTGGCGCGACGTGCGCTCAAGCAGATAAGGCACCTGGCGGTCGCCGCGAACGAGCCGGAGGTCGGCGAGATCGGGGCGGCTCAACGCGAGCGCGGTCGGATCGAGTTCGAGCACCTGCGCACCGGCGGCGACGAGGATCACGTCGCGCCGGTGAGTCCATTTCGTGGAATCGATCGGACCGCCAAACTCCGGCACGTCCATCGTCAGCCGGGCGGGGCGATATCCGGGATTCGCGGTGCGTTCGCCGGCGCGGGGAGCGGTCGAGGGCAGTCGGCCCCAGTCGGCGCCGAAGGCCGCGACATCGTAGCGTGGCGCGGCGGCGTTGGGCGCTCCGGCGAGCAGCGTGTAGGTGCCGGCCGCGGTCGCCTCGAAACCGATGTCGACGCGGCGCAGGCGCGCGGTGAGGCGCACATCGGTGAGCGCTGGGCTGTCGCCGTTCTCGACGACGAGTTCGAGGCGCGCGGCGGGCGCGGCGGCGTCGACCTTCAACGCGAGCTGCTCGAAGTGGCGGCCTCCTGGGAACGAAAGACGCGCGAGCGTGCCGGTCGCGAGAGTGTCCTCGACGATCTCCTCCTCGGCGGCGCGTTGCGCGACGAGGCGCACGTTGCGCTGGAATACGCCCTCGCGCGCGGCGAGCACGAGCTCGGCGAGCGGGCGATTGCGTAGGCCGAGATCGAAGGTGAACCGCGTGGCGCCGGCCTCCGGCTCCGTCGCGACGACGCGCGCGGGCAGGTCGATGAGTTCCTCGGCTTCGTTGCCGCCGGTCTCGACGATCACGGCGGTGATCGGAATTGGGCCGCGTTCAGTGTCGTCGAGCGTGAGGCGCAGGGTGCGCGCGCGGCGGCCGCCGAGGTCGAGGGTGGTCTGCTCGAGGTTGCCGCTCATCCGGAAGACGAGCGCGGAGTCCACCACGCGTTGCCATCGGCCGGGCGTTTCCTCGATCTCGACGGTCGCTCCCTTGGTGAAGTACGCCGCCGGAGTTTCGATACGGAGGCGCTGGATCGGTTGCTCCTTCGCGAGCCCGAGCTCGACGATGGTGGCGCCGGCCTCCACGCGCGCCTGGGTCGGGATGCGCTCGACGGTCGGGCGCTGGGTGCTGCGGCGTACGACGGCGTAGGGCAGTTCGGCGCCGTCGGGGCCGAGCAGACGGAGGTCGGCGAGATCGGCGCGGGCGGCGTCGAGCGTCTCGGCGGGGAGCGTGAGGCGCACGGGACCGGCGGCGTCGAGTGTCACCGTTTGCCGGAACTCCCAGGCGGTGGTGTCGAGGCCGGCGGCGAGGGTGGTGGCGACGAGCGCGGCGAGCGGGGCGAGGGTGCGGAGCGGGTTCACGGTTGGGCGGGAGGATTGTTGCGGAGGAACCGCTGGAAGAGGAACGAAGCGGCGAGCGTCACGACCGAGACGACGAGGAAGACGATCATGCGGTAGAACGTCTCGAGGCGGCTCATGTCGTGGAAGAACAGCTTGCCGTACGTGACCGCGAGCAGGGCGATCCCGGCGTAGCGCGGGGCGCGCAGGCGGCGGAACATGCCGACCACGATCAACACGAGCGCGAAGAGCGCCCACGCGATCGTGTAGGCGATGTCGCGCGCAAAATCGCCCGAGAACTCGAGCCGCACCCACGCGCCCTCGGGCGTGAAGTAGTCGGCGATCTCGAGGTTCACGAGGGCGAAGGCGAGGATCGTGCCGAAGACAGCGAGGATCGCGGGGGCGTTGAGGCCGATCGCACGGTCGCGCGGCGGCGCGAGGAGCCGCATGCCGGCGAAGCAGCAGGCTGTCGCCACGCCGTAGGTACCGAGGATCCAGTTGAAGATCGGCGTGTCGCTGCGCGTCGCGTAGTGGAGCACCGCGGGATTGAGCGCGAGCCGGACGAACACGACCGTGAGCAACGCGAGGCCGGCGATACGCAGGCCGGGGTGCGGGATCCGGTGGAAGAGCCAGAGCAACGCCGCGCCCTCGAGCGCCCAGCTGATCGTGAGCCACTGCGGCTGGTAGTTGAACTGCAGCGGGAAGATGAGCGTGATGAAGAACAACGTCGCCGCGCCAAACCACGCGAGGCGGTTGAGGCGGAACGGCACGTCGGCCGCGACTGAGCGCAACAGCACGACGAGGCCGGCCAGCGGAGGTAGCACGCAGACCGCGGCGAGCGCGCCCGCGGCGTCGCGCATGAGCTCGGGCCAGAGCGCCACGGCGCAGCGATGGAAGAGCCCGAAGTGCAGCGGCAACGCGAGCGCCGCGACCGCCCAGAACGGCTGCAGGTCCAGCACCCGCCGACGGAAGACGAACGGCGCCGCGAGCAGGCCGAGCGCAAACGCGGCGTACCACACCAGCGCCACGCCGGGTTCCCACAGGTGCTGGTTCGCGCCCTTCCACGTGTACTCGACCAGGAGCGCGCCGACGAACGCCGCCAGCACCGGCGCGCCGCGGCGCGCGACGATCGCGATGCCGTAGAGCAGCACGAGGAGCAGGAGAACGACTCCGAAGATCGGCGACGGGTCCGGCAGGCGGAGCTTGAAGACGAGCATCAGCAGCAACACGAACGGCAACCCTGCGGTCGCATCGGGCAGGTAGGCGGACCAGTCTGGAGCGGAACCGGCGAGCGAACCGCCGAAACGGCGCACGAGCCACACGGCGCCGGCGCAGAAGAAGATCGAGAAACCGGCGACGAGCAGCAGCTCGCGTTCGCCGCCGGCGAAGTTGGCGGGCAGCTGAGCGATCGCCACGCCGAGCACGAACAACGTGATCAGCAGCGAAGCGGCCAGCGCGGCGAGCACACGTGTGAGCGCTGCGGCGACGAGGGCGAAGAGGTTGAGCACCAGCACGGCCGGCCAGAGCCACCAGCCCACCTCTTCCATCTGCGCGAACGGAATGAGCAGCAGCACGAGCGCCAGCGGCGGGAAGAGCGCGCTCCAGCGGCGGCGATCGGTGCCGGGTTCGAGGCGTTCCTGGACGAATGGGAAGACGGCGTGCAACGCGGCGACGACCACCACGAGGCCGAGCGCCCACGGGAGCAGCGTGTCGTTCACGGCGGAGGCGATCCAGACCGCCGCCACGCCGAACGTCGCGAGCCCGGCGCCCACCGCGAACCGGGCGAACGGCCGGTGCAGCGCGCACACGGCGAGCAGCGCGAGATCGGCGGCAAGCAGGTTGCCCAACACCCAGCCGGCGCGCGCGGCGACGGCCGGCAAACTGGAGAAATAGAGCGTGAAGCCCAACGCGACGACTGGCGGCAGGAGCGCGGCGGCGGCGAGCCAATCACCACTGCGGCCGAGACGACGACCGAGCGCCACCGCGAGCGCGAAGAGGGCGTTGAAGCCCACAAGCACGACGACGGCGGTGGGGAGTTTCGCGAGTTCGAAGAACTTGTCCGCCCAACCGATCTGCATCGTGACCGTGCCCGCGGCGGCGAGCGCGGCGAGGTAGAACCAGCGGCGGTGCAGCGCCACGGCGAGGATGCCGAGATCGAGCAGGGCGATGAAGCCGAAGAGACCGGGCGGGTTATCGACGCCGGTCGAGAGCATGATCGGGGTGAGGAACCCGCCGAGCAGACCGAGGATCGCGACGACCTGCGCCTCGAGCCGCACGGCGAGCAGGAACGCCGCGACAGTGATCAACACCAGCAGTGCGCCGGCGGCGGGCCCTTGGAAGAAGTCGAAGCGGTAGTAGAGCCGGCAGGCGACCGTGACGGCGTAGAGCACCACGATGCCGGTCGCGACGAGCGACTGGCCCGTCGCCGCGTACTGGCGACGGATGCTGAACAACCCGCCGACGATCAGGCCCGCGCCGGCGACGAAGCCGAGCGCCGCGCGCACGGTGGGCGGCACCCAGCCGTGATCGATGGAGTACTTGAGGAAGTAACCCATCGCCGCGAGCAGGCCGATGCCGGCGAGCCACGCGAAGAGTTTCACGCCGACAAACTGTTCCCAATCGAAGGCCGGCTTCGTGGGTTCGGCCGGCATCGGCGGAGGCACCGCGGCGGGTGCCGGTGCTGCGGGCTCC